>JALSHD010000160.1 GCA_026982395.1 Chromatiales bacterium | reverse complement strand
TGAGCGCTCCAGGCTGGCATCCAACATGCTCCATAGTCTGGAGCGGGTTGTGGCTGTGAGAACCGAAAACAATACCGCAGCGCGCTAGCCGGTTTTTTAATATTGCAAACGGGAAGAGCGCTACTGCAGCACCCTTTCGCTGAACGTGGCGTCATCATTGAAGCTGCTATTCCACCGCATGATCGGGCTGACTGCTAGCTCATGGCTTTGTCCACGGCGGCTTCGATTTTGGTATGCAGCCTGCCAAGCTCTCCGTTTACCTTGCGGGTCAGTGTCTCTTTTTCGTTGCGTAGCTGTAAAAATTCATGGGCAATGTTCAGTGCAGCCATGACGGCGATGCGATCCATTCCAACAACTTTTCCGCTGTTGTAAATTTCTCTCATTCTTGCGTCCAGGTGATAGGCGGACGCAATCAGTGCTTCACGCTCTCCCTCGCCACAGCCGATACGGTACTCTTTGTCCAGGATGCGGACGGTTACCAGTTCTGGTTCGTTTTTCATCTGTTATTCCTGCTCCAGTGTCTTGAGTCGTCCCAGCATTGTTTCAACCCGGTGGCGCGCTTTTTCCGTCCTGTCCAGGAGGTGAGCGCGCTCGGAGAGCAGTGTTCTGTTCTCCTCCTTGAGATGCTCAACGACTCTTATCAAGTCGTCGATGCTGGCTTCCAGTTGTTTTAACTCTAAATCTTCCATAACGATAGTCTGTATCCTCGGAAATACCTCTTTCGTGCCCATCAATATAGAACGCCGCAGTCACGGGGTCAATGATGAGGGAAAAAGTGGTACGATGCTGATTTTACGTGAATACTGTACTGATGGGCACAGATAAACCGACTTTCGAACAGATCGAGGAGAAACTGGGGTCGCTGACCGGGCAGCCGGGTGTGGCTGAGAGCCATGGCGCGTTGTGTGGGTTGCTGTGCGGCGGCGATGATTTGGTGGATGGTGGCAGTTGGCTGCGGCAGGTGTTTCCGGATGTGAATCCGGATGCGGAGACGGAGGCTGTGTTTGGCCGGTTGGGTGCAAAAACGAAGTCTGATTTGAATGACAGCTGTTTTGCCTTTTCTCCGTTGCTGCCGGATGATGGCCAGTCGATCGAGCTGCGGATTGAGGCGCTGGGTGAGTGGTGCCAGGGCTTTCTGCTGGGGCTGTCGCTGGGTGGCTTGCAACAGACGGATCAACTCTCTCTCGAAGCACAGGAGATTCTGCGTGATCTGGCCGAGATGAGTCAGGCGGGCGGCTATCAGCTCGATGGTGGTGAGCAGGATGAGCGCTCCTATGTGGAGCTGGTGGAGTATTTGCGCACCGGGGTGCTGTTGCTTCATGCGGAACTTGGCTGTGACCGGCAATCCGCATCTGCAGGCAAGCTGCATTGACGTCGGATGGGTTGCCATATCCGGCAGATAAATCTCAAACCAGGGAAACCAGATTGAATCGCAATGAGTTTGCCAGACGGCGTCAGCACCTGACCCGCATGATGGGGGAGGGAACCATTGCGATCCTGCCCGCCAAACCGGTTAGCAAGCGCAACCGGGATAATGAATACCCTTATCGCCCCGATAGTGATTTCTGGTACCTGACCGGCTTTCCCGAGCCGGAGGCGGTGCTGGTGCTGATTCCCGGCCGCAAGCATGGCGAATATATCCTGTTTTGCCGCGAGCGGGATGCGCAGATGGAGCGGTGGAGTGGATCTGTTGCAGGTCAGGAGGGGGCCATTGAAAAATATGGTGCAGATGATTCCTTTCCCATTGCGGATATCGACGACATTCTGCCGGGTCTGCTGGAGAACCGTAGCCAGGTGTACTACACCATGGGCCGGGAGCGGGGTTTTGATCAGCAGCTGATTGGCTGGATTAACCGGCTGCGTGGCAAGGCGCGTGCGGGTGTTCATGTTCCGGACAACATCATTGCGCTGGATCATCTGTTGCACGAGATGCGGCTGATAAAGAGTGCGGCGGAGATCAAGCTCATGCGTTATGCCGCGCAAGTTTCGGCGCAGGCCCACTGCCGCGCCATGAGAGCGTGCCGGCCAGGTCTGTATGAATATCAGATTGAAGCGGAGCTGCTGCATGAGTTTGTCTACAACGGTTGCCGTTTCCCGGCGTACAGCTCCATTGTGGCGGGCGGGGAAAATGCCTGTGTTCTTCACTATATTGATAACCGGGATCGGCTCAAAAACAATGATCTGCTGCTGATTGATGCCGGGGCGGAATACCAGAATTATGCTTCTGACATTACTCGCACCTTCCCGGTGAATGGCAAGTTCCGCCGTCCGCAAAAGGCGTTGTATAACGTGGTACTGGCAGCCCAGCAGGCAGCTATTGCGCAGGTAAAACCGGGGAATCACTGGAATGAGCCTCATGAGGCGGCCGTTCAGGTTATTACCGAAGGGCTGGTAAAGCTGGGACTGCTCAAAGGCAAGGTCGGTACGCTGGTCAAAAAGGAGGCCTATAAACCTTTTTTCATGCACCGGACCGGGCACTGGCTGGGTATGGATGTGCATGATGTGGGTGAGTACAAGGTAGGTGACAGCTGGCGCGTGCTGGAGCCCGGCATGGTGATGACTGTGGAGCCCGGGATCTATATTCCGCCAAAGAGCAGGGGGGTGGACAAAAAATGGTGGAACATCGGGATTCGGATTGAAGATGATATATTGGTGACAAAGAGCGGCTGTGAGGTGTTGACTGCCGGTGTGCCTCGCACAGTTGAGGAGATTGAGGCGTTGATGCGGAGTTCGGAACATGACTGAAACTCAGGAGTACGACATTCTTATTGTTGGTGGCGGGATGGTCGGGGCCAGTCTGGCCTGTGCGCTGGCAGGGTCTGGCGTTCGGGTTGGGGTAATCGAGGCGGTGGCGTTCCAGTCGGATACCCAGCCCAGCTACGATGATCGTGTTATCGCCCTGTCTTATGGTTCCAGCCGTATTCTGCGGGCCATGGGTGTGTGGCCGGCGCTGCAAAAGGAGGGGGTTACCCCCATCGAGCGGATTCATATATCCGACCGCGGTCGCTTTGGCGCCGCCCGGCTGGACAGCGATACCGAGGGTGTAGAGGCCCTTGGCTACGTGGTGGAGAGCCGTGTATTTGGCAAGGTATTCGGCCCGGCGCTGGCCCGGGCCGAGGGGATGGATCTGTTCTGCCCGGCGCGCCTCAAATCGTTCGATATCAGCCGCCGGCGGGCGCGTGTTCTGGTGGAGCATGAGGGGAAGGTGCGCGATCTGCGTGCCGCACTGCTGGTTGCCGCTGATGGGGGACAGTCGGTGGTCAGGGAGCAGCAGCAGATCAAGCTGTGGCGGGCCGGTTACGGGCAGACAGCAATTATTGCCAACGTCACGCCGGAAAAGGATCATGCCAACGTTGCCTATGAGCGCTTTACCGATACCGGCCCGTTGGCGCTGCTGCCGATGACTGAGCGACGCTGCTCTCTGGTCTGGACCGCGCGCGATGCTGAAGTACCCGGACTGCTTGAGTTGAACAACCAGGCCTTTTTGCGCCGTTTGCAGGAGCGGTTTGGCAACCGGCTGGGAATGTTTCAGGAGATCGGCCGCAGGGTGGCTTATCCACTCTCGCTGATGCATGTGCGGGAGCGGGTGCGTCCGCGGCTGGCAATTATCGGCAATGCGGCACATCTGCTTCACCCTGTCGCCGGCCAGGGTTTCAACCTCGGCCTGCGTGATGTGGCTGTTCTGGCAGAAACGGTCAGCGACGCCAGCCGCGCGGGGCAGGATGTGGGAGAGATGGCTGTTCTCAAGAGATACAGCGATGCCCGCCGGGGTGACTATCTGCGTACCACCTCCTTTACTGACGGACTGGTACGGACCTTCTCCAATAACTTTTTCCCGCTCACCATTGCGCGGGATGCCGGACTGGTGGCGCTGGATGTTTTGCCGCCGCTGAAGCATCTGCTGGCGCGTCAGGCGATGGGTCTGAATGGCCGCCTGTCACGACTGGAAAGGGGACTGCCTCTATGAAAAATTATGATCTGATTGTCTGTGGCGGGGGGATGGTTGGCGCTGCACTGGCGGCCGCGCTGGGAGACACTGCTCTGCGCATCGCCGTTATCGATCTCTACAAGCCAAAACTGCGCTGGCCGAAGGATAGCTGGGGGATCCGTACCTGTGCGATCACCCGTGCATCGCAACACATTCTGGAGAATGTCGGCGCATGGGAGTATATGGTGTCGCGCCGTGTTCACCCCTATTCCGAGATGCATGTATGGGACAGCACGGGAACCGGCGCAGTGCATTTTTCCGCCGCCGATGTGGGGGAGCCGAACCTGGGTCATATCGTGGAAAATCGCGTTATTCAGGCCGCATTGCTGAAACGGCTCAAGGAGCTTTCCAATGTCGATATCCTCTGTCCGGCCAGAATCAGCGCGCTGGAGTGGGGGGAAGAGCAGGTCACCGTCACCCTTGAAGATGGCGAGGTGCTGACCACCGCGCTGCTGGTTGGCGCGGATGGCCGAGACTCCTGGGTACGCAGTCAGGCCGGCATTACCACGCAGGGCTGGGAGTATGACCAGACGGCGGTTATTACGGTGGTCAGAACAGAGCGCCACCATCGTGATACCGCCTGGCAGCGCTTTACCCCGGAGGGGCCACTGGCCTTTCTGCCGCTGGGCGAAGGGCGAAGCTCTATCGTCTGGTCGGTCAACCCGCAGCACGCAGAGTGTCTGCTCTCACTGGATGATGCCACCTTTATGACAGAGCTGGAGCAGGCCTTTGAACATACCCTTGGCAGCGTCACCGAGATGGCTGAGCGGGGGGCATTCCCGCTGCGCCTCCAGCATGCCAAAAACTACATCAAACCCCGTCTGGCGTTGATCGGTGACGCGGCCCACGCGATCCATCCGTTGGCGGGGCAGGGGGTCAATCTTGGTTTGGCTGATGCGGCGACCCTGGCGGAGGTGATTTCAGATGCACTGCAACAGAAAAGGGATATCGGTTCAATGCGTGTACTGCGCCGTTACGAACGCTGGCGGAAGAGCGACAATATCGCCATGATGGCAGCAATGGATGGTTTCAAACGCCTGTTTGGAAGTGAACTGCCGCCAGTGCGGTGGGGGCGTAATCTGGGCCTGACGCTGACCGACACCATCCCGCCGGTGAAAAAACATTTTATCCATCACGCCATGGGCATGGCCGGGCATCTACCACGGCTGGCGTGCAGATAAACAGAGATCAGTGCCGCCCGATGGAGTGGGTAAGGTGAAAATCGATCGACTGGCCGGGCTGGGCGGTGTTTCGGAGCATGAAACCGAGTCGGCGCGCCGCTGGGCATCGCGCTTCGAGTGGCCAATGCTGGTGGTTGTGCTGTGGATCCTGCTGCAATGGGCACTGGAAAACGCCGGTGTAATGTCGGCATCAACCTCCCGGGTGGCTGACTGGCTGGTATGGCTGGCCTTTGTTACGGAGACCACGGTGCTGACCGCACTGGTACGGGACAAACGCAGCTATCTGCTGAACAACTGGATCAATCTGACCATCATCATCATCGGTTTTCCACCGCTATGGGGCGATACTCCACTGGCGGGGATCCTGCGTGGCTTGCGTGCCGTACTGATGTTTGGCCTGCTGTTGCGCCTGTCGCGCACCTGGCGTCAGGTACTGGTGCAGCATCACCTGGGCAACAGCCTGATCATCATGTTTTTGGTGGTGGTGGTTGCCGGTGTTGTGATCGCCTACATCGACCCAGGGATCAAAACGCCATGGGAAGGGATCTGGTGGGCACTGGCGACGGTGACCACCGTGGGCTATGGCGATGTGGTGCCGGTCAGCGAACAGGGGCGCATTGTCGGTATCATCCTGCTGCTTCTCAGCGTGGTGCTGCTCTCCCTGGTAACGGCGAATATCTCCGCATTTCTGGTCAGCCGGGGTGCTGTAAAAGGGGAGTCGGAGGTACATGAGCGGCTCAAAAAGATGGAAAAACGGCTGGAGCGTATCGAGCAGATGCTGAAGGAGTCCCGAACCCGGCAGGGAAACGGCAGTAAGGAATCCTGAGCAGGTCAGGCGTAACCACTCATCTTGCTTCCGTCAGGGGCCAGGGCGTTTTTTTGCCAGTAACCAGGTTTCCTGGAATGATGAGCAATAGCGGCTACTACTGCCTCGGGTTTTCCTTCGATGACAACTATGTCATCCGGATTACACCTTTGGCGCCAGATTTTCCCGGCACTGGAGAGAGGGGGAGTCTGCCGCTGCTATCGCTTCTTCAGCCGCTTCCCGGAGTATCCGTACTTCCCTCATTGCCGGTTCTTGTTTTGCGCCCGAATTTTCTGCCTGAATTCCTCACGGTCAAGTAGTTTTGCCTGCCCTGAATCAATCAAAAATCCTGGAAACTGCCCTATAAGGCGCTTCGACACGGAGAGTTGTTTCGTGTGGTCATTCTGCTCCGCTACGTTATCACAAAAAAAACAAGCAATACTCCGAATAACCACTCTCCGGGTGGTTATGGTCGGGCAACTGTTTCTGTCGCAGAGGCTCAAAGCCTCTGCGACAGAAACAGTGTTTTGCAGGACTGGTCATTTTTGCCTGTCAGGCACTTACCTTCAGGCCGGCAGCACTCTCATCCTGTAATATCCGGGCAGCTGCCACCATGTTGGCCAGTGCCGCCTCCACCTCCGGCCAGCCGCGTGTCTTGAGACCGCAATCCGGGTTTACCCATAACCGTTCGGCGGGGATACGCTGGCCGGCTTTTTTCATCAGTTCCACTATCTGTTCCACTGTCGGGATGTTGGGGGAGTGGATGTCGTAGACCCCCGGCCCGATCTCGTTCGGGTATTCAAAACTCTCGAATACGTCCAGCAGCTCCATGTCGGAACGGGAGGTTTCGATGGTGATGACATCGGCATCCATGGCGGCGATGGATTCGATGATGTCGTTGAACTCCGAATAGCACATGTGGGTGTGGATCTGGGTGTCGTCGGCCACCCCACTAGCGGCGATGCGGAAGGCGTGTACCGCCCAATCCAGATAGTGCTGCCACTCCCCCTTGCGCAGCGGCAGACCTTCGCGCAGGGCGGCTTCGTCGATCTGGATGATCCTGATCCCCGCCTGCTCCAGATCCCGGACCTCGTCGCGTATGGCCAGGGCGATCTGGGCGCAGGTGGTGCTGCGCGGCTGGTCGTCACGCACGAAGGACCAGTTGAGGATGGTTACCGGGCCGGTGAGCATCCCTTTCATCGGTTTATCGGTGCAGGACTGGGCGTAGCGGCTCCACTCCACGGTCATCGGCCGGGGGCGGCTGACATCGCCAAAGAGGATGGGGGGTTTGACGCAGCGGGAGCCGTAGGACTGTACCCAGCCGTGGCGGGTGAAGGCGAATCCCTCCAGCAGTTCACCGAAATACTCCACCATATCGTTGCGCTCCGGCTCGCCGTGAACCAGTACATCCAGCCCCAACTGCTCCTGTTTCTCAACCACCAGGGCGATCTCTCGTTGCATGCAGGAGATATACTCCTGCTCGTTGAGCTTGCCCTGTTTGAATGCCTTGCGGGTGTGCCGGATCTCTGCTGTCTGGGGAAATGAACCAATCGTTGTGGTGGGAAACAGTGGCAGCTTCAGCCAGTCGCGTTGCAGCGCTGCCCGCTCGGCATAGGGGCGCGACCGCCGGGCCATTTCGTCGGTGATGCTGTCAACCCGCTGTTTTACCCGGGGGGAGTGGATGCGTGGTGAGCGGCTGCGGGTATCAAAGGCGGTTCGTGCTGCAGCAAGTTTGATTGCAACCGTGTTGTCTGCTCCGGTGAGAGCCTGTTTCAGGGTGGTTATTTCATCCAGTTTCTGCACGGCGAAGGCCAGCCAGCTTTTCAGCTCCTCATCCAGCTCATCCTCCTGTTCCAGATCGACAGGTACGTGCAGCAGGGAGCAGGAGGGGGCGATCCAGAGCCGCTCGCCGAGCCGCGCTTTGATATTCTCCAGTGTGACCAACGCACTGTCGAGGTTGGTACGCCAGATGTTGCGGCCATCGATAATCCCTACTGACAGTACCTTGTAGGCAGGTAGATGATCGATAACTGTAGTGAGCTGTTCCGGTGCCCGTACCGCATCGATGTGCAGACCCGCCACCGGCAGTTTGCAGGCGGTGGTGAGGTTGCTGCCCAGCGCGCCGAAGTAGGTGGCCAGCAAGATGTTGAGGCCGCCGGTCTGCAACCGATTGTAGGCAGACTCGAAGCGGGCTTGCCACTCCTGCGGCAGATCCAGCGTCAGAATGGGCTCGTCGATCTGCACCCACTCCACACCCTGCGCCCTGAGCCGCTGCAGGATCTCGCCATAGACCGGCAGCAGGGCGTCCAGCAGCTCCAGCTTGTCGAACTCGCTCTCCTTGCACTTGCCCAGCCAGAGGTAGGAGAGGGGGCCGAGAATGACCGGCTTGACCTGATGCCCCTGTGCCTGCGCCTCTGCCGTCTCGCTGAACAGTTTGTCGGAGGAGAGGGCGAACTGCTGCCCGGCATGGAGCTCGGGGACCAGATAGTGATAGTTGGTATCGAACCATTTGGTCATCTCGCAGGCGGCTGCTGCCTTACCACTGGGCGCCCGGCCCCGCGCCATGCGGAAACAGCTGTCCAGATCCACCGTGCCGCTGCTCCAGTTGAAGCGGGGTGGTACCGCTCCCAGCATGGCAGAGAGATCCAGAACATGGTCATACCAGGAGAAGTCACCCACCGGGATCAGATCCAGCCCGGCGTCAGACTGCAACTGCCAGTGGCGCCGGCGCAGCTCCCGGCCGGTCTGTTCCAGCTGATCCTGGCTGATATCACCTTTCCAGTAGGCCTCTACAGCCTGTTTCAGCTCGCGCCGGGCGCCGATTCGGGGAAATCCCAGGTTGTGGGTCTTGCTCATTTTGCTGCTCCTCTATCAGTTCAAATGGTTTACAGGGAGTGTGGCGCCAATCTATACTTGAAGCAATCTCAAATATTTCATCAATTTTATTAGTTTTTCTCATGATAGAGCTTCGCCATCTGCAGACACTGGTTGCGCTACGCGATTGCGGTACCCTGGCGCAGGCCGCGGAGACCCTGCATGTCACCCAGTCCGCCCTGTCACATCAACTGAAGGATCTGGAGCACCGTCTGGACCTGCAACTGTTTCATCGCAAGGGCAGGCCGGTACGCTTCACGCCTGCGGGAGAGCGGTTGCTGGCCCTGGCGGAACGGGTGCTGCCCGAGGTGGAGAGTGCCCGCGCCGAGCTGCGGCGCATGGTGGAGGGTGAGTCGGGGGGGTTACATATCGCCATCGAGTGCCACAGCTGCTTCGAGTGGCTGATGCCGGCAATGGATGCCTATCGGCCGCACTGGCCGGAGGTGGAGATGGATGTCACGCTGGCCTACAGCTTTGAACCACTGCCGGCTCTGGTGCGGGGTGATCTGGATCTGGTGATCACCTCCGATCCGCAGCCGTTGCCGGGAATCGAGTATATCCCCCTGTTCCGCTTTCAGGGGGTGCTGGTGATGGCCAATGACCACCGCCTGACTGCAAACGACTGGATTGAGCCGCACCATCTCCAGCAGGAGACTCTGATTACCTACCCGGTGCCACAACAGCGGCTGGACATTTTTCGCCACTTCCTGGAACCGGCCGGAATAGTTCCGGCGGAGCGGCGTACGGCGGAGCTGACCATGATTATTCTGCAACTGGTGGCCAGTCACCGGGGAGTGGCCGCGCTGCCCGACTGGGCGGTGTATGACTATCTGGCCCGGCGCTATATCTCCACCCGTCCGCTGGGCAGGGACGGGATGTGGGGCACGCTCTATTGTGCAGTATCGAAATCCTGCGTGGATGCAGCATATCTGCAGGCCTTTGTGAACACGGCACGTACCGTTTCGTTCCGGATTTTGAAGGGAATTCGCACTGTGGAAAAGATCCAACACGCTGTTCCAGGTAGCAGCAAATAGCGCTTGATCTGACTCCGAAAACACACTATATTGTCCTCCTGTGGCGATCCACCCACAACATATGGTGTTCGCTATCTAAACCTTCTTGTTAAGATACAGGTGCTAAATCCTTGTGCATTCATCGTTTTGATGGGGGATTTGGCGCTTTATATTTGCTCCCGGCGAGGGAGTATTACCCATCTGTTTACAGCATCACCAGTAGTGCTTTTTGCCAGGTGGGACTTATTTCATGAACGGACTATCAATTCGAATTTGAGACTGGAATCACGGGGGAGTACCTGCCTGATGTATAACGAAACACCCACTCTGGATACAAACAATCCGGATCCTGAACATCTCGTGCAACAGGGAAGCGATGTGGCGGATGACAGCGCGATGATTACACCCGGCGGTTACCGGGTTATCCGCCGCAATGGCAAGATCACCGTCTTTGACGGCAGCAAGATTTCGGTTGCCATCACCAAGGCGTTTCTGGCGGTAGAGGGGGGCAGTGCCGCTGCCAGCAAGCGGATCCACGAGAGTGTGGAGCAGTTGGCGGAACAGGTTGTCAACGGACTGACCCGGCGTATGCCGGGTGGTGGTACGGTGCATATCGAGGATATCCAGGATCAGGTGGAGCTGGCGCTGATGCGGGGCGGGTACCACAAGGTGGCCCGTGCCTATGTGCTGTACCGTGAAGAGCGGGCGCGGGAACGCAGTGCCGAGGAGGCCAAGAAAGGCAAGCGGAACAAGACAAAACAGGCACCTGTTATCAATGTGGTTCTGGAAGACGGAACCACCCGTCCACTGGACAAGCTGCGTATCGAGACAGTGGTAACAGAG
Source organism: Chromatiales bacterium (assembly GCA_026982395.1). Taxonomy (GTDB): domain Bacteria; phylum Pseudomonadota; class Gammaproteobacteria; order Thiohalospirales; family Thiohalospiraceae; genus DRMK01. Next base: position 36,689 of record JALSHD010000160.1, on the reverse strand, counting down.
GCCTGTGCGGGGCTGGAGAACGTGGATGGTGCCGCCATCATTCACGATACTCTGCGCAACCTGTATGACGGCATGCTGGAGAAGGAGATTGCCACAGTTCTGGTGATGACCACTCGCGGCTATGTGGAGAGAGATCCCGACTATAGCTATGTCGCCGCGCGCCTGTTGCTGGACAGCATGCGTCACGAGGCGCTCACCTTTCTTGCCAGCATGCCCGTCAACGCCACCCAGGAGGAGATGACGCAGCGCTATCCCGACTACTTCAGCGACTACATCCGGCGGGCAGCCGAGCTGGAGCTGCTCGACAGCGAACTGACCCGTTTCGATCTGCAGCAGCTGGGAGCTGCTCTCAAACCGGAGCGCGATCAGACCTTCACCTACCTGGGGTTGCAGACGCTGTATGACCGCTATTTCATCCACAGCAGCGAGAAGCGCTTCGAGCTGCCGCAGGCCTTTTTCATGCGGGTGGCGATGGGGCTGGCAATCAACGAGATTGATCGTGAGCAGCGCGCCATCGAGTTTTACAATCTGCTCTCTTCATTCGATTTCATGAGCTCGACGCCAACGCTGTTCAACAGCGGTACTTTGCGTCCCCAGCTCTCCTCCTGTTATCTGACCACGGTGCCCGACCACCTGGACGGGATCTATGGAGCAATCAAGGACAATGCGCTGCTCTCCAAGTACGCCGGTGGCCTGGGCAACGACTGGACCCGGGTACGCGGCATGGGTGCCCACATCAAGGGGACCAACGGCAAATCCCAGGGCGTAGTGCCGTTCCTGAAGGTGGCAAACGATACCGCGGTGGCAGTCAACCAGGGTGGCAAGCGCAAGGGGGCGGTGTGCGCCTATCTGGAGAGCTGGCATATCGATATCGAGGAGTTTCTGGAGCTGCGCAAGAATACCGGCGACGAGCGCCGCCGCACCCACGACATGAACACCGCCAGCTGGGTGCCGGATCTGTTCATGAAGCGGGTGGCCGAGGAGGGGGAGTGGACGCTGTTTTCACCTGAAGAGACACCGGATTTGCATGACCTGGTGGGGCAGGAGTTCGAGCAGCGCTACTGCGCCTATGAAGAGAAGGCTGCCCGAGGCGAGATAGCCAACTTCAAGACCGTCAAGGCGGTGGATCTGTGGCGCAAGATGCTGGGGATGCTGTTTGAAACCGGCCATCCCTGGATCACCTTCAAGGATCCCTGCAATCTGCGCTCCCCCCAGCAGCATGTCGGCGTAGTGCACAGTTCCAATCTCTGTACCGAGATCACCCTGAACACCTCGGACGACGAGATTGCGGTCTGTAATCTCGGTTCCGTCAATCTGGTTCAGCATGTGGATGAGAAAAACGGGCTGGATACGGCCAAGCTGGAACGCACTATCCGCACCGCCATGCGCATGCTGGACAACGTGATCGAATACAACTACTACAGTGTGCCCCAGGCACGCCGCGCCAACCTGCGCCATCGTCCGGTGGGGCTGGGGATCATGGGCTTCCAGGATGCGCTGTACAAACTGCATATCCCCTACAGCTCGGAGCAGGCGGTAGAGTTTGCCGATCGCTCCATGGAGGCGGTCAGCTACTATGCCATCAGCGCCTCCAGCGAGCTTGCCGCAGAGCGGGGTGTCTACTCCAGCTTTGCCGGGTCGTTGTGGAGCAAGGGGGTGTTGCCTATCGATTCCATTGCGCTGCTGGAGCAGGGCAGAGGGGGGTTCCTGCAGCAGGATCGCTCCACCACCCTGGACTGGGACAGTCTGCGCGAGCGGGTAAAAACCGACGGCATGCGCAACTCCAATACCATGGCCATTGCGCCCACCGCTACCATCTCCAACATCTGCGGGGTCAGCCAGTCCATTGAGCCCACCTATCAGAACCTGTTCGTCAAATCCAACCTCTCCGGCGAGTTTGTGGTGGTGAATCCCTATCTGGCACGGGATCTGAAGCAGCGCGGCCTGTGGGATGAGGTAATGGTCAACGATCTCAAATATTATGATGGCAGCGTACAGCCCATTGACCGGATTCCCGATGAGCTGAAGATCCTCTATACCACCGCGTTCGAAATCGATCCGCGCTGGCTGATCGAGGCGGGTTCGCGGCGCCAGAAATGGCTGGATCAGGCTCAGTCCCTCAATCTGTATATGGCCGAGCCCAGTGGTACAAAACTGGATAATCTGTACAAGCTGGCCTGGGTGCGTGGCCTGAAAACCACCTACTACCTGCGCTCCATGGGGGCTACCCACATGGAGAAGAGCAGCATCGTATCGGATACCGGCGGTGCGGTTGCCGGCATGGACACCATCAGCTCCGAGGCCGCTGCACCACAGGCATGCTCCATTCTCGATCCGGATTGCGAGGCATGCCAATGAGTGAATATGGAACAGGGGAGATAGTGTCATGCTGAGTTGGGATGATCCGCTTGGTTTCAACAGCAGTGAACAGAAGCAGCAACCGGCTGCGAACAAGAGTAACGGGGCGGCCTCGCCCAATCCGGTTGTGGTAGAGCAGGCGCTTGAGTCCGCGCAACAGGCGGAAGCTCCGGCAGTGATCGAAAGCAGTGCCGGGGGTATGGAGCCGGTACGCGCAGAAGACAAACGGGTGATCAACGGGCTGACCGACGTCAACCAGCTGGCACCGTTCAAGTATCCGTGGGCGTGGGAGTTTTTTCTCAACGCCAACAAGAATCACTGGACGCCACTGGATATCAACATGACCCAGGATGTGCAGGATTATCAGCACCGCCTGACCCCCGAACAGCGCCATGTCTACGAGAATGTGCTTGCCTATCTGACCACCTCCGACGTGCTTGCCATGCGCAACATCGGGCTGGCGGTGATGGAGAAGATGACAGCGCCGGAGCTGCAGATCTACCAGGCGCGCCAGGTCTACGAAGAGGCGCTGCACACATGGACCTATCAGCACTGCATCGAGACCATTGGCCTGGACCAGGGTGAGATCTACAACCGCTACCGGGTCGTGCCGGAGATCAACCACAAGATCCAGATCACCAACCGCCGTCTGCACTCCATTTTACGGGCGGATATCGACCTGACCAACCGTGATGAACTCAACAACTTTGTCATGTCCTACATGTTCTTCGCAGCGGTTTTTGAAGGTTGCTGGTTCTACAACGGTTTCAGCCCCATTTTTGCCCTGCAGCGTCAGGGGCTGATGAAGGGCACCGCCGAACAGTTGCAATACATCATGCGGGACGAGGTGCTGCACTGCGCCTTTGGTATCCGGGTGGTGAAACAGATCTTTGCAGAAAACAGCATTACTCTGGATCCCAGGGAGATCCGGCAGATGTGGGACGAGTCGGAGGCGGCAGAAACAGACTATGCCCGTTACATCCTGCCCACGCCGATTATTGGTTACAGTGCTGAAAACCATGTGGAGCAGTTCCGCCACACAGCCAACCGCCGGGCGCGCCAATTGGGACTCGAAGAGCCGTTTCCCGGCGCCAGGGATGCGCTGCCGTGGCTGGATGAGCAGGCCAATCTGCGCAAGGAGAAAAACTTTTTCGAGACCCGGGTTACCGAGTATCAGACCGGCGGTGCACTCAGCTGGGGGTAGTTTCCTGCGCAATGTTTTAGTTCGGGAAGAGACGGCTGTGATGGCCGTCTTTTCGTTAGCACCGGTTTTTTCAGGGAGAAAGATATGTATAGAAAACGCGATCTATTATTGGCAGGTTTGCTCATCCTGATGTTTGCTGTCCTGTCCGGCTGCGCCTCCATGGATGCAATCAAAAAAGCAGCGGGAATCAAGGATCCCACAGTATCCGTTGCAGGAATGAATATCTCCACGCTTTCTGCCGAAGGATTGACCCTGCAGTTTGTTCTGGATGTGGATAACCCCAACCCCATCCCACTCAATCTGGCCGGTTTCGATTATGCGTTGATGTTTGATGGCAAGCAACTGATGGCAGGTGAGCAGCGGGACAAAGTGAGTATCAAGGCGCGTGGCAGCAGTCAGGTAAAAGTGCCGGTCTCTCTGAGGTTTTCTGATCTGTCGCGACTGATTTCCGGAGCAATGAACAAGGAGAGTCTGGGCTATGAGCTGAAAACAGCCGCTCTGGTTGACCTGCCGGTTATCGGAATAAAAAAATTTCCCGCCAGCAAAAAAGGCACTTTCCCGGTACCCAAGGCACCTGATATTTCGCTGACCGGCATTGATGTAAAGAAACTCAGCCTGACCGGGGCCAAGGTGATAGTTGGGGCAAATATTGATAATCCCAATGCATTTGGTATCGATATCAACAAGCTTGTCTATAATCTCTCCATCAACGGAAAACAGTGGGCAAAAAGTAATGTCGATAAAACCATATCGCTAAGCGGAAAAGGTAGCAGCAGTCTGAATATTCCCCTGGAACTCAACTTTCTTGAGATGGGAAGCTCCCTTTACCAGATGCTGATGCAGGGCAAAGGGATGAACTATAATCTGACCGGTGACATGAAGTTTGATGCGGGCCATCCGCTGTTAAAAGATGTTGATGCACCTTTTTCAAAAACCGGTGTGGTTGGTGACAGGTGATGCGGTGAAAGCTGTGAAGCAGTGCTATGGAACATGGTACTGCTTTGCCGACTTTACCCTTTGATAAAGTTCAAACAGTTGTATCATGATATTTCTGGCGTGACTGTCTGGCAGGAGAGAGACAGTCGTGTACGGCTGCAAAACGGCTCCCCAGCGTTGTTTATAGGCCTCATTTCCCCCCAGAAAATCATAGACTGTGCAGTTGTTGTCTATCGCCCGCTGTATGGCTTTTGCGAACAGAACTACCATGGGGCGCAGTTTTCCGAACTCTTCATCAAATCCGCCCTGATAATAGGCAACGGAGTTTTTGTCTACCAGATGCAGTGCGGCGGCAATTATCTTTCCATCTGAATAGATGACATCCAGCCAGGCTCTGTTGGCGCAAATCATGTCGACAGTCATATCAATAAAAAAATTATGCATTTCAGCGCTGTTGAAACAGGAGTTGATTTTTTTTACAGACATGCGTTTTAGATTGAGTTCCGCCAGTTTTCCAGCAGCGTGTTTTATTGATTCTCTATCTGTTATCTGCTGAACTGAAAATGAGTTTGAGTTATCAATTTTCCTCATGCTACGGCGGATCTGCTGGCGGAAGTTTCTGCTGAGTTTTGCCAGGAAGTCATCCAGTGTTTTCGGCAGTTCTGTTTGCCAGCATCCCCCTTTCGTTTTTATCTGTTGTTTGATGCCATTTTTCGTCGCCCAGTTTGTGATGGTTTTTGCACTGCGCGATCCAGTATCCATGTCGGAAAAAGAGATGTATTTGCACCCCTGGTACTGCTGCCATATGAAGGTCAGGAGATCGTTAGCGATAGAGATATCAACGCCGTCTTTAAGCAGAAAACCCAAATGTTCGGAGCAGGCCATGCTGTCCGAACCAAGTATCTGTATTTTATTGGCGAAGGTAAATCTGAAAGCAGCGGCCGGCTCCGCCATGAATGGAATCATGGCTACAGGATCGCCTCCGGCATCTTCAGCATATACAAGCCGAAGCTCCCGGTTATGGGAAAAATATCTCATCCAGCTATTCACCCATTCCCAACTCATGAATGGAGAAGCACTGGAGTCTTCTTCATATATTTCCTGCCATATCCTTTTTGCCTGTTCAGGGTTATCCTTGATGTCGAGAATGGCTGTTTTTGTCATTAAATTATCGAGAAGATTGCAGATAAAATTCCGGGAGGAGTCGTTGGTGAGTGCTGCTTCTGTGCGCAAAAAAAAACGGTCGGACAAACCCTGTCAGACATATTAGGATATATCATATGAGAATGCACGCGTTTTCCGCGATAGCGGCGTCAGATCCGTAGCTGATGATATTGCAGGTTCGGTTGGCCCGGATTATTTCCGGTGTTGGGGAAAACTGATCACGCAATCCGGAAATTACGCCGCCCCAGCTATCCGGTTATAATAATCCGTCATGAGATGGGTAATATGGGGCACGGGCGTACAAATGAGATCTGCCAGTAACTCCTCGAACAAAATCACCCTGTTTCTTCCATCAATAGGTTATGGGGGAGCAGAGCGTGTAACCGTAAACCTGGCGGAAGGGATTGTTGCATTGGGGTTCGATGTCGATCTTGTATTTGTCACCTCCGATGACCCGCCGTTGTTGACTGATATTCCCGAAGCGGTGAGGCTGATTGATCTGGATGCAGGAAGAGTTGCCGCCAGCCTGCCAAAACTGATTCGTTATTTGAGAAGGGAGCAGCCGGTTGCCTTGCTTTCTGCTCTTGAGCATACCAACGTTATTGCGTTGGTAGCGGCAAGACTTGCCAGGGTGGATACTCGTGTTGTGGTCAGTGTGCACACAACATTGAGTCGCGCGATCAGGGACTCAACCCTGCTGCGGGCACGAATGTTTCCGCTGCTGATGCGCTGGTCGTATCCCTGGGCCACCAAGGTGGTGGCAGTCTCCGAGGCCGCCAGGGAAGATCTGCTGGAAACGACAGGGCTGGCGCCGGACAGCGTAAAGGTCATTCTGAATCCTGTTGTTACCCCCGCGCTGTTTGAGAAAGCGAAGGCGCCACTACCACACCGCTGGTTTGCGCCGGGTGAACCTCCTGTAGTGTTGGGGGTTGGGCGTATGGTGACTGCAAAAAACTTTCAACTGCTGCTGAAGGCATTTGCCCGGGTACGTAAAGAGCTGCCCGCACGGTTGATTCTGCTGGGTGAAGGTGAGTTGTTTTCATCTCTCAAGCAGCAGGCCAGGGAGTTGGGCATTGCCGATGATGTAGAGATGCCGGGGTTTACGGAAAACCCGTATGCCTATATGTCGCGCGCGAAGGTTTTTGTGCTCTCTTCCATTTTTGAGGGATTGCCTACAGTAGTAATCGAGGCATTGGCACTGGCTACCCCGGTCGTCTCGACCGATTGTCCTGGCGGGTCGGCCGAGATTCTGGAGCATGGCCGGTACGGTATCCTGGTGCCGGTGAATGATGAAGAGGCGATGGCTGGGGGAATCTTGCAGCAGTTACGGGAGCCTGCTCCGCTATCAGAGATGCCCGGAAGCTGGCAGCCGTATGAGTTGACCGGAATAGCAAAGGAATATATCTCCTGTCTGACAGGGGGAATGGAATGAAACCAGGACAGTAGTTATGGCCCGTGTTTTCGTGCTTGGGAGTTTTGCTGATTCATTGATCCTGTTTCGCGGCCGGTTGTTGTCCGGGATGGCGCGGCAGGGACATGAGGTTTATGCCTGTGCACCGGATGCGTCCAGGGAGGTCCGCAATGCGCTTTCTGACATGGGGGTTGCCTACTGTAATATAAATTTGCAAAGAACGGGAATGAATCCGTTCAGCGATTTTCTGAGCTTTCTGGAGCTGATCCGGCTTTATAAACGAATCCGACCGGATGTTTTTCTTGGCTATACCATCAAGCCTGTGCTGTATGGTTCGCTGGCAGCAAGAATCGCGGGTGTTCCAGGACGATACAGCATGATAGAGGGGCTGGGATTCACTTTTATGGGAACCGGCTTCAAAAGCAAACTGTTAGGGGCGTTTACACGCCGGTTGTACCGTTTGGCACTCCGGTTTAACAATAATGTTTTTTTTCTTAACCCTGATAACCTGGAAGTGTTTACCACTAAAAGGTTGCTTCATCACAGGCAGCAGGCTGTGATGCTCAACGGGATTGGTGTGGATCTAGAACATTTTTCGCCTGCTCCTTTTCCGGAACAGCTCTCTTTCTTGCTGATTGCCCGTCTGCTTAAGGACAAGGGGATCAGGGAGTATGCAGAGGCAGCCCGCAGGGTGCGGATAAAATATCCCCAGGTGCGTTTTCGGCTGGTTGGCTGGCTGGATCAGGATAATCCAAATACCATACTGGAGAAAGATCTTGAGTCGTGGATAGCTGCCGACGATATAGAATATGTTGGTCGGCTGTCAGATGTACGTCCGGCAATTCGGGAGAGTTCGGTATACGTATTGCCGTCCTACCATGAGGGAACCCCTGTCAGTGTACTGGAGTCTATGTCGATGGGTCGTGCCGTTATTACTACGGATGCTCCGGGTTGCCGCGAAACTGTCCGGCACGGGGAGAATGGCTTAATGGTTCCGGTAGCGGATGTGGAAGCATTGGTGGAGGCGCTGGAGCATTTTATCCGGCATCCTGGTGATATCCGGAAATTTGGTCGTGTGAGTCGGCGAATCGCCGAAGAAAAGTATGATGTGCACAAGGTGAACATGATAATGATGCAAACGATGGGGTTGGCGGAATGAGTCCTGCGGCAAGGCGGCTCTTTTTTCTCGGTTCCTGGCTGATCTCTCTGGTGTGGACAGTGCTGCTTGTCTATTTACTGATGAAGCCCGGGTCCGGCTCGCTGCCAGTGCAGTCTTTTATAACCTCTTTTTTCAGATCGAGTTTCTCACGCGCTGATTTAATCGAGGCTGTAGCGCATGTTGGCATGTTTGGCAGCCTGACACTGCTGTGGTGGTGGACATTGGCCAATCATTATTCTGCACGTTGCGCTGTATCGATTACCGTGGTAATTGTCGCTCTGCTGGGAACGGTAACGGAGTTTGGCCAGCTTTTTGTTGCCCGAAATTCCCTGATGCTGGACCTTGCTGCCAATTTTATTGGTATTGCACTTTCTATCGTCTGTTTACGGCTTTTTGCTGATAAACTGCCGCAAACAGTTCTTGACAGGCGAGTGGGTATAGAGTCCGCGGAGTAATGCATACAGAGTGTACAATTCGTTTTTTACGCAGTCGTGTACAGCGATGGCGGCGGGCAGGGGAGCATATCGCCTTGGTGCCAACCATGGGCAATCTTCATGCCGGTCATCTGGCGCTTGTGGAACAAGCCCGGCGGCTGGCTGATCGGGTAGTGGTCACCGTTTTCGTCAATCCCACCCAGTTCGGCGCCGGTGAGGATTTTTCATCCTATCCCCGCACTCTGGAGCAGGATGCCAATTTGCTGGTGAAGGCAGAAGTGGATTTGATGTTTACGCCAGAGGTGGAAGAGCTTTATCCCGGCGGACAAGGCTGCGGGACTTATATTGAGGTGCCGGAGTTGTCGGATATTCTGTGTGGTGCTTTCCGGCCGGGGCATTTTCGTGGTGTTGCAACAGTGGTAGCCAAATTTTTTAACTGTGTGCAGCCGGATATTGCTGTTTTCGGTGAGAAAGATTATCAGCAGTTGCTGGTTATTCGTAAAATGACAGCGGAACTTTGTTTGCCGATAAAAATTGTTGCAGTACCTACCGTGCGTGAAATCGATGGACTTGCACTCAGCTCGCGCAATGCCTACCTGACGGATGAGCAGCGCAACAGTGCGCCATTGCTGTACAAATCGCTGTTACAGTGTAAAAAACGGATTCTTTCCGGTGAGCGTAATTTCGCTGCTCTGGCTTCCCGGGCGGAATCAGAGCTGCATGCTGCCGGGTTTGAACCGGACTATTTTGAGATCCGGAGGGCAGATAACTTGGCAGAATCAACCGTTGATACAGATGAACTGGTGATTCTGGCGGCGGCTCATTTGGGTAAAACCCGCCTGATCGATAATGTTGTCTTTTCCTTGTAAATCACGATGTTACTTGGTTTTTGTCTTGTAAATAAAGAAGTTGGCATTGAAAAAAATGCCTGATCCTTCATAATAGGCAGTTCTGACCATCAGGCTTGATGGGATATTTCATGTTTACCAAGAGGGTTAAATATGCAATCCACCATGCTCAAATGTAAACTGCACCGAGCCAGGGTGACCCAGGTTGAACTGGAGTATGAAGGATCATGCGCTATTGATAGCCATCTGCTGGATAGTGCCGGCATCCATGAATATGAACAGATTCATATTTATAACGTTTCCAATGGTGAGCGTTTTGTGACCTATGCCATTCGTGCGGAGGAGGGCAGTGGCACTATTTCTGTCAACGGTGGCGCAGCAAGGCGTGCGGCCAAGGGTGATATTGTGGTTATCTGCGCCTATGCCAACCTGAATCAGCAAGAACTGGCGAATTTCAAGCCGACTCTGGTCTATCTGGATGAAGCCAATCGTATTTCCCACATTAAAAACAGTATTCCCGTGCAGGCTGCATAAAGGGCATCTCTAAAAATGCCCTGAATTCCGGATGGAAGCCGGTTTTCCACCGGCTCCCTCCTGACGAACCGCTAAAGCCGTGCATCAACCCGGTCTTTGGGCAGAACATACTTCACATCAAACAGTACACTCTTCTCTTTCCCCAGCGCACGGATTTTATCCACCCCCATCTCCCTGAACTGCCGGTGACCGACAGCAAGGATGATGGCGTCGTAATGAGCTGCGGGTGGTTGATCCTGGATAATCGTCAGGCCGTACTCTTGCCGGGCTTCGTCCGGGTCCACCCAGGGATCATAGACATCTATCTCGGCGTGATAGTTTTTAAATTCATCGATAATATCAATAACCCGGGTGTTACGCAGATCAGGACAGTCCTCCTTGAAGGTCAGTCCCAGTACCAGAATTTTAGCGCCAGCGACGTGGATTCTGCGCCGGGTCAGCAGCTTGACAGTGCACTCGGCGACATAGGCGCCCATACCATCATTGATACGCCGGCCAGCAAGAATCATGTCCGGATGATAGCCTATCTCTTGCGCTTTATGGGTCAGATAATAGGGATCTACTCCAATGCAATGTCCACCCACCAGTCCTGGCCGGAAAGGAAGAAAATTCCATTTGGTTCCGGCAGCTTCAAGCACCTCTTCGGTATCGATACCCAGCCGGTTAAATATCAGCGCAAGCTCATTGACAAGAGCAATATTCACGTCGCGCTGAGTATTTTCTATTACCTTGGCGGCTTCCGCTACTCGTATGCTGCTGGCCTTGTGTGTACCGGCAATAATGACCCGTCGGTACAGATTGTCTACGAAATCAGCCACCTCTGGTGTTGAGCCAGAGGTAACTTTAAGAATATTGGTAACCCTGTGCTCCTTGTCACCCGGATTGATTCGCTCGGGACTGTAACCGGCAAAAAAGTCCTTGTTATAGGTCAGTCCGGAGACAGCTTCAATCAACGGGATGCAGACCTCTTCGGTTGCGCCTGGATAGACCGTTGATTCATAGATAACTACATCCCCCTTGTTGACGATCTTCCCCAGCGCTTCGCTGGCTTTTTCCAGAGGCGTGAGATCCGGGCGCTTGAAACTGTCGATAGGAGTTGGAACGGTAACGATATAGACATCACACTCCGCCAGCTCCTCAATTGTATCGGTATAGGATATGTGGGTGGCTTGCGCCAGCTCTTCCGGTTCTACCTCCAGAGTGCTGTCCCGTCCGGCCTTTAGCTCGGCTACCCGCTCCCCCTTGATGTCAAAACCGATAGTTGGCAGCTGTTTGCCAAACTCTATCGCCAATGGTAGTCCTACATATCCCAGCCCAATAATCCCTATTTTGCAATTATCTATGTTAAACACTTTGGTTATATCCTTCTGGGTTCCCAAGAATTAAATTATTTTTTAAAGTAAAAAACGGATTTTGTGTCAAGAAGAGACAAGGTGCAACCTTTTTCATTGAAAACCTCATGGAGTGTCAGGAATTTTGACGCTTTTGAGGTTCGGTTTGCCGCAGTTCAGGAGAGTAAGATCTGCTAGATCAGAAGCTTGTATTGACGATGTAACTTGTTGATCGTCCGTTTTTTAGTGGCCATATTTAATCAGCTTGCAGTATTGAATATGGCCTGGTTTCCCTGCTTGAAAGGATTGGCGGGTGTCAGTAATTTTTACGAATTCATGCTGCCATGACCGTATGCTTTATTTAATCCCCCGGTTTTTCATGCGGATGCGCGTGTTGGCATTATGTTTGCTTTAAGTGGCTTGCGGCAGGTACAGTGCTGTAGCAAAGAATCCCTGGGGGGGGATGATACGAGGTACGACTGCTGTGCTTCGTTTTGCTTTTCCGGGAGTGGTGGAAACTGCTCCCGGTTTTTCTTGGACTTTTGCAATTCCCTGTGATTACAGTCAGCCTTATCGGACAGTGTCAGATTTATGTCCCCTTGAACCGGATGTATTTTGATACACAATAATTAATTGCTGCTCCTCTGCCGTTTCGCCTCCTGCCCATAACGGTTATAGTACGGAGATATTGTGCCGGATGTTTCTGGTATAGAGGTAGTGGTGGCCAGTCAAATAATTTTTCGTGTAACTGCTCTGCTTGCTCCTGAATCGTGCTATCTCTGCGCTGGATAAATGGTCGTTTGTCCCTGTAAACTTCCAGTTTCCGCCTTGATCTGGCCCGCTTCAAAAACAATCCGGGCAGTTGCTCAGCATATTCACTACTCGCTGAGTGGTTACTTTTGCGTTTGATTCATTCCAAAAAATAAATAGTTACCTGCTTGATTTCCCCATGCCGGGTAGTTTTATGGGGATGGCTTTGTGTGTTAAGGGAGGATGAATTATGGATGGGGGCTTCGTGTCATGATTCGCTTGTTTCGTCATTATGTACCAGCTTCTCTGGTTGTACTCGCATTATCTGAATTCCTGATTTTTTTTCTGGCCATATATATCGGGGTGGAAATCAGGTTTATCTACCAGGAAACGGATGCATCCAGTTCCGTCAGACCGCTGTTTCCCAAGGCTGTACTGTTTGCTGTCGTGATGCTGTCGGCCATGACATCCATGGGACTGTACTGGCGCAATTCCCATATGAGCATGCCGGAGATGCTGCATAAGCTTACCCTCGGGTTTGCTGCCGGTATTATAGCGATGTTGATATTGTTTTACGCCTTCCCGGCGGCACTTATTGGCCGGGGTGCCCTTGCCATTTCATTGTTGACTGCTTTTCTCGGTATCCTGATTGCACGCAGTTTCTATTATTTTTTTGCGGATCATGATGCCTTGAAACGCCGGTTGCTTGTTTTCGGAGCGGGTGAACGCGCCTCTCAACTGGAGCAGGAGTTGAACAAGGGGGGCATGGCTCCGGGTTTCAAAATAATAGGTTTTATCCAGACCCCGGGGCAGCCGGTGAAGGTTGACAAGGGTAACGTGATTACGGCAAATACTCCCTTGATAGAGACGGTTAAACGGCATCAAGTCCATGAGATTGTTATTGCGCTGGATGAGCGGCGGGAATATTTCCCGGTTCGGGAAATTCTGGATTGCAAAATGAATGGCGTGCAGATCACCGATATTACAAATTTTCTTGAGCAGCGCACCAGTAAAATCAGGCTCGATACAATCCACCCAAGTACATTTATTTTTGCCGATGGTTACTCTCATGCGGTGCTGGCTTCGTATGGCAAGCGGATGCTTGATGTCAGCGCCAGCCTGGCTCTGTTGGCAGTCAGCTGGCCGGTAATGGTGTTGACAGCTATGGCGATCATCCTTGAATCTGGGGGCAAGGGTACCATTTTCTATCGGCAGGAGCGTGTTGGACGACATGGTGAACCGTTCGATGTGTTGAAATTTCGCAGCATGCGCATGGATGCAGAAAAGGATGGAATGGCGCAGTGGGCGTCAAAAGATGATGATCGGGTAACCCGGGTGGGCCGTATTATTCGTAAATATCGAATCGATGAACTTCCCCAGTTGCTGAATGTGTTGAAAGGGGATATGAGTTTTGTCGGCCCGCGCCCCGAGCGGCCTTCGTTTGTTGAGGAGCTGTCCAGCAAAATACCGTATTACGGCCTGCGCCATAAAGTTAACCCTGGTATTACCGGCTGGGCCCAGATTTGTTATCCCTATGGCTCATCGGATCAGGATGCGCTCGAAAAACTCCAGTATGACCTGTACTATATTAAAAATTACAGCTTGTGGTTTGATTTTCTGATTCTGGCTCAAACAGTATATGCCGTGCTTTCGGGGCGGGGTGGGCGCTGAAGCGCTGTTCCGGAATCGCAGCTACTCGGAATCCGGGTTAATAATATCCGTTATGAAGGGAGATCCCGATTTGTCTGATTGCCGGAACAGCTGTTTGGCATCTTGTTGAAGATAATGGTTTGATTGAGTTGGCGTTGAACTGACGGAAAGAGCCATGTTTGTGAACACCAGCCTGCGAGCAGATTCTTCGGCAAACCTTTGGGAACAGGTTGGTTGGTGAGTTCTGCGACTGTTGTTGACTGGTACCACCAGGATTTCTGCAGTAACCAGAGTTTGACAACCCGTTCCAGGTGGGGTTTTTTTGATGCGGGCTATTCAGGAGCGAGCGGGGTATATGTAGCATGAATCTGGGTGTTATCAGCTATTCTCTGGCTGTCGCTTCTTCTCTGGTACTGACCTTGTTGTTATTGACGGCTTGGCGTAGCCGCTTTTTTGGCAGCTTTTTGTTTATTGTCGTTATCGTAGTAACAACTTTATGGACGATTTCGGCAGCCTGGCTGGCTGGATTTGGAACCAGCCAGGCGGGATTCGTTTATCGTCTGTTCGAAGTGCTGCGCAATATCGCCTGGTATGCCCTGCTGTTCAGTCTGCTGGTTCCATTCTCGCACGCGAAGCGATGGGTGCGTTTCTTCGCCCCGGTTGCCCTCCTGTTTCCTTTGCTGGTTCTGGCAGCTCATCTTTCCCCTGACTGGGTATTGAGTTATGCGCCTTATGCAATGGGGTCGGATATCCGGACTTTGGGGCACTTGATTATGGCCATAGCCGGGCTGGTGATTATCGAGCAAATATTCCGCAATATCCGGCCAGAACAGTTATGGAGAGTCAAGCATCTGCTGCTAGGTTTGGGGGCAGCATTTGCTTATGACCTTTTCCTCTATTCGGATGCCTTGCTTTTTAACCGCATCGACGGGGCGATCTGGAATGCGAGAGGTTTTATTTGTGCCCTGGTAATTCCCATGCTGGCCGTATCGGTGGCGCGCAACCCCGACTGGTCGGGAGATCTGTTTGTTTCCAGGAAAGCCGTTTTTCATACAACATCGCTATTGGTGGCTGGCATCTACCTGGTGATTAGTGCGATTGTGGGTTACTACATTCGGGACTACGGTGGTAGTTGGGGGCGGGCGCTTCAGATTGCCTTTCTGTTTTCATCTTTTGTATTGCTCGTCATGCTGCTGCTTTCCAGGCAAGCGCGCGCCTGGCTGAAAGTGTTTCTCGGCAGAAATTTTTTCCAGTATCAATATGACTACCGGGATGAATGGTTGAAGCTTATTCAAACCATGGCGCTGGATAAATCCGGATTGGGATTAAAAGTAAGAGCGGTCAAGGCACTGGCAGATATCGTGGACAGTGCAGGTGGTTTGCTGTGGTCCAAAACCGAAGAGGGTCGATTTTATCATAACACCAGCTGGAATACGGAGCGCCAGATAACCGAGACGGTTACTTCGGGATCGCCGCTGACAGATTTTCTGGAACAACACAGAGGGATTGTCGAGCTGGAAGATTATGCCTGTAGTTCCAAATCCTGTCAGGATCTGGAACTGCCCCCCTGGATACGGGATATCAAACAACCCTGGTTGATTGTACCTCTGATTCTGAATGATGATTTGATCGGTTTCATCATCCTTGTCAAACCACGGCTGCCACATCGGCTCAATTGGGAAGAGCGTGATCTGCTGAAAACCGCGGGAATGCAGATTGCCAGCTATGTAGCCTTCCTGGAGACTTCAGAGGCGTTGATGGATGCCCGGCAGTTTGAGGCATTTAACCGGATTTCATCTTATGTAGTACATGATCTGAAAAATGTCAGTGCCCAGCTCTCCCTTGTGGTAGCAAATGCCCAGCGGCACAAGGATAACCCTGCATTTATTGAAGATGCTGTCAATACGGTCTCAAATGCAACCGCCAAAATGAATCGTGTACTGGCACAGCTTCGCAAGGGGGACGGCGAAGACACCCACAAGGCGATTGTGAAGGTCACTGATGTATTGCAGGAGGTGATCTCCATTAGATCCGGGATCTCGCCCGTGCCGGTAATAGAAAGATGTGATGCTGATTTGCTGTTGCTTATCGACCAGGAGCGACTGGTCAATATACTTTCACATCTTGTCCACAATGCCCAGGAAGCAACGGGTGATGACGGAGAAGTGGTACTGCGTGCTGAAGGCAAAGACAGCGACATTGTTATTGAAATCGTGGATAATGGGTGTGGCATGGATGAGCAATTTATCCGTGAACGCCTGTTTCGCCCCTTTGATACCACCAAGGGAAATGCGGGAATGGGGATAGGGGTGTATGAAAGTCGTGATTTCATATGGTCACAGGGGGGAGAACTTACGGTGCGGAGCAGCACCGGGGTCGATTCCACAACAACTTTCAGTATAAAACTTCCTCGATATGAGGATGCCCGTTCCCTGACAGAAAATAATAAACAGATTAGTGAGGCGGTCAGTTGAAAAACGAGAATAAAAAACTGCTTGTGGTTGAGGACGATCCTGGCCTGCAGAGCCAGTTGCGCTGGTGTTTTGAAGGCTATGAAGTAATTATTGCGGGGGACAAGGAAACCGCCCTGGTGGAGCTGCGGCGTCATGAGCCACCTGTGGTTACCCTGGATCTTGGACTTCCCCCTGATCCGGCCAATGTCAGCGTTGGGCTGGAGACCTTGCAGGAAGTTCTCAAGATTTCTCCGCATGTCAAGGTAATTGTCGTTACCGGCAACGAAGATCATGAGAATGCTCTCAAATCCATAGCGCTGGGTGCCTACGATTTTTACCAAAAACCGGTTGATGCACAGCTTCTGGGACTGATCGTGGATCGGGCACATCGCTTGTATGCGCTGGAACAGGAGAACCGGCGACTGGCTGCCCGGGGAGGAAGCTCCCCACTGGCTGGCATCATTGCCTCTAGCCCCGAAATGGTCAAAGTCTGCCGTATGGTGGAGAAGGTTGCACCGACCGATGCCACGACACTGATTCTCGGTGAGAGCGGGACAGGGAAGGAGCT
Source organism: Chromatiales bacterium (assembly GCA_026982395.1). Taxonomy (GTDB): domain Bacteria; phylum Pseudomonadota; class Gammaproteobacteria; order Thiohalospirales; family Thiohalospiraceae; genus DRMK01. Next base: position 19,889 of record JALSHD010000160.1, on the reverse strand, counting down.
GTTTGCAAGAGCTTTGCACGATCTCAGCTCCCGCTCGGAAGAGCGTTTCGTAGCGATAAATTGTGCGGCGATTCCCGAAACCTTGCTTGAGAGTGAGCTTTTCGGTTATGAAAAAGGGGCATTTACCGGTGCCGCCAAACAGACCAAGGGCAAGATTGAGTGTGCTCACGGGGGCACCCTTTTTCTGGATGAAATCGGCGATCTTCCCGGTTCACTGCAGGCTAAACTGTTACGTTTTCTGCAGGAGCGGGTAATCGAGCGTGTCGGGGGCAGGGAAGAGATCCCCATTGACGTGCGTGTGGTGTGTGCCACCCATCAGAATCTCGACAGTCTGATTGAAGAGAGCGAATTCAGGCAGGATCTTTATTTCCGCATCAGTGAAATCCGACTGGAAATCCCTCCCCTGCGGGAAAGAGAGGGAGATGTTGTTACCATCGGGCGTGCGCTTCTTCAGCGGCAGACCCTGCAGCAGGGCTGCTCACTGCGGGGATTCAGCGATGATGCCATTGCTGCCATGGATGCCTATGAATGGCCGGGAAACGTGCGTGAGCTGGAAAATCGCATCAAGCGGGCAGTGATTATGGCAGAAGGGGCGCAGGTAACTGCCGAAGATCTGGAGCTGCCTGTTCCTGAAGGCCAGGCGCCACTACGTACCTTGCGCCAGGTTCGCGAAGAAGCTGAACGGAAGGCATTGCAACAGGCACTCATGCTGGCAGATGGAAATATGTCGCGGGCGGCAGAAGCGCTTGGCATCACCCGCCCAACACTTTATTCGCTACTCGAAAAATATCAGATGCGGGAGTAACTTTCTGAAACCGGTGCCATGCAGTAAAATCACCTCTCTTGACCAACCTGACCCTTGAGGGTGATATATGTTACGGCTGCGTGGTGCCTCTGTTCTTTCCGGCTTTCGTCTGCAAAAGGTGTTATCTGCCGTGCAGGCGGAAGTCCCCTCTGTCTCATACCTGCACGCAGAGTATATGCACTTTGCAGATCTGGAGCTTCATCTTGACAAGGATGAACAGATGCTGCTGGAGCGATTGCTTGATTACAGTTCGTTCCTTCCACAACCTCCGCAGGGACAACTGCTGCTGGTAGTACCGCGCCTCGGTACTGTTTCACCCTGGGCCAGCAAGGCTACCGATATCGCACACAATTGCGGACTCGAAAAAATTCGCCGTCTGGAACGCGGTATTGCCTGGTATTTTGTGGTAGCTGATGGAGCCATGCTCGACGGGCGGCAACTGGCGGCTATCAAGCCGCTTATCCATGATCGGATGACAGAAACCGTACTGAATACTCTTGATGAGGCGGAAGGACTGTTTTTACAGCGAGAGCCGGCGCCCTTGGTCACAGTTGATATCCTGGCGGGTGGTCGTACCGCGCTTGAAGCAGCCAACCGGGAGCTGGGGCTGGCTCTGGCTGATGATGAAATTGATTATCTGCTGGAAAACTTCCGGTTGCTGCAGCGCAACCCCACAGATGTTGAATTAATGATGTTTGCCCAGGCCAACTCGGAGCATTGTCGCCATAAAATATTCAATGCGGACTGGGTAATCGATGGCGAACCCCAGCTTCACTCCCTGTTCGACATGATCCGCAACACCCATCGCACTCATCCGGGGAAAGTACTGTCCGCCTACAGTGACAATTCAGCTGTAATGCAGGGTTTCGATGGCAAGCGCTTTTTCCCCGATCCAGTATCACGGCAATACCGGCCGCATGATGAACCGATCCACATTCTGATGAAAGTGGAGACCCATAACCATCCTACCGCCATTTCTCCCTTTCCCGGCGCCGCGACCGGCTCCGGTGGCGAGATTCGGGACGAAGGGGCAACCGGTCGTGGCTCAAGGCCAAAAGCGGGGCTGACCGGCTTCTCGGTATCCAACCTGCGTCTGCCGCAGGCTGTCCAGCCGTGGGAGCATGACTACGGCAAACCGGAGCGAATTGCATCGGCGCTGGAGATAATGCTGGAAGCTCCCATTGGTGCGGCTGCATTCAACAACGAGTTTGGCCGCCCTAATATCTGTGGTTATTTTCGCACCTTCGAGGCGGAGGTTGCCGGCCCTGAAGGCAAGGAGATACGAGGCTATCACAAACCAGTCATGCTGGCAGGGGGAGTGGGAAATATCCGTGCTGAACAGGTTGAAAAGGAGGATATTCCCCCGGGAGCGCAGCTGATTGTGCTTGGTGGTCCTACGATGCTGATTGGTTTGGGAGGAGGTGCAGCTTCAAGCATGGCCAGCGGGGAGAGTATCGAGGATCTCGATTTTGCCTCGGTACAGCGCGGCAATCCGGAAATGGAACGGCGTTGCCAGGAGGTCATCGATTACTGCTGGCAACTGGGTGCGGACAATCCGATCATTTCCATTCATGATGTCGGTGCTGGCGGCCTTTCCAATGCCATGCCGGAACTGGTAAACGATAGCGCCCGGGGTGCTCGCTTCGAACTGCGCACCATCCCTTGTGATGAGCCTGGTATGTCACCGATGGAGATTTGGTGCAACGAGGCGCAGGAACGTTATGTCATGGCTGTCTCCACTGAAAAATTGAGCCGTTTCACCGCTATCTGCGAGCGGGAGCGCTGTCCCTGGGCCGTGATTGGCGAGGCAACCGGCGAGCGGCAGCTGATTGTGGGAGACGGCTATTTTGACAATACTCCCATTGATATGCCGCTCGAGGTGTTGCTGGGCAAACCGCCCAAGATGCTGCGCGAGGTACACCACTATCCGTTTCACAAGCAGGATTTTCAAACCGTTGGTATTGATATTCGTGATGCGGCCTATCGGATCCTGCGTTTGCCCGCCGTTGCTGACAAGAGTTTTCTGATTACCATCGGCGATCGCAGTGTTACCGGCCAGGTGGTGCGCGATCAGATGGTGGGCCCCTGGCAGGTGCCGGTAGCGGACGTCGCTGTTACCAGCTCCTCATTTTATGGCTGCACAGGTGAGGCGATGTCGCTGGGAGAGCGCACGCCGCTGGCGGTATTACATCATGCTGCCGCCGCGCGTATGGCGGTAGGTGAAGCGCTGACCAATCTGGCCGCTGCCCGCATCGATTCGCTGGAAGATGTGGTGTTGTCCGCCAACTGGATGGCAGCTGCCGGGCATCCCGGCGAGGAGGCGGGTCTGTATGATGCGGTAAAGGCGGTGGGCATGGAGCTGTGTCCCGAGCTGGGGATCGCGATTCCGGTGGGCAAGGACTCTCTCTCCATGAAAACGGTATGGGAGGCCAGCGGCAAGGAGCGTACTGTTACTGCTCCCTTGTCGCTGATAATTTCTGCTTTTGGCCGGGTGCAGAATGTGCATAAGACACTGACCCCGCAGTTGCGCCCCGATATTGACGGAGAGTTGATTCTGATCGATCTGGGTAAAGGTCAAAACCGGCTGGGTGCGTCTGCGCTGACCCAGGTATTCAGTGAAACAGGTCATCATGTTCCTGATCTGGATGATCCAAGCCAGTTCAGGAGTTTTTTCGAAACCCTGCAACTGCTCAACGAGCGGGGGTTGATTGTTGCCTACCATGACCGTTCTGACGGGGGGCTGTTCGCTACCATTGCAGAGATGGCCTTTGCCGGTCATTGTGGCATCGATGTTGTTCTGGATGAACTGGATCAGGACCCACTGGCGGCTCTGTTCAGCGAGGAGCTGGGTGCCGTTATTCAGGTTCGTCATACCGATCTCGATGAGGTGCTGGCATGGTTGCATGACGCTGGGTTGGGCAAACATAGTCATCTTGTTGGCACGTTTAATGATGACGACACTCTTGTTTTCAAACACGGTGGCGAAACGGTACTGGCCGAGCAGCGTGTCGAACTGCACCGCGCCTGGTCACAGACCAGTTTTCATATGCGGTTTCTGCGTGACAATCCAGAGTGTGCCCGTCAGGAGTATGATCAGTTACTGGATGCGGATGATCCGGGCCTGTTTGCCGAACCGGGTTTTGATCCGGACGATAATATTTCCGCACCGTTTATTAACAAAGGAGCGCGGCCACGCATTGCTATCCTGCGAGAGCAGGGGGTTAACGGCCACATTGAGATGGCGGCTGCATTCGACCGTGCCGGCTTTGCCGCAATCGATGTCCACATGAGTGATATTGTTGGTGGCCAGATCGAACTGTCAGAATTTAAAGGCATGGTGGCGTGCGGCGGGTTCTCTTTTGGTGATGTGCTGGGAGCAGGGCAGGGATGGGCAAAATCCATCCTGTTCAACAGTCGTGCCCGGGATCAGTTTGCCGCTTTTTTCCAGCGCGGTGACAGTTTCAGTCTCGGAGTTTGCAATGGCTGCCAGATGATGTCTGGCTTGCGAGAGCTGATTCCCGGCAGTGAACAGTGGCCGCGGTTCCGACACAATCTGTCCGAACAGTTCGAGGCGCGCCTGGTCATGGTGGAGGTGCTGAAATCCAGCTCCCTGTTTCTGCGAGGAATGGAAGGCTCAAAGCTTCCCATTGTTGTTTCGCATGGTGAAGGGCGGGCCGAATTTACCGAAGACAACGGCCCGGTTCGTGTGCTACGGGAGCAGTTGGCGGTTTTGCGCTATGTGGATAACTACGGAGATCCTACTGAGAACTACCCGGCCAATCCCAACGGTTCACCCCTTGGTATTACAGGTCTTACCACGCCTGACGGAAGGTTTACCATCATGATGCCTCATCCCGAACGGGTGTTCCGGGCGATGCAGAACTCATGGTACCCCGATGACTGGAGTGAGGATGGACCGTGGCTGCGCATGTTTCGAAATGCGCGCTGCTGGATTGGTTAATAGCCAATAAAACAAGGGCAGCAGCAGAATACAATATATATTGTTACCGGGTTGGTAATATTCTAAACGAGTAAAAAAGCAGGGGTTGCAAGGATGGGTTACCAGGTTGAATCGATGAAGCTGGAGCAGCATCATAATGTATTGGTCGAACTGTGGTGCGACAATATGACAGATGCCGGAGTTGCCCAAGTTGCTGCTGAACGCCTGCGTTGGCTCTATGAACAGAAACCAAATGGCTCTACGCTTACCTGGCTTTGTTCTGATGATTCGTCGGGGGAAGTCATTGGCTGTGGTTCAATTGTTCCGCACCAGATGCTTGTGGAAGGAGAGAACAAGATTTGCGGAATTCATTCAGACTTTGCGGTAAACGAAAAACATCGTACAGCTGGTGCTGCTATTGCTATTCAGAGGGCGGTAGCCAAGGGGGGATCGTCGGCCGGTTTCGATTTAAGGTATTGTTACCCCAGCAACGCTGCATTGCCGATTTTTCGCCGTATTCGCTATCAGGCTGTTGGTGAAGTCCAGCTCTGGATCAAGCCATTGCGCTCGGAATACAAGGTTCGCGAGCGCATTGCATCTCCCGGGGTGGCCAGGCTGGTATCATCAGTGATTGATGTTGGATTGCGGTTTAATGACCGGCTAACCAATTTGAAAAGCCCACGGGATTTTCGGGTACGTATTGCCGATAGAGCAGACGAAGCTTTTGACAAGCTTTGGACCGAAACGCAGCCCGGTTACATAACTGGTGTGCGCAGTTCTGCCTATCTCAATTGGCGCTATGCCGATTTTCCCCAGAATAATTACCGGTTTTTTTGTGTCTACCGTCAATTGCCGCGGAAGGGAGAGCGTGCTACAAACGAGGAACAGCTTTTTGGTTATGTTGTTTACTACGTAAAGGACAACATAGTTTTGGTTGCTGACCTTTTTTGCAATTTCAACTGTGATCTTGATCTTCTGCTTTTCGCCTTTGCTGAGCGTATGCGCAAGGAGCGACACTACTCGATTTCAGTTGTTTATGTTGGAAACAGTTTTTTGGCCAGGGTCCTTAAGTCTCAACATTTTATCAAGCGCCCCAACACGCGGGCTTTTCTTGTTTCTATGGACGAGACAGTTCCCGAATCGACGAAAAACATGGTTCTTGATGTACAAAACTGGTTCCTGGTCGATGGTGAGCTCGATATCTAGTGTCATGTCAATCCAGTTCATTTTCAAAAAAAGCAAGGAGATCACAGCTCCTTCAAGAGAATGTTAAACGACAAAAATGGCTTATTTGCACTCATCCGGGAGTAACCATCACGATGTAAGCTGGATGTGTTATGCTCTCGAACTGGCCTGCCGTGCGGAGCGGCAGCAGGAGGTCCCTGTGGGTGCGGTGCTGGTACGGGATGGAGAGGTCATAGGGGAGGGGTGGAACCGGCCGATCGCGACCCATGATCCCACTGCCCACGCCGAGATTGTGGCGCTGCGACATGCTGCGTCAGCCGTCGGCAATTACCGTCTACCGGATACCACACTGTATGTGACCCTCGAGCCTTGTGTCATGTGCGCCGGGGCAATCATTCATGCGCGGGTGGCGCGTGTCGTATACGGTGCCGATGATCCAAAGAGTGGTGCGGCCGGCAGTCTGTTTTCGGTACTTGGTTCAGACCGTCTCAATCATCGGCCGCAAGTGACCGGGGGAGTATTGAAGCACGAGAGCAGCGTCCTGCTGCGCAATTTTTTCCGGCGCAGAAGGGGAGTCCGCTAGAATGACAGCTATTTGATCAGCTTTTTTCAGTCATTTCCAAACCGGGATCAGCGAACTCCTTCAACAGCATCTGGTAATAGCTGCGAATGTTCTCCACGTATTGCACTGCTTCATCACCGCGTGCAAATCCGTAAACAGTATTCTTGTACCACTTTTGGTCTCGTAACAGCGGCAGTTTTTTCTTCAAATCCATCCAGATATCGGGGTTTCCTCCGGTTTGCCGCGTGATTTTTCGGGCATCCATAAGATGTCCGTAGCCGATATTATATGCAGCCAGTGCAAACCAGTTCCTGTCCGGTTCGCGAATTTTCCGAGGAAGCCGATCCTTTAGCTGGCGAAGGTAATGGGAGCCACCACGAATACTTTGTGCAGGATCAATGCGGTTTTTCACCCCCATCTGTTTTGCAGTAATTCGGGTCAACATCATAATACCGCGAACGCCGGTAGGCGATATCGCCCGGGGATTCCAGTGTGACTCCTGATAAGCCATAGCTGCCAGCAAGCGCCAGTCGAACCGGTGTCTTTTTGCGGCTATCTGGAACAGCTCACGATACTTGGGTAAACGTTTTTTAATATGAGCCATGAATGAGGTGGTTTCCACATAATCAAACTCTCCGATATGTCCATAGTAACGCTCCAGAATCTGCTCGAGGACTCCGCTGTTATATATATCTATAAAAAAATTGACTGCCTCCTGGTACAGGCTGTCGTCGGCCTTGACTGAAAAAGCCCAGCCCACAGGTTGTTTTTCGCTAATCTCAAAGGCGACTCGAATGTGAGGGTAAAATCGGCGGCTAATACGTAGTTCATTGGAGTCTGCAACGGTATAGTCAATCTGTTTCGTTTCCACTTTTTGCAGCAATTCGTCGTTGTTTAGTTTTTGACTCTCTTCCCAACTCAGATCCGGATATTGCCGACGCAATTCATGTAATCGTTCGATATGACTGCTTCCCGCGACTACAACCAGATTTCCGCCATTCAAATCACCTATGTCTTTGGGGCGCGGGGTACCTTGCCGATAGATCAATTGCTGCACGATGTGTTGATAAGGTGGAGTGAACCGCAACAGCTTTGTACGGTCCTGGGTCCGGCTCAGTCCGGCGGCGGCAAAATGGGCCTTTCCTTGCGCCAGGGCGGAAAATACTTGCTCAAGATCGGAAGCGACAATAAATTTCAGTTCGACATGGAGCCGTTCAGCAAACATTTTCACTAGGTCAAACTCCACTCCTGCCGGACCGGACGGATCCTCATAATAGATACTGGCAGCAGTCCGGGTTACAACCACCAGCCGATTGTTCTGCAGAACATCTTCAAGCTGGGTTAACTCTTTTGCCGGCTGAATATAAAGAACCCCGGTCAGTACAATCATGCAAAAAAGAAAAACCTTCAGGAGTGTGCGCATAGTCCTGGGTTTTTTAGGTTAAGCAGCTTCAGTCCGGGAGGTTGGTTAAAATTGCTGGTTGTATACATCGATATCTTCAGATCCCCTCTGTTTTTAAGAGATGTCCTCAAGTCAGGTGTCACAGACAAGCCTGGTGTTAGTGTGCAACAGAACGTTTCCGTTTTGAAGGATTGATATGGGAATTTGAACCGGATATCTCTTTTTTGTTCAAAATGATTCTCGCAAATTGAAAGATATTACTGACTTGTTGGCACAGATATAAACGCGTATCCTATTATCGATTGGAGAGGTACCGAAGCGGTCATACCGGCACCGACTCGAAATCGGTTGGGGGCTTTAACGTCCCGCGCGGGTTCGAATCCCGCCCTCTCCGCCATTTTTCATACAAACCCTGCCTTTGTGACTCTTTCAACATGAAAAACCAGGGTTTGTCGCTGGCGCATTGCGCTGGCAATTATCATGGTTTTTATACTGCGCGATGATGTAATATATTATATATTACAGCGCATTACGGCCTGCTTGCCCTGAGCCTCTTACCTGCTGCTGTTTCGTTGTCTTTTGTCATAACGGGTTTTTTCCCCGCTATAATAAATTATCTGTGCAAACGCATGCCCTTGATTCCTGTCAGACAAACAATGAAATTTTTTTTTCTCTCTCTATTTTCCGCCAGCCTGCTGATATTTCCCGCCTTTGCAATTGCTATCGAAGAGCTTACGCTGGGCCAACTGCTGCAACGGATGCTCGATAACTATCCCGATATGATACTGGCCGATCTGGATGTGGAGCATGCCCGGCAAGAGCTGCCACAGATAGAGAGCCAGATCGGCCTTGTGCTGAGAGGAAAGAGCGGATACTCTCGTGACCTGTCTTTTATCGGCACTTCGAGTGATAATTTTAGCGTGGCGGGTGAACTTAACCGGACGCTGATAACGGGAGAGCGTATCGGTCTGTCTGCCTCATACCGGCGGGAAGACAATTCCGGTGGTTCCTTTTTTCGAGGTTACCCCAACCCTGCCAATAACATCAATATAGATCTGAACTATCGGAAACCCTTTTGGCGAGGTGAAGGGAACCCAGAATTCAACCAGGGTTTGATTATTGCGGGGACACGGGTGGATATTGCTCAGGCAAACCGCAGAGAGCGCCAGGATCAGTTGGCCTCGCAGGTAGTCGATCTGTTTTACTCTGCCCTGTTTACTCGCTACCGGATTGAGAACAGCCAATATGCCATTGATCGCGCCAGGCGGTTGAAAAAATATATTGGAAAAAGAGTCCAACTGGGTCTGGCGGAGGAGAAAGATCGTCTTCAAGCCGAAGCCCGGCTTCGTGCTGAGCAGGCTTCCTGGCAATCACTTCAGCTGATTTGGAAACAACAGCAAGTCGCACTCAACCGGTTTTCCGGAAAGCCCTGGGATAACGAAATCCGTCCGCTTTCCCTGCTGGAGACATTCCCTCTGTCGGCCAGTGATATCGATTCATTTGTTGCTGATGCGGTGCTTCACAGCCCTGCCCTGAACCGGGAGCAGGGGCGCCTGGAGATTGCTCGCGCCATGATTGAGCAACGCAGAAATGCTCACAGGAATACACTGGATCTGGTTGTTTCTGCTGGTATACGAAATTTGGCGGGAGATACGGGTGGAGGCTCCTTGAATAAAACTGATCTCGCCGGTGGAGTCAACATTGAGTATCAGCGGGCACTTGATCACAGGGGGTTTGATGCGGCTCTCTACCAGGCACAACTGGAGCGGGACAGGGTATTGCAAGAGATGGAAAATATACGTTACCAACTACGCTACCGGATCTCCGGTCTGGTTGCGGAGATAGTGGAGAACCGGCAAACAGTGCAAACCCATGAGCAGCGCCTGGCCAGCGAAACAGCCAAGTATCATGAATCGGAGCGCCTGTACCGGGAGGCACACATGGACACCAATATAATGATACAGCACGAGGCGGAGCTGCAAGCCGCCGAACTGGCGCTTCAACAGCAGCGTGTGGAGCTGTTGAAACGATATGCGACACTGGCCCTGTTACGCGGAAAACTTTATCCATGACAAATCTGATCCGGTTTTTTGTAGAACGCGGCCTGCTGGTCAATCTGATCTCGATCGGGATTATGTTGCTGGGGCTGTTTGCCGCTTATGAAATAAATCGCGAAGCCTTTCCCAATGTCAATCTCGATCAAATCCAGATCGGTGTAACCTATCCCGGAGCTACACCTGAAGAGGTCGAGCGGCTGGTAATCACACCGATTGAACAGGAGATAAAGGCACTCAACGGCATCGACAAAATGATTTCAGTATCCTTTCCCGGTTCAGGGACCATTACGCTGGATCTGGATCCCGATGCAACCAATCGTGATCGCATCACCAGCGATGTGCAGCTGGCGGTAGATCGTGCCGAGCTGCCGGATGATCTGCCGAGGCAGCCCTATGTTCTCGAGATCGACGGGAGTGTATTTCCGGTAATCCGGCTGGCTGTCTCTGCTCCGATCTCCCCGGTAGAACTCAAGCGGCTGGGTGACCGGATCGAGCAGGATCTGCTTAATCTGGACGGAGTGGCAATGGTGCAGATCCAGGGCGACAGAAAGGCTGAACTTCGCATTGTGGTAGATCCGGACAGGATGCACCGGCATCGGGTCTCGATTGCGGAAGTCAGTGACCTGCTGCGCAGCTGGAATATCAATGCTCCCGTTGGCGAACTGGATACGGATAGCGGACAGAAAGCGCTGCGTATTGTGGGCGAGTTCAGAAACAGCGAGGATGTTGCCAGTCTGGTTTTGCGGGCAAATGATCGGGGAGATACGCTGCGGTTGGGAGATATTGCAACCGTCACAGAGACACTGGCTGATGCGCACACGCTGTATAACGTGAGCGGAGAGACCGCGCTCAGCATGATCATTCTGAAAAAAACAGATGCGGATATTATTGATGTTGTAGACACCTTGCGTGCCTATCTGGAGAGGGTGCCGGAGATCTACGGTGAACAGGTTCATATCGAGACATTTGAGGATTTTTCGCGCTTCACCCGCATGCGCCTGGGCGTTCTGACCAACAATGGTGCTGCCGGGATTGTGCTGGTGTTTTTGTCGCTGTTTCTGTTTTTGCGTCCATCAGTCGCTGTTACCACTACCTGGGGGCTTCCGATTATCTTTTTTGGTGGTCTTTACATACTCTACTTGTCCGGAATTACGCTCAACCTTATCTCCATGCTGGGTTTTATCATGGTATTGGGAATGATGGTGGATGATGCCATTATCATCGGTGAGAACATCACCTATCATATGGAAAAGGGGCTCAAGCCGCTGGATGCCGCAGTAAAAGGTACCATGGAGCTGATTGGTCCTGTAACCGCTACTGTAGCCACCACTATCGTAGCTTTTTTACCGATGCTGTTCATGAGTGGAATCATCGGCAAGTTTATTGTTGCAATTCCATTGGTGGTTATCCTGATGCTGGTCTTGTCACTGCTGGAGTCTTTTTTCATTCTTCCCAGTCACGTTGCACATATAGCAAACCCGCGTAAACAACCCAAAGAGCGCAGGTGGATTGTTGCGATGGAAAATGGATATGCAAAACTGCTGGAGATTGCGATCAAACTACGCTGGTTGACGGTGCTGCTCTCAATTGTGATGCTGGCGGGGAGTATCTGGCTGGCCAAGAATCACATGTCCTTTCAACTGTTTCCTCCGGCGGGGGTGGATCAGTATATCCTGCGTATTACCGCACCCTCCGGAATTACTCTTGAAAAGATGCAGGAGAAGTTGCTGAAAGTCGATAAAAAGGTTCGGGAAAATATTGATCCGGAATATCTTGAGGCCACAATCATTACAACCGGACAGATTGCCCTCGACGCGGGCGATCCCCTGACCCAGCGAGGTTCAAGGTATGGACAGATCCGAGTTCTCTATACGCCGGCAGTGTCCCGTCCTGAACACGACGCCATGACGGATATGCATGAACTGGCAAAAAACATCCCGCCACAGTTTCCCGAGCTTACAATCGCCTTTACCGAGGTAAAGGGTGGTCCACCCACCGGACGTCCCCTTGAGGTGGAGTTCAGCAGTAACAACAGCGCAACGGGTGAATCCGCAGCCCGGCAGTTGATGGCATTTCTGGAACAGATTGAGGGGGTCACCTCGGTGGAAAGTGGGCTGCAGCGAGGGGATGATGAATTGCATGTTGTTCTGGACCGGACTCTGGCCGCCTATGCCGGAGTCAATCTGGCCACGGCAGCAAATCATCTTCGTGCTGCGGTGGACGGGCTGGTGGTTTCCACTTTGCGCCGGGGAACCGAAGAGATCGATGTCACTATCCATTTTCCGGATTATGGAAAAAAGCAGCTGGAGCAGATCAATAAACTGGAGATCCCAAATCAACATGGCGGGCTGGTACCGCTGGCCAAAATCGCCCGTTTCGAGGAGCACCCGGGTTACTCGACCATTCGTCACAAGGCAGGGATCCGTGTCGTAACTGTCACAGCAAATATTGATACCGATCGCCTCACCAGCGTGGAGATCAACCGGATGGTAAAAGAGAAAGAGGCACAGTGGCTGGGTGATGCAAATGACAAGGTTACGGTGAACTACGGTGGAGAAGAGGAGAAAAACCAGGAATCGGTGCGTGATCTCATGTTCTCGTTTCTGTTTGCCATTGTCGGAATATTTTTTATTCTTGCCATCCAGTTCAACAGCCTGGGATACCCGCTGATTGTCCTGCTTGCAATACCCTTCGGCACTATCGGCATCATTGTCAGCTTCTACCTCCATGACCTGTTCTGGAAACCCATGCCGCTATCCTTCTTTTCGCTGATGGGGATGGTAGCGCTGTCAGGGGTAGTGGTGAACAGTGCGCTGGTACTGCTGGTGTTTGTGCAACGCGCCATTGAACAGGGAGTTGCATGGCGTGAGGCGATTATTCAGGCTGGCAGGCGCCGTTTGCGGGCTGTCGTGCTGACGGCGGCCACCACGGTTCTGGGGCTGTTGCCCACAGCCTATGGCTGGGGTGGAATGGATCCATTTGTGTCTCCCATGGCGCTGGCACTTTCATCAGGGCTGGCATTTGCGACTGTCATTACGTTATTTGCCATACCCGCTATTCTGGCGGTTTCGTTCGATTTGGGGCATTTGTTTCGAAAACTGTCTGGAAAACGTTCAACAAACTAATGAATATTTCTCTGCATACAATAAAAAAATATATCTGGTGTGACCCGGAACACTCCCATCCTGTAAAAAAATATACTACCTGGCTGCTACGGATTCTTTATGTACTGGGCCGGGATTTGATGCAGGGACAGTTAACACTGCGCGCATCCAGTCTATCCTATACCACGCTGCTATCACTGGTTCCTTTGCTCGCCGTTAGCTTTTCTGTTCTTCAGGCCTTTGGTGTCTATAACCAGCTTGAACCATTATTGTTGCAGTTTCTCGAACCACTTGGTCCAAAAGGAGCAGAGATTGGCGAGCAAATTGTCAGCTTTGTCAGCAACATGCGGGTCGGAGTTCTGGGATCAATCGGTCTGGCCATGCTTTTTTATACCGTTATCAGCCTGGTAAACAAAATAGAAAAATCTTTCAACTATACCTGGCGGGTAGAGGAAAACCGCAGTTTCGGACGGCGGTTCAGTGATTATCTGAGCGTGATTCTGATTGGCCCGGTGTTGATGTTCTCTGCGGTTGGCCTGAGTGCTTCCCTGATGAGCACAACTCTGGTGCAACAGCTTCTTACAATAGAACCGTTTGGGAGCGCCCTCTATTTTGTGGGAAAAACAGTCCCCAAGCTGTTAATCATACTGGCATTTACTTTTATCTATGTGTTTATTCCCAATACCAGGGTAAAACTGGGAGCTGCTTTGGCCGGTGCGGTTTTCGCCAGTATTTTGTGGCAGATTGCTGGGTGGGGATTTACCTCATTTGTTGCCTCATCGACAAAATATGCGGCGATTTATTCCAGTTTCGCCATCTTGATAACTTTTCTGATATGGCTTTATCTAAACTGGTTAATCGTATTGGTCGGCGCGCAAACCGCATATTACATTCAGAATCCAGCTGCTATTCAAAAAGAAAAGGTTGTTAATGAAATGAGTGAGGAATTCAAGGAGAGGCTTGCCTTGTCGATTATGTCACTTATTGCGGAAAATTTTTATTACAACAAGCCACAATGGAGCATGGAGCGCCTTTCTGAAGTGTTGAATGTTCCCCAAAGTCGTGTTCAGTCTCTCCTTGAGTTAATGGAAAAGCACCGGCTGATAGTTGCCAGCAACGAGAATCCGCCCACCTGGCTGCCGGGAAGAGATATAGAAAAAATCAGGGTTGATGAGATAATCTGTATTACGCGAGAAGCTGGGGATCCGGGGGTGGAAATCAATATGCGCAACCCTGTATTGCGCAAGGTGCACAATACAGTTCAGGATATGAATGAGTTGATAGTAGAGAAACTGTCCGGAAAAAATATTAAAGACTTGGCGCTTGCGGGCCGTTATAAAGAAAACACTGATATTGCAGGAAAAGCTGGCTAAAACCGGCTTGTTTCATTTTCAATACAAAATTTGATAGAAACGGGAAGAAAAACCCCTCTTTTTTGGCAAATGTTTGCTATTTAATTGAAATAAAAAACACGGTCGTTATAATCCACTGTGTAGAACTATTTGATATTCAGGCAATATGGGTAACGAAACTAATGGTAAAGAAAAAGACAACTTCCAGAAAACGGGCAGGCACCCTGGTTAGTACGGTAAAAAAACTGCTGGATAAAACACCTGTAAACAAGGATCAGGTTGCAGCGATCAAAAAACTTGCCAAGTCACTGGCTGCCTTTGAGCGCTCAGAAACTGCTGTGATCAAGGCGCAGGAAAAAGCAGATGGCGCCAAGACCAAGGTCAAGGGGGCTGCGGAAAATTACCGGACGAAGAAAACTGCAGCAGCCAAACGGGCTGTTGAACGGGCACGAGCTGCTGCATCAACCGCTGCCGCAGCACTAGCTACAGCGAAGTCAAACGCACGCGAAAAAGCGGCTGAAGTAAAAGAGGATATGGCTGCTGTCATTCAGGCGGAAAAGAAAGAGATCGCAAAAAACAAGGCGATTGCGACTTTCACCGCTCAGTGGGAAAAACGTTATGATCGCATGCTTGCACGCAAGGCAAAGAAAAAGGCAGCCCGTCAAAAAGCCAGCCTGCGCAAGAGGAAAAAGCGGGCAAGAGCTGAAAAAAGCGAGACTGCAGACAGTACTCCGGTGAAAGCGAAAGCCACCAGGCTGGTCAAGGCGAAAGCATCAAAAACTGCGAAATCCAGGACTCCGCGGGCGGCAGCGAAGAAAACCGGGGCTTCGCGTACTGCGAAAGGCAGGGCGAAATCCGCCAGATAGACAGATAGCTATTGGTTCAACAAGGCCGTCTGTTGGCAGCAACAGGCGGCTTTTTCGTTTGAGGGGGAGTATATTTTGCGGGCAGAGATAAAAATATATACTGTTCGGCAGGAGTTCGGCGCCGCTGTAGCTGAACGCTGGCTCGATTTTTACCGGGAATCTGTTGCGGAGCACGGGGATTTTCATGTGGCTCTTGCGGGTGGCTCGACGCCTCGCCAGCTCTATCATCTTCTTTCCCGGACCGATATTTCGAGAAAAGTCGACTGGCAGCGCGTTCACATCTATTTTGGGGATGAACGATTTGTTCCCGGTGACCATCCGGACAGCAATTTCAGAATGGCAAGGGAGTCACTTCTGGATCATGTTCCAGTTCCTGACGCCAACATCCACAGGATAGAAACAGAGAGCGGGGATATGCAGGAGGTGGCGTATCGCTATGAGCAGGTACTGGTTAATCATCTTCCCAAAGCAGAAAACGGGGTTCCCCGGTTTGACCTTGTTTTGCTGGGAATTGGTCCCGATGGTCATACCGCATCCCTGTTTCCCGATACGGATATCCTGAATCAGCAGGAGCGCTATGTGGATGCGGTCTATGTCAAACAGAAATCCAGCTGGAGAGTCAGTATTACTTTTCCGGTTATCAATTCTGCACGACATGTTTTGTTCCTGGTTGCGGGGGCGGACAAGCGGTCTGTAGTGCAACAGATTCTTTCGGGATCCCCGCATTCCCCGCAGTTTCCGGTTGAGATGTTGAAGCCTTTGGGGCAGGTTGAGTTCTATCTGGACTCGGAAGCAGCAGGCCGGATTGATTCCCGTGACTGAAAATTTTGATATAAATGCCGGGCCGGGCTTCTTTCCGAAGTTTCCCTGTTTTACGTGCTGATGAGCCTTTTTCGAACCAAAAGCTGCGTGAGCGAGTAATTACGTTTTGATTTTATCCTAACCTGCACGTACACTATACATTGCGCCGATTTGATCCAGCTTGCGGGCGCATTACAAATTCTGCTAAAGGGAGGCCTAACCTGCTTTAGCCCAAGCTGAGCGGGTTTTTTTGTGCCCAGTGATTTTCACTAACCGAGGATTAGCCAATGGAACATGAATTCGGATTTGATACTCTTGCGGTAAGGGCCGGCCAGCGGCGAACTAATGAAGGGGAGCAGGGGGAGCCGATTTTTACCACCTCCAGCTATGTGTTTCAGAGTGCTGCAGAAGCTGCTGCGGTATTCGCAGGGGAACAGCTGGGAAATATCTATTCACGTTTCACCAATCCTACCGTGCGCACTTTTGAACAGCGACTGGCGGCAATGGAGGGTGGAGAACGCTGTGTTGCCACGGCTTCCGGGATGGCAGCCATCCTGAGCTGTTGCATGGCCCTGCTCAATGCCGGAGAACATATTGTTTCATCACGGGCAATTTTCGGTTCCATCACAGTATTGTTTAACGATCACCTTGGGCGTTTCGGTATCGAGACCAGTTATGTTGCACCCGGCGATCTGGATGCCTGGGAGCACGCAATCCAGCCCAATACCCGTCTGCTGTTTGTGGAAACACCCTCCAATCCGATGGCAGAG
Source organism: Chromatiales bacterium (assembly GCA_026982395.1). GTDB lineage: Bacteria > Pseudomonadota > Gammaproteobacteria > Thiohalospirales > Thiohalospiraceae > DRMK01. The sequence continues at coordinate 3,045 of JALSHD010000160.1, read as the reverse complement.
ATTGCAGATATTACCGCGCTCGCCGAGCTTGCCCGTGCGCACGACTGCCTGTTGGTGGTGGATAACTGTTTCTGCACACCCGCTTTGCAGTTGCCTCTGGCAATGGGTGCCGATATTGTGATTCATTCCGCTACAAAATATATAGACGGTCAGGGCAGGGCCATCGGTGGAGCGGTGATCGGCGCCGACGAACATATGGAAAAAGTGTACGGTTTTTTGCGTACTGCGGGACCCAGCATGAGCCCTTTCAATGCCTGGATTTTTCTGAAGGGGCTGGAGACCCTGCGCCTGAGGATGGAGGCGCACAGCGCCAGTGCGCTAAGTCTGGCACTCTGGCTGGAACAGCAGCCTCAGGTCAAACGTGTCTACTATTCCGGACTCACATCACACCCTCAGCACGAATTGGCCAAGCGGCAGCAACGTGCATTTGGCGGAGTGCTTGCGTTTGAACTGCAAGGAGGAAAAGAGGCAGCCTGGCGCCTTGTCGACAGTACAAAAATGATCTCCATTACCGCTAATTTGGGTGATACCAAGACAACCATTACCCACCCGGCAACAACCACCCACGGACGACTGACGCCCGATGCACGCACCAGTGCCGGTATCAGCGATGGGTTGATACGCATTGCTGTCGGTCTTGAAGATCTGTCCGATATAAAGGCGGATATCAAACGTGGGCTGCGCAGCTGACTGTTTGGGGTATGTTCTGGCGAAGAATCCGGCATCTGTATATCTCTATGATATTATAGAATCCACCTTATTAACCCGGTAACAATATATGTCCTATTCAGGGCTTCAGGCAGGCACCGGAACAAGGCGCAGTGCGCAGGCAAAGGTTGTTTCCTTGTCAAGGTCGCTCCAGTGCATCCATGCACTCGCGACACTTGGACATCCCTGTCCAGCGCGCTGGAACGCAGGTCCGGTGCCTGCCTGAAGCCCCTAACCCTATGATATTCAACGACAGGCCCCGGCTGAATACGATATATATTGTTGCCGGGTTAATAGTGAGACACAGGAGTTCTTGATGGGGATTACGGAAGCTATCGCGCTTTCCATGGGTGCCGCCTGGGCCAGCGGCATCAATCTTTACGCGGCAGTTTTTGTTCTTGGGTTCATGGGGACGACCGGGCACATGGATTTGCCGCCGGAACTGCAGTTTCTGACCAACCCGCTGGTAATGGGCGCGGCAGGAATTATGTACTGTGTTGAGTTTTTTACCGACAAGATTCCTGGAGTGGACAGTGGCTGGGATGCTGTCCACACCTTTATACGTATCCCCGCCGGTGCCATGCTGGCAGCCGGTGGAATGGCCGAAATCAGTCCGGCAGCAGAGGCGGCGGGTTTGCTGCTTGGTGGCAGCCTCACTGCGGCTACCCATGCCACCAAGGCTGGTAGCCGGGTTATTATCAACAGTTCGCCGGAACCTGTCAGCAACTGGACAGCATCGGTGGGTGAGGATATGGCTGTATTTGCCGGGCTATGGAGTGCACTGACCTATCCGTGGGCTTTTCTGGTGTTGTTGCTGATGTTCATTATATTTATGATTTGGCTGTTACCGCGGATATACCAAGGGATACGGTGGATGTTCTACAGACTGGCGCGATTGTTCGGAAAAACAGTGGTAGAACCAGAGTTGATGTCTCGTGAACCGGCGCGGGGGAAACCGGATTGAGACGGGATCCCGGTATTAAAAAATTATTCTGCGGAATTTTTATTGAACTGTTTTGTCTGTCTTGTAATGGCCGCACCAAGCCAGCGCATGACGGTGCTGCTGAAATTACTGTTTAAACCGGAAAGAAACTGGAGAGAAAATGGGAAGTAATAAAGGATTTGTATCACGGCTGTTCATGACTGGCACATGTTCTGTTGCCTTGCTTGTATCATTAAGTGGTTGCGGAAAAGAACAGGCCACTCCTGAACCCGAGCAGAGCGCGGCGGTTGAGACAGCCAGCGACCCCTATCAACCGGGTGCCCCGCTGCCGCCAAATCATCCACCCCTTGAGCCTGCTGCAGATGGTGGGATGCCTGCCGATCATGCCCAGCATGCCCAGTTGGCAGGGGAAGGCGAAATGATGGGTCACCCGCCACAGGTGCTGTCAGAGTCCAAAGAGGTTGAAGTGGTTGTTCCCGAAAATATCAAGGGAAAATGGGCGGCTGTCCAACTGGCTGTCAGTGGCAAGGATAGTGACAAGAGTGAACTTACGGTTCCCATAGGCGGACAAACAGATATACAGGGTGGAATCGTCGTTGTTGTGGATGAGTTCCTACCTGACTATACCAGTGATTTTGAGAAGGCCACCTCTGCATCAGATACCTTGAACAATCCGGCCGCACTTGTACATTTGATGAAGGCGGATAAGGTACTGGCGAAGGGGTGGGTATTCAAGAACTATCCTGAGTTCAATACCTTTAACAGCAACGAACTGAAAATTGAGTTGCTGGACGCGAAGCCGGCAGAAGAAACCAACTAGGAGGCACAGTATGAAGCCAGTCCCCGTTTTTGTTGTGAGCGCGGCTCTATGGCTGGGGGTATCATCTTTATCACACGCGGTTTTTGGCGACCCGGAACGGGGGAAACTGGTTTATTCCCAGCGATGTGCCATGTGCCATGGGGTGAATGGCGATGGTAACAATGGAATGGCTGCCAACTTTCAGCAGGAGTGGCACCGGTTCACGAAGTCTGATGAGGAGCTGGCGGAGAGTATCCGCAACGGTTTTCAGACACCGGGGAAGCACTATACCGCTGGCGCAATGCCTCCCCAGTTTTTGACAGATCGGGAGCTTGATGATGTTGTTACCTATCTGCGTGAAACATTTGGCAGTGAACCAAAGTTTTTGGACTATTAACCTGGAAACAACATAGGGTTCCCTATGTCGCATTCAGGACTTCAGGCAGGTGCAGGGTCAAGGCGCATCCCCTGGAGCGAATGGCCGTAGCCCTGTGCGAAAGGCGCTGAGCAGCCCGATTATTCCTGGAAATACATCCATTCCATATCACTGTCTGCCATAGTGATAAACCAGTTTTCCGGATTGGCAAGCAGTTCG
>JALSHD010000159.1 GCA_026982395.1 Chromatiales bacterium | reverse complement strand
AGCACCCTCGCCAGGCTGCAGATCCCAACTTAGTCCCTTGGAGTTGAGCGCCTGCTCCAGCGCGTGCTCTGCCTTGTCCCAGACCATATCAGCTCCGACCCGTTGTTCCGGACGGGTGGAGAGTTTAATGATGATTTCATCGAAACCAAAATCCGCGTAGACAGCACGCAACAGATCAATGAAGGATGAGACCTCTTCCTGAACCTGGTCTTCAGTACAGAAAATATGCGCATCATCCTGAGTAAATGCTCGTACCCGCATCAAGCCATGCAGGGTGCCAGAGGGTTCGTTACGATGGCAGGAGCCGAACTCGGCCATGCGCAACGGCAGATCCCGGTAGCTTTTCAGCCCCTGGTTGTAGATCTGCACATGGCAGGGACAGTTCATCGGCTTGACAGCGTAGTCACGGTGTTCCGAATGGGTGGTGAACATCTCGTCACCAAACTTGGCCAGATGGCCGGAACGCTCCCACAAAGAGAGGTCGACCAGTTGTGGCGTACGTACCTCTTGGTAACCGGCATCACGCAATACCTGACGAATGTACTGCTCCACCTGCTGATAGAGGGTCCAGCCGTGATCGTGCCAGAACACCATCCCGGGAGCCTCCTCCTGGGTATGGAACAGATCGAGTACCCTGGCCAGACGGCGGTGGTCACGTTTCTCCGCCTCTTCCAGCCGGTGCAGGTAGGCTTTCAGATCCTTTTTATTGGCCCAGGCGGTGCCATAGATCCGCTGCAGCATTTCATTGGATGAATCTCCCCGCCAGTAGGCACCTGCCAGTTTGGTCAACTTGAACGCCTTGATCCGTCCGGTAGAGGGAACATGAGGACCACGGCACAGGTCAACAAAATCACCCTGTTTGTAGAGTGAGATCTGCTCTTTGGCCGGGATCTCTTCTATGATCCTGGCCTTGTACTCCTCACCCATCCCGGCGAAAAACTCAATCGCCTGTTCCCGGGACATGACGCTGCGCTCAACAGGGTAATCCGCTTTGGCCAACTCGGCCATCTTGTTCTCGATACGCTCCAGATCCTCTTCGTGAAATCCCTTTTCATGGAAAAAATCGTAATAGAAGCCCTCCTCAATCACCGGGCCGATGGTTACCTGGGCATCAGGATAGAGCTCCTTGACAGCCTGCGCCAGAAGATGGGCAGCAGAGTGACGGATAATTTCCAACCCCTCTTCATCCCGATCGGTAATAATGGCCAACCGGGCATCGTGATCGATAATAAAGGAGCAATCCACCGGCTTTCCATCAACTTTTCCGGCCAGCGCTGCCTTGGCGAGGCCTGGACCAATATCCGCCGCAACATCACAGACGGAGACAGGGTGATCAAAAGTTCGTTGACTGCCATCGGGGAGAGTAATTACGGGCATGCTGTCTTCCTCAAGGGCACCTCTAAAAATAGTAATTTTTTCGCGAGAGCAAGGAAGCCCCGCGCACAGAACCGCAGTGTATAAGCAATACATGAGGATTCGAGCACGGGACTGACGCCGCTATCGCGGAAAAAGTGCATTTTTAGAGGCACCCTCCAGTGGTGACCCATACGAAAGGCCACATGGTCAATAAACAAAAACACCCGCAAGAAACCACGGGTGCTTTGTACAATATTTGGTAGGCGCGATTGGATTCGAACCAACGACCCCCACCATGTCAAGGTGGTGCTCTAACCAACTGAGCTACGCGCCTGTTGTTCGAGGCCGTGTACCATACCACAAAGGCATAAAACGAAACAAGGCGAAAACACCGGACACGGCATTATGACCTTGACGGGGTACTGGGTTAAAATTGCCCGACACTGACGTAACTGGAATTGACTACATGTCCGAACTGAAACAGGCGGCACTGAGTTATCACGCTCAACCCGTACCGGGGAAAATAGCTACCCACATCAGCAAGTCCTGCGACTCCCAGCAGGAGCTGTCCCTCGCCTATACCCCCGGGGTTGCTGAACCGGTGCGCGAGATTGTTAAAAACCCGGCCAACGCCTGGCGCTATACGGCCAAAGGCAATCTTGTCGCGGTCATTACTGACGGCAGTGCTGTACTGGGGCTGGGGAACACGGGTCCACTTGCAGCAAAACCGGTAATGGAGGGCAAGGCGGTTCTGTTCAAGAAATTTGCTGATATTGATGTATTTGATATTGAGGTCAATACAGCCAGCCCCGAAGAGTTTATTCGTACCGTTGAGTCCATTGCGCCGACCTTTGGCGGCATCAATCTGGAGGATATTGCAGCCCCTCACTGCTTCGTGATTGAGCAGGAGTTGAGTAACCGGCTGGATATTCCGGTGTTCCACGATGACCAGCACGGTACCGCTATCATCATCGCCGCCGGCCTGTTAAACGCCCTGCAGCTTCAAAACAAAAAGCTGGAGAGTGTAAAGCTGGTTTGCCTTGGAGCAGGCGCTGCCGGAATTGCCTCCATGAATCTGCTCTGCAAACTGGGGTTACAACGGCACAACATCCGCCTCGTTGATCGCAAAGGCGTCATCCATTCCGGGCGCACCGATCTTAATGAGTACAAACAGGCATTCGCCGTTGCCACGGATGAGCGCACACTGGATGATGCGATGCGGGACGCCGACGTTTTCATTGGCGTCTCCGGTCCCGGCCTGGTTACTCCCGCCATGATCAAATCCATGGCAATCCGGCCTGTTCTTTTCGCCCTCTCCAACCCGGAACCGGAAATTCATCCCCGCCAGGCACATGCCGTACGCGACGATCTGATTATGGCGACGGGCCGCTCCGACTACCCGAACCAGGTCAACAACGTCCTCGGGTTTCCCTTCATCTTTCGTGGCGCGCTGGACGTGCAAGCTTCCTGCGTCAATGATGAGATGAACATTGCAGCAGTCCACGCCCTGGCTGAACTGGCACAGCAGCCTGTACCTGATGAGGTACTGAAGATTTACGGGACAAAGTCACTCAGCTTCGGCCCCGACTACATCATCCCCACTCCGTTTGACCCGCGCCTGATCGACCACATCCCGGCCGCCGTGGCCCAGGCGGCAATACAGTCCGGAGTCGCCCGGAAGCCGTCTGTAGTCACTGATTGAATCCGTGTAAACTATCAGGAAGGATCAGAAATATACATCTCCGTTTCTAACTCCGATATTAGTCCCTTGAATCAAACTGGAAGTTATCGCATGTCGCAACAAACTACTCCCGTCGTCATTGAGCCGGAACAGCTAGAGCAGCTGGAGCAAGACAATCTGCTGATTGTCGATATGTCAAATCTCGCCAACTATTCCCGGCACCACATCCCTGGCGCTGTCCGGCTGGAGTGCTCCAGCATCCTTGCCCACCGCCGGCCCGTCATGGGTCTGTTGCCCTCCAATCTGCAACTCAGCGAGGTTCTGTCGGATATCGGCATGACGGAGGAGAGTTGGGTAGTTGCCTGTGATGAAGAGGGAGGCGGTAAAGCAAGCCGTTTCCTGTGGACTCTTGATGTAATTGGGCACAGAAAGTTTTCCCTGTTGAACGGAGGGATGCGTGCCTGGCTGGCGGAAAATCGTCCGGTCAACGATGAACCGGTTTCTCCGCCCGCAGGCGACTATACGGCCCGGCGGCAAGAGGAACACGTCATCAACAGGGAGCAGTTGCTGCAATGTCTGAATGATCCGGACATCGCCCTGGTGGACGCCCGTTCACCAGCCGAATTTCGCGGTGACGACGTACGTGCAGCCAGGGGAGGACACATTCCCGGGGCAGTCAACCTGGACTGGGTCAAACTGATGGATCCTGCACGCAACATGCGCCTGAGGCCGGAAAATGAACTGCGAGAAATGTTTGAGGCGCTCTCCATTACACCTGACAAAACAATAGTCGTTTATTGCCAGACCCATCACCGCTCTTCACTGACCTACATTGTGCTCAAATCGCTGGGCTATCCTTCAATCAAGGGCTACGCAGGCGCGTGGTCAGAGTGGGGAAATGATTCCGGGACACCTGTCAGTACCGGCTGAACCAAACGTTCCGGATTAGGTGTCCTTTCGGGTTAATAATAACCTTCCCGTTGAGGGGAAAAACAATTCCCAGCTTCCTTATCCCCGGGTTTGAAAGCGGTAACAACCCTGACACACCGGAAGGCCGAACCCCGCAGGCAGCAATGAGCATCAACGGCAGACGGGAGCATTTCACCCGCACGGATTTGATGGCGGTCGGCGACTCGGTTGGCATCCCTGGACCTGCGGATATTACCGGCGAAATGGTGGAGTAGCTGGCGGGGGGAGACGGTATCAGAGATTGCGGGACATCATCGTACTGATTCGGACTGAACAGGTTTTGGCCCGGGGGCTTGCCGGACAATTTACCGGAGATTATCAATGTCAAAGCTCAACACCACCTTCCTCACCGGACTGGTCACCCTGGTCCCGATTGCTGCTACGCTCTATTTTCTGTACTGGCTGGCCATCACCACCGAATCCCTGCTGGGGCGCGCGGTGCGCATGGTGCTGCCGGAGCAGTACTACATCCCGGGAACCGGGGTGGCGGTCAGCCTGCTGCTGGTGTTCGCTGTCGGCCTGCTGATGAAGTCCTGGCTGGTGCGCACCATCTTCTCCTGGTGGGAGGGGATCCTGTACCGCATTCCCCTGATCAAATCCATCTACGGCTCCATCCGCGACCTGCTCTCGTTCCTCTCGGGAACATCGGAAACGGAAGCGCAGCAGGTGGTCACCGTAGCCATGAACAACGGCCTGCGGGTGATCGGATTCATCACCCGCGACAGCCTGGTGGATCTGCCGCCGGAGATGGGCGCGGATGACGATATCGTGGTCTATATTCCGCTGGGCTACATGATCGGGGGGCACACCGTACTGGTGCCCCGCTCCCGGGTTCAGACCATCGACCTTCCCAAGGAGGATGCCATGCGTTTCGTACTGACCGGCGGGTTGGCCAAACCCGGCAACAACTCCACCGGCCCCCACTGAAGATGCCGCGGCTGCTGCTCACTCTCCTGCTGCTGTGGAGCGTCGCGACCATACTGAACGCGGCCGAACCCCGGCTGAAGATCTCGGTGAGCGGCGTCAATGGGGAGCTGAAGACCAACATCTACGCAAACCTCAGCCTGCAGCAGCGCCAGGCAGGGGGAACGGTTCTCGACGAGCAGACCATCCGCCGCCTGCACCACAAGGCTGAAAGGGAGATCCGCATCGCCCTGCAGCCGTTCGGTTACTACAAACCAGAGATAACATCGCAACTGACATCCACGGAAGAGGGATGGCTGGCAAGTTACCGGATCAGGCCGGGAGCGCCAATCAGGCTTTCACAGGTGGAGATCTCCATTCATGGTGCAGGAGAGAACGATCCCGCACTGAAAAGATGGCGCGATAGTTTTCCCCTGCGCAAGGGCGACGTGCTGCGCCAGCAGGCCTACGAGGATGCCAAGGGCGAGCTGCTGCAGCTGCTGCAGGAGCGGGGATATCTGGAGCGGAAACTGGAACGGCACGAAATACGGGTTGATCTCCGGAACTACCGGGCAACCATCGCCCTGTCCATCGACACCGGGCCGCGTTACCGTTTCGGCAAGGTGGAGTTCCGTCAGGAGATCCTCAAGGAGACGCTGCTGCAGCAGTACCTCCCCTTCCGTCCCGGCGATCCCTATGACGCCGACAAGCTGCTGGAGCTGCAGCGCTCTCTCAGCAACAGCGGCTACTACCAGCGCGTCGATATCCAGCCGCTGCTGGATCAGGCAAAGAATGGGAGAATCCCGGTGACCGTGGCGCTCGAACCGCGCAAACCCACCCGCTACACCACCGGCCTGGGCTACGGCACCGATACCGGACCGCGCATCAGCCTGGGAATCGAGCGCCGCTACCACAACCGCCTCGGCTACAAGATAAGCGGCGACGTGAGGCTCTCCGAGATCCGCCAGGAGGCGACCGCCCGCTACCGTATTCCCCTCGAGCGCCCGCAAAGCGATTTCTCGGAGTTGATCGCCGCATCGGTCAATGAAGAGACCGGCACCAGCAGCCGACGCACACGCAAAATCGGGATCAGCGCCAACCACCAGCTGCGCTACCTGCAGCGCACTGTAGCAATAACCTACGAGATAGAGGATTACAGAATCGCGGACAGGTCGGACTACTCCGCGCTGCTCATCCCGCTGGTCTCGCTGCAGTACCTCAAGGCGGACAACCGCATCCACACCCGCCGCGGCTGGCAGGCGCGCGCCACCCTGAAGGGGGCCTGGGAACAGCTCCTCTCCAACACCAGCTTCATCCAGACCCAGTTCGGCGCCACCTTCATCCACTCCTTCGGCAACCGCGGACGCCTCCTCGCCCGCGGGGAGATCGGCATCAGCTGGCTGGCGGAGCTGGCCGAGCTGCCCGCCTCGCAACGCTTCTTCACCGGCGGGGATCGCAGCGTGCGCGGCTACCGCTACGCCTCGCTGGGACCGGAGGATGACAGTGGCAGAACCATCGGTGGCAAACATCTGCTCACCGGCAGCCTGGAGTACGAACTTCCCCTCACGAAGAGCCTCTCCCTGGCCACCTTCTTCGACGCCGGCAACGCCTTCGACTCCTTCAATGACTTCACCCTCAAGCAGAGCAGCGGCTTCGGGCTGCGCTGGTTCCTGCCAGTGGGAACCCTACGCCTGGATCTCGCATCCGCATTCCTGGAGGAGGACCGCCCCTGGCGAATCCATCTCAGCATAGGGCCGGACATGTGATGCGCCTGATTCGGTTGACACTCGGACTGCTCCTGACCGTTGCCATCCTCACCGGAGGCGCGGCGGCCCTGCTGCTGGGCAGCGAAGCGGGGCTGCAGTGGAGCCTGAAAAAGCTGGAAACCGCCACCGGTGGCGATCTGAAAATCGACTCCGCCCGGGGGAGGCTACTTGGCGAGATCCGGCTGCAGGGCGTTCACTACCGCAACAAAAACAGCAGCGTCAGCGCCGCTGAACTCGTTCTGCGCTGGCAACCCGAGTCACTACTGCAAGGCCGGTTGCAGATTGTGGCCCTGGATGCGAAACAGCTGCAGGTCACCCAGTCAGGCCAGAGCGAGCAGCAACCTTTCCGGGGATTCTCGTTGCCACTGCCCATCGATCTGGACCAGGCAACCATAACCGGCTTTCAGCTGAACAGAGCCAACACCGCCCCCGTCAAGCTGGATCAGATCCGCTTCAGCGGAAAATTCCACAACTCCACCCTAACCCTCCGGCAACTGGAAGTAGCCGCCCCACAGGGCGAGATTCGGGCAGAGGGGAAGATCGAGACAACCGCAAAGCTGAACTTCAGCATCGACGCGAACTGGCACTGGAACGCCCCACCCTCCTCCATCATCGGCGCGGCGGGAACCCTGCATGTGACCGGTACCCCGCAGCGCTACCGTTTCAGGGCAAACGCCGACCTCCCCTCGGAAAAACTGTCACCGGTCCAGCTGGAGATCAACGGCGCGGGTGATCTGGCGGGGGTGCAGGCGGAGAAACTGCACGCCAGCTGGCTGGAGGGAGAGTGGTCCGGCAGCGGCCGCCTGCAGTGGAAACCTGCGCTGACCTGGAGCGCCAATCTGGCAGGGAAGGGAATCAATCCCGCACTCGCTTGGGAGAGGTGGCCCGGTGGGAGAATCAGCCTGCAGCTCACCGGACAGGGGGACACCGGCAAAACCGAACTGGAACTGAAAAAACTGGACGGCACGGTGCAGAACTATCCGGTTGCAGCCCGCGGAAAATTCAGCCTTTCCGGCGGCGTTCTGCGGGTAGAGAGCGCACACCTCGACTCCGGCACCGCCCGGCTCACCGCATCGGGAACCGTAGGCAAGAAATGGAGCGCAAAATGGCGGCTGACGGCACCGGAACTCGCGCACCTCTGGCCGGATCTGAACGGAAAACTGCACGCCTCCGGCAGCGTGGCCGGGCCGCGCAACCAGCCCCATCTGCGGGTACGGCTGAAAGGTGACAACGTGCGCTGGAAACAGTACCTCGCAAAACGGCTGCAGGGCGATCTCGATTTCGGGCTGCAGGAGAGTGCCCCCTGGCTGATCAGGACCGAGATCAACAGAATCCATATCGGGAAAAACCGGCTCGACCGCATCTCGCTGACCGGTGACGGCACCACCCTCGCCCACCGGCTGCAGCTGCGGCTGGAGCGCGACAGAAACACCCGGTTGCGCAGCGACATCCGCGGCAGTCTGAAAAAGGGGATCTGGCACGCCGTGCTCGAGAACGGGCGCATCTCGATCCCCGAACAGCAGTGGCAACAGCAGCAGAGCGCCGAGCTGCGGTTCGGAAAAAGCGTGGCCTCACTCTCCTCCTGGTGCTGGCAGCACAAGGTCGCGCAGCTCTGCATGGATGGAAAAAAAGAGACGGATGGCGCCTGGCTCGCCGATCTCTCCCTGCAGAGATTCAAACCGGAATCGCTGCAGCCCTGGCTGCCGAAAGGTGATCTTGCCATCACCGGACTGGCCGAAGGAGCAGCCCATCTGGCCTGGAAAAACGGAAAAATCGACGGCAGCCGCCTGACGCTGCGGCTGCACGACGGCACCCTGCGCTATGTAACGCCGGACAGGGAGCGTTACGACACACCCTATCGTGAAGTAAAACTGCAGATTGACAAGAACCCGGAGGCCCTGGAGGTGAAACTGGATGCAGATCTGCTGAACACCGGCTCCGCCCGCGGAATCTGGAAACTGCCCGGCTGGCAGCTATCCGAACCGGTAGCGGTGACACAACCACTCGCCGGAGAGCTGCGGGTCACCCTGAACAGACTCGATCTGCTGCCCCTGTTCGCCCCCAAAATTCATCAACCGGAGGGAAAAATAGCAGGCAATCTCGCCTTCGGGGGAACCTTCGCCGCCCCCCGACTGGATGGCGTGCTCAAGCTGAACGACGGTTCGTTCTCACTGCCCGACCTGGGATTGAAACTGCATGAGATAACCCTGCAGGCGAAAACCCGCCAGAACAGCGAACTGCTGCTGCAGGGCAGCGCCCGATCCGGTCCGGGGAGGCTCTCCATCTCCGGCGAGTTCGGTTTCGATTCGCTGCGAGAGTGGCGCACCAAAATCAGGTTGCAAGGCAAGGATCTGGAGGTGGCGCGGATCCCGGAGGCAAAGGTGATCGCCTCACCGGATCTGGTGGTGCAGATAGAGCCGCGCAAGGTACAGATTTCAGGCTACGTCGAGATTCCAGAGGCAAAGATAAAACTGCCGGAAAAACAGGGGCTGGTTCAGGTCTCTCCCGACGTGGTCGTCATCGGCGGTGACCGGGAAGATCAGCAGCAACAGAAGCGCTGGAGCACCGCCACCACCATCGCCCTGAAGCTGGGCAAAAAGGTCGAGGTTCGCGGCCACGGTTTCGAGGGACGCATCGCCGGTCAGCTGGCCATCATAGAAAGCCCCGACCGCCCGGCAATCGCCCAGGGGGAGCTGGAGATCCACGATGGAAGCTACAAGATCTACGGACAGAAATTCAACATCGACGAGGGGAGGCTGATGTACGCCGCCAGTCCACTGAACAATCCCGGGCTACAGTTTCGCGTGGTGCGCAAACGTCCGGATGTGGAGGCCGGGGTCATGGTATTCGGGCGGCTAAAAAAACCGGAGCTGCAGCTGTTCTCCACCCCTCCCATGGATGACAGTGACATACTCGCCTACATCCTCATCGGAAAACCGCTGCGCGAGGCCAGCGGCAGCGAGGGGGAACGGATAAACCAGGCCGCACGCTCGCTGCAGCTGGCCGGAGGCACCTGGCTGGCCAAACGGCTGGGCAAGGAGCTGGATATCGAGGAGGTGAGCATCGAGTCCGGCAGCGGTGGCGACGGCGCCTCGCTGGTACTGGGAAAATATCTGTCGCCGCGCCTCTACGTACAGTATCTCATCGGCCTCACCGAGGGCGGCAATATCCTGCGTGCCCGTTACGAGATCAACAAAAACTGGTTACTGGAGAGTGAATCCGGCCACCAGAGCGGCGTCGATCTACTTTTTACCATGGAGCGTTGACAGGCGTTCTCCCATGGCACGCCGCGCCTCGTAAAGCGCACGGATGTCATCCTTCCAGTCACCGACTCCCCGCGCAAAGGTGTTGATCTGCTGTTTGGCAAAGGACCACTCCCCCGCATCGCGCAGCAGCTGGATATAGGCATAATCCTCCACCGCCTCCCGAAACCATTTGAGACGCATGGAGGGTACCGGGCCGTCGAATCCTGTCTGGTCACGAAATCCGGGATAGATCAGGAAACCCTCCCCATTGAGGGTTAAACCCCAACTGTCAGGATCGTTTTTATCCTCATGCCGGTAGGTGCCGGCATCCTTCCAGACATCGACACCATCGGCCCACCAGATGGTATCCCAATAGAGCAACCCGGTGATGCCCGACAATGCATTCAGCCAGGTGGGGATACGGAAATTGATCGGCGCATAGTCGGTCAGCCACTTGGGGGGGTGGGAATCCTTCAGTTTCGAAGAGAACGGGTGCGAACGACGCCACTCCGACGGAACATAAGCGAGCGCTGCATAACTCCACACTCGACTGCCCGCGGCGAGCTGTTTTTCAATCGCACCACTGTTGCCGTATTCATCCAGCCAGACGGCGTTGAACTCCGGCACCCAGATATCCACAAATCCATCCAGTGACCCCCACTCGCTGTCCTCGGGCTCAGGCTGTTCGGTAATCATCAGCGGTGCCGGTGTACCAACACGTTTTTCCACCTCATTGAACAACCATCCCCAGTTGCGAATCTTTTCATAGGCCTCCTTGCTGGATGGCTCATCAAGAAAACCGTAAGGCATCTGCGCCCGATCACTCCAGCCATGTTTTTTCAGATAGCTGACATAGCCGGTGAGAAAATTTGTCATCCGGCTGCGGTCCCGTCCCAGCGGATCGTTAAAAGGCGAACGCTCCCAGAAAATATAGCTGTAACTGGCGGCATGTTTTCTGTTCAGATAGTATTTCAGCCCCTGCGCCGCGGTACCGAGTCCTGGATAAAACGCATTAAAATCGGGCTTGCCAGTAACC
>JALSHD010000158.1 GCA_026982395.1 Chromatiales bacterium | reverse complement strand
ACTGCATCAATCTACCCTTCATGGTATCGCCGGGTTTTGCCTTTCAGTGCGCGAAAAACACCATGAATAATACCATTGATGAAGTAGATGACATCATCAATTCGGAATATTTATCCTTTTATAATCAATAGGTTATAAATTCCAGTCACTCCCACTCTATTATCAATAAGCCTTTTTTAGCTTTTATTTTCAATGACTTATTTTCCAGCTAAATGATAATACCATGAAAAATACCATGTTCAGAAAATCCTTCAAAAAAGCCTCAATTTTTCAACCGTACGACTAGAGAAGCTGGCAGAACATCTGTTTAGTCGGGTAATAAAGATTCCAATTCGATGGAAGCTAAACTTCACTCCCCGCGCCAAAATATATACCTATCATACCTCATTGAATACTGCGAAAGATATCGTAAAATCAGCGCGTTACCATAGTTACCTTTCAGCTGGGCTTTAGTCATTTTCAAGTAGATACTGAATGATCGGTGCATACCCAGTAGACCATCCTTGCTAAACCGTCTTCCCAATGTAATGCGAGGGGCAAGTCATATACTCAGCACGCTTCCAAGCCCTTCACTGGAATCGGTAAGGAGCCTAGCCAAATGTAAACCATTCAACCGCAGCGATCGCACAGCCTCTTCTCGATGAACACTCCAAATATCGGCAAGTTTGACAGCCACGTTGATAGCCTCCCATGGCATCACAGATGCTCCATGCACCTTGGCGAATGGCCCATCACTTTCTGGCACTATGCGATCACGTGGCATCAACCCTGCCAGTTTTCGACCATTAGCAGAAGCCAACATTGCAGGCCCGACACTGAACCAACAGCCTAATTCCCGAGCTCGCAAAAGTTGTGAAGGCGTATCTGTAAACCAGTGGAGGACAGCCACTCCAAAACCCGGGTAAGCTTCAAGAAAATCCAGTGTTTCCCTTGCCGCCGCTCGAGAGTGGATACTGAGGACGCGCCCCCCAAGCGCAACGCATTCTTGTAGAACAGATTGGAATATGTGCCTCTGAAGCTCAAAGTGCTGTTTGTACCGCGGCGAACCATCAAGGCCGATTTCCCCGACACCTAAGCAAGTTTCTATCTGAGAAATCATGACTTCCAATTCGCCAAACTTCTTATCGGCTACTTCCGGGTGAAGACCAGGAGAAATAAACATTCTTTCTGAAGCGGGAAGGACTTTTGATGTTGCGGAGAAAGCTCTTGGGCTTGTGGTGACCAACCAAACGAATTCAACCCTCTCTAACGCATCCGCGTAGACCTGCCTGGCATTTGGATAGAGATCCAAGTGACAATGAAAATCCATCAGAGTATGCCATCCCGGCGAAGCAAAACTGCGAGCTCACATAATCCTTGTTCAATAACACGACGATAACTAGAGCGATCAGCCTGAGTGGAAAAAGATAGAGTGGCGCCAAGGAAGAAATCGATACCATTTTGCTCAGCAGAAAGAACTGCGCATGCTACTGCCATGGGATCATCTGCTTTCGTTTTACCAGACGAGGAAAGCGAAGAGAATTTGTAATTTGTCGTATCGACATGCCCCCAATATTGAATGGCAGCTTTGCGAACCAGGCACGGCACACAACGTCCACAGTGTGTGCGATTGTAGGTACGAAAACGCCCACAGCTTGTGGTGTCACAAGCATATTTTTTTAGCAACGACTGATCTACGCATTCACGCAACATCTCACCTTTGGTTTTGAACCGGTAGGGCATGATTAAACTTGTTTCGATACCTAGGGCTTCAAGCAACTCTTGCAACATGGACATGAATAACGGGTATGTAGTTCTAGTGCTAAGGCTAGCTATCCTACCCGGTAGCAAAGGTGGATTGATGCTTATGAATCCATTCTCTGCCACTAGAATTTCTGTCTTCCTTTTTGGCAGCAGTGATGTTGCGAGCACCCCCAGTCCATAGAAGACCATTGAACGAGCTCGTGTGGATGTCTCCTTCTTTCCTTTGAATACAAGACGGTGACTCCACTGCTGATGCCAATCGCCGCCACCAAGGGCATTGGCGTAAGTTACTTGTCGAGCCGAATCCTCAAAAGCAAGTTGTGAGACAAAAATTGGTTTACGCCCTTGCGCTACAGCATCGATTCCCCCTATCAAGCTATCGAGGCCACCAGAAAGTAATGCAACGCAGTCACGATCACAAAGCCGACGCTGACCCTTAGGTGGGCGGGGACCACCTGTGGAGAATTGCAGTGTCCAAAAATCGCCAGTCAACACCCGCAACATATTCTCGACAAGATGGCGATTTTCCTCCCATGGGTCTGGATCATTGAGTGTGATATCCAGCTCAATCTGTCGAGTCCATCCATCTGCGCTTCCCTTACGAAGAACAGCCACATCAGCTGCGTAAACAGAAAAGCAAAAAAGTATAAAATCCCACACAGAGACCGAAGGGGCATAGCCTTCTTTTTCCAATTCTCGGAGCCAACCATTGGCTATACGACCCACTTCCGGTTGTGATGACGGTTCCAAGAATGTGAATGCTAATGCGCCTGAGGGCAGAGAATCTGGTAGCGCATCAACACTCGAACAGATAATTTTCATGATTCAGAAAACACCGTCAGCGCATCTTGTAGAGCAGCATTCGCGATCTCTCTCATGGTTCGCTCCACGCAACCAGAACGGACCTTCTCCATTGATCGATTGACCACCACCATTATGTAGTCGAGCACTTGCCCCAAACGATTTTGAATAAGCTGAGGAGCATATTTAAGTTTCTCGAATACTTGACCAAGCTCAAGCTGAACCCGGTTATAAACGTCGAACGCCACGGTGTACGCCATCAAGTTTGCGATTTGATCATCCATAAGATTAAAAATATCTGCGTTCGGCTCCATTTCATAGAGATGGGCAATAGCATGATCCATTGAATGTCTAGCAGACTCCTCGTCGACACTCCCTCCTAGTGGAATCAATCTCTGTACAACCTCGAGAGCGGTCTCCTTCGCAGAAAGTCCGCGCTGCTTTATCGAGTCGACCCATGCGTTAATGCTGGAGTCAGATCCATCACGAGCTGTGGCTAGGAATCCACCCAAAGATGAAGCTGCAATTGCGCTAGTCCGCATGCGGATCCCTGCTCTAGAAGATCCTCCCATGCCTTTCTTAACAAAGTTTGAAACACCTCGGCGAAGGTCGGAACTGCTACCAGAGCGAACAAACCTCGTCAAAGCGCCACGAGCCTGTTGATACCGCCTCGGCGGGGCTTTTGTTGGACCAGCGGGTGGTGTCACCTGATACTGGTTATCCTCTCCGCCGTCAGTTCCATCGGCATCGTCGGTGGGGTGCACGCCGGGGCTCAACGGGACATCCGCATAGTCAGTATTAATACCAGCACCGGCGTCATCTAGCCATGGTGGGTCAAATGATGCGCCGGTACCCGCGCCCGCACTTGAGGTGGAGGTGCCCATTTATTGTTTCCTCGCATTTGCGATTGCTTTCTTCACAGGTTCGGGTGTCTCTCCATCATTCATCCACTTATCCAGAATATCCTTTGCCCATTCGCAGTCTGTTAAAGCAGACACAAGCCCCGGCGCAAGTTGAGCGACAGGCGCTTGACTGATTAATGCTGCCGCACGCGCTCCTGCAGTTGGATGAATTCGGCAAACCTCTGTCAGCATCAGGATTTCTTCATGCTTTTGCCAGCTTCTATTAGACCGCCGTGCATCCCACGCCCGCGCCATAGCAAGACCAGATTGAATATCCCCGGCCTCTCGAATCTGCTGTTTCAATGCCTCATTTGATGTTCGAGCCGAGACTAGTAAATCACGCAATGCCTTTCCGGCAGAATTTAGTTCATCTGCACCAAAGTCTCTGATCGTGCTATCGCGGCTGAGATGCAATATCGGCCTCAAGTCCATGTCGCCTAGAAACGGCTCAAGCCTGAGCCACTCACGCGAAAAATCTTTGTCACCAAAGGGGGGTGGTAGCTTTTGGTTCTGCTCTTTTGCAGCTTCTTCAGCTTCCCGAAGAACTTCAACTTTTCCCTCGTTCTCAGCAGTGACCTTCTCTGCAAGGGTGTTCGCGATTTCCTCGTCGCAGCGCTCGAGAAGATGCCACTTAGCTAAAATCTGGATATCTACATCGATGTTTTGTGGTTTAGCAAGAGACTTGCGCAAGAACACAGTGTTGAGGAAGCGTTTGACCAGCCTCGGGTTAGCTTGGACCGTGCTTGCACTGAATAGTAGTGGAGCAAACCTCTCTGCCAACCCCATCAACCCCAGAAGCTCAGCGTTACCTTCCGGAGCCAGGCTTTCCAAAAAAGCAAGATCTACAGATTTTCCAGTCCATGTCTCTCGCAATCGCTTTTCGACACTTGCTTTTGCTGCCTCAAAATCTGTGACTTCAAGCTGGCCATTGCGATGAGCACGCTCCAAGAATAACAATGCAATGTAAGCTTTGGTCTCATTGGGTCCCAGCCTCGGCACACGCAACGGCACTTGAATCAACTTGTCGAAGTAGTTAGTTGCAATGTCATCATCAAGGCCAGTACCTGCAAAATGCACGCGAACAGCACCACGAATGAAGACATCATCCGCTGCGATCACAAATGCACTTCGTCGCAGAAATAGCAGCAAACGAATTGCCTCCAGAGTGGAGATCGCAGTTTTAGGTAGACACCTATCAAGATCGTCGACAAAAACGACTAAAGTGATGCCCAACTCCTCAAGAAGATCCTCTAGTGCATCTCGGAAAGACTGGATTTCTTTAGGTAGCGAAATGGGCTGAGCTTCGTTCAACAAGCCTTTTACGGCGCCTTGTACCTCCTGTACTGCAGCATACCCTTCTTGGACAGACTTATTTCTCAACGCATCCGTGCCTGATTCCACTACCTTTCCAATAAGACCGACTGGCACCCCTGTGATGATAGCGGCAGCCGTCTCTCCACCAAGTTGAGCCAGACGCAGAAGATTAATTCGCTTTACGAGAGACTTGGCTTTTTCTAGGAGGCCAACATTTCCCTCGGCTTCCTTGAGAACAGTGTCCCCCACTGTTTGAAGCAGTGCCGTTCGAGCATCGTCAAAACCTTGATAGAGCCATGGGTTGAACGTAACGACTATATATCTTGTACCACTCTGCCCATCAGCTTTCTCGCTGGAACCCTGGTCAGGTGATAATTCCGATGCGACCATTCGAACGAGAGATGATTTACCCATCCCCCAACCGCCAGATATCCCGATAGAGATTGGCTCGCCTCCCGCGTCTCGAATGAGCTCTGCACAAGCCTTTGCCACAAGCCGGAAGTTGACATAGTCAACCGTAGTCTCGTTGTCATGCCACATATGAGATCCCTTTAGCCAGGCTCATAAGATTTCCCCACAACCGCACCCACGACACAACCCACCACTGCTGCCGCCAACCTCAGCGGAGGCGGAACAAACAGAAACGCAAGCACACCAACTGCACCCCCAGTCCATGCGTTTGAAGTTTTCTTATCCTTCGACAACGGTGCTTTCCGGTAACCATTTGCCGCACGAGCAGATGCAGTCGTGCCATTACCTTTACTACGGTTGCAGCTAATGCACGCAGCATACAGATTATTCAGGTGATCCGTGCCACCCTTTGAGCGAGGGCGGGAGTGCTCAATCTCCCAGGAGCCTCTCTTTCCAAGTGTCCCGTAATTGCCGAAGCACAATTGCTTCCGGCAGATATGGCACCGCCCATCGGTACGCCGATAAATTCGCTCCAACTTTTCTTCGTCAGTTTTCATGGTAATGGCCTCCGCCATACTCACTGGCTGCAAATACGTGTCACTGGTCATATCACGGTGCTAAAACATCGACATATGATTGGCCTGATTTTATTATCATCAAATTGATGATGTCAAGATATTATATTGACTCTGATATAGTTTCTTTATTATCATAAGCAACCATGTCAAGCACGAATGCAGCAAGAATGGATGGTGATATGCCCGAACCCAGCCTAGCGGACATCAGTCAGGCTCACAAAGAACGCTTATCCCACATTGATTTCCGAGTTTGCTTTCTCGGCACCATTGGCCGCAATGACCTGGTAACCCGGTTCGGCATCAAGGCCGCCGCCGCGACACGCGACATCACCTTATATAAGGAACTGGCTCCTCAGAACCTGGAATACGACACCAAGGCCAAGGTGTACACCCGGTCGAACAGGTTTGAACCGTTATTTGACTACTCCCCAAACCAGGCACTGGCCGCACTTGCACACGGGTTTGGCGACGACTTCGTTGGCACACATAAGGGCTTCATCGCGTGTGAGATGCCTGCGCAACTGAATAAACCCTCACTCTCGACGCTATCCGTGCTTACCCGCGCCATCCATCAGAAGAAAGTGGCCAGGATCACCTATCGCTCTCTGAGCAGCGGCCGAACCACTCGAGAAATTGTACCTTTTGTGCTTGTTGACAACGGTCTGCGCTGGCACGTACGCGCATATGACCGTCGACAATCGAGGTTTTCAGATTTCGTTATCACCAGAATCTCAGATCCGGCAATCATTGACAGCGACGTCGAAGAACATGAAACCAGGGAATCGGATATCCAGTGGAACCGGATCGTTGAACTGGAAATCGTGCCACACCCCAGCCTCAAACACCCTAAAACAATTGAAACTGACTACGCCATGAAAAATGGGGTCTTGAATGTCAATGTACGCGCCGCAGTCGCTGGTTATGTACTGCGACGCTGGAATGTCGACTGTTCAGAAGATCACAGTCTGGGAGGCCCTGAATACCATTTATGGCTGAAAAATCGTCAAGCACTCTACGGAGTAGAAAACCTGGTCATCGCACCGGGCTATATCAAGGACGAAAGAAAATAACAGGCAGGAACCCATGCTAAAACTCGAAGACCTCAAAAAAGACGCACAGATCCGTGGCCTGGAAGGCAACAAGATCGTACGGATTGTCAGCGTTGAACCCGTCGGAGATGACGCAGCCAATGTCTTCTACGTCGACCCTGACGGCAAGCCCGGCACACAGATGCTGTTTCGTTCCGATGAATCACGTCTGGAATTAGCCGAAGCAGGTCGGCCATGGGCATTCGATGCACCCGGTGAGGAATTCAAGCTGTGTCTGGAAGCATACCGCATCAACCTGGCCCATCTGTTTGATCCAATGATGGCGGTCCATACCTCAAATGTCGAACCGCTGCCGCACCAGATCTCCGCGGTCTATGAGGCCATGCTGCCCAGACAGCCCCTTCGTTTCGTATTGGCGGATGATCCAGGGGCTGGCAAAACCATCATGGCTGGCCTGTTAATCCGCGAGCTGCTGATGAGGGCGGATGCCAAGCGGATACTCATTGTCTCTCCTGGCTCTCTCACCGAACAATGGCAAGACGAGTTACTGGAAAAGTTTGGCCTTCAGTTTGAAATTTTCAGCCGGGAAAAACAGGAACAATGCGCATCCGGCAACTACTTTGAAGAGCAGAACCAGCTTATTGCCCGGCTGGACCAGCTCTCCCGCAATGATGACTTCCAGGAGAAACTCAAAAATACCGACTGGGATCTCATTGTCGTGGACGAAGCACACAAGATGTCCGCCCACTATTTCGGTAATAAGGTCAATGAAACCGGGCGCTTCAAACTGGGCAAGCTGTTGGGCTCCATCACCCGTCACTTCCTGCTGATGACTGCGACCCCGCACAACGGAAAGGAAGAGGATTTCCAACTCTTCCTGTCGCTACTCGATGGCGATCGCTTCTATGGCAAGTTCCGTGAGGGCGCACACAAGGTCGATATCTCGGACATGATGCGACGCATGGTCAAGGAAGAGCTACTCAAATTCGACGGCACGCCGCTGTTCCCCGAACGCAGGGCCTATACCGCCAACTATGAACTCTCCGCTCTGGAAGCGGCTTTATATGCGGAAGTCACCGATTACGTCCGCAATGAAATGAATCGTGCAGACAACCTGGACGGCAAGCGCAAGGGCACGGTTGGATTTGCTCTCACCCAGCTACAGCGCCGCCTTGCCTCCAGTCCAGAGGCTATCTATCAGTCGCTCAAGCGCCGCCGCAAACGTCTGGAAAATCGTTTGAGTGAAATGAAACTGGTGGCCCGAGGCCATGGTGTTGCCGAAACCTTGGGCGAGTATGCCGTCAAGAAACAGATCGATATTCCGGAGAATATCGATGAGGCCGCGGACGAACTCACCGGCGAAGAATACGAAGCCTGGGCAGAACAGGTGGTCGACCAAGCAACGGCTTCCGAGACCATTCCGGAACTTGAAGCCGAAATTGAAAGCCTCAAGGCGCTCGAAGCCAAGGCACGTACGGTTGTCGAGTCTGGGAATGACAAAAAGTGGGAGGAGCTCTCCAAAATCCTGCAGGACGCGCCCGAGATGATGACCACATCCGGTAGCCGCCGCAAACTGATCATCTTTACCGAGCACCGGGACACACTTGCCTACCTCATGGAACGTATCAAGGGACTCCTTGGCCGGCCGGACGCCGTTGTCTCCATTCACGGCGGCACCAACCGGGATGAACGGCGTAAAATTCAGGAAGAGTTTCGCAACAACCCGGACGTACTCATACTGGTTGCCACCGACGCTGCGGGCGAAGGTGTCAACCTCCAGAATGCCAACCTGATGGTCAATTATGACCTGCCCTGGAACCCCAACCGGCTGGAACAGCGCTTTGGCCGTATCCACCGAATCGGCCAGACCGAGGTCTGCCACCTGTGGAACATCGTTGCCGTTGAAACCAGGGAAGGCGCAGTCTTTCAGAAGCTACTCGAAAAGCTGGAAGTTGAGCGTGCAGCCTTGGGCGGCAGAGTGTTCGACATTCTCGGCGAGGCCTTCGACAACATATCACTGAAAGACCTGCTCATCGATGCCATTCGCTACGGCGAGCAACCGGAAATCAAGGCCAAGCTGGACCAGGTCATCGATGGTGCACTGGATACCAGCCAT
Organism: Chromatiales bacterium; assembly: GCA_026982395.1. GTDB lineage: Bacteria > Pseudomonadota > Gammaproteobacteria > Thiohalospirales > Thiohalospiraceae > DRMK01. The sequence continues at coordinate 2,288 of JALSHD010000158.1, read as the reverse complement.
CTGAAAGAGATCATTCGCCGTAATGCACTGGTTGAACAGCACATGGGGCTGGACGAACTCTATGCTATCAAGGATGAGATGGAAAAGGCCGAAGCTCGCAAGCTACAGCCCTACTTCATCCGCGCATTTTTTACTGAGGCTTTCAAAACACTCGGCGGCGAAATGCGCAACCGCGAAGCTGGCCGCTTCGAGATCCGCCATGTGCCCGCCGCCATTCGTGAGCGCGACCGGGTTATCGGCGAAACCCGGACACCGGTATTAAAGAAATACGAGCGGGTCTGCTTCGAAAAACAGCACGTTCGCCAACAAGGCAAACCCATGGCCGACTTACTGCACCCCGGCCATCCCCTGATGCATGCCGCCACGGATCTGGTGCTGGAGGCTCACCGCAGCAAACTCAAGCAAGGCGCTGTACTGGTTGCCCCGAATGATGACGGGATCGAACCCAGAGTTCTCTTTATGATTGACCACAGTGTTCGGGAAAGCAGCGGAGACAGCCAAACCGTCGCCTCCCGCCGCCTCCAGTTTGTCGAGATCGACCAGCACGGCAAAGCAATCAATGCTGGCTGGGCGCCACACCTGGATCTGCAACCCATCGATGAGTACGACCAAAACCTGGTTCAGGATGTCATTACCGCCCCCTGGGTCGCTAACAATCTCGATGCATTGGCGCTTAATCACGCATCCACTCACCTCGTCCCCGAGCACTACGAAGAGGTCAAGAAGCGCCGCGAACACCAGGTCGACAAGATTATGGCCGCCGTGAATGATCGTCTGGTCAAAGAGATTAACCACTGGTCAGACCGCTACATCAAACTCAGCGAAGATGTCTCCGCCGGCAAACAGCCTCGCGTCCAGCCCGAAATGGCACGGCGGCGCGTCGAAGAACTAACCGCACGACTCGAACAACGAAAAAGAGAACTCGAAGCCATGCGCAGCGTGGTCTCCAGTTCCCCTGTGGTCATTGGTGGGGCCCTGGTGATCCCCCAAGGTCTGCTTGCCGAGCGCAAAGGCGAAGCCAATTTCAGCCCGGATGCCGAAGCACGCTCTCGTGTCGAACAAATCGCCATGAAAGCCGTCATGGACGTTGAAACCGGTTTTGGGCATGACGTAAAAGATGTCTCTGCTGAAAAGTGCGGATGGGATGTCACCGCCAGACCACCCAGGGTCGATGGAAAATTGCTGGAAGACCGCCACATCGAGGTGAAAGGTCGTGCCAAGGGACAGAGCACTATCACCGTCAGCCGCAATGAGATCATTTACGGGCTCAACCAGTCGGACAAATTCATTCTCGCCATTGTGATCGTCGATGGCGAAGAACACGAAGGCCCCTACTACATCAAGGAGCCATTCGGTCAGGAACCCGACTTTGGAGTGGCCAGCATCAACTATGACCTGAGCGACCTGCTTTCAAGGGCCGTTCCGCCAAGTGACACGCTATGACAGCATCAAACCAGCCGAAAGCCATATTTGATGCCGATTTTTGGCGTTTTTTGCCGATTTTCCACATAATATATGGACTATCGATATTTTTAGTGCTATTTTTGACATTATTTGTCATTAATCACACTAAAAGGGGTCGGCAATGCTAATCGAATTCAGCACAGCCAATTTTCGCTCGCTACGCGATCGTCAAACACTCAGCCTGACCAAGGCCAAAGGCGACGAGCTAGTTGAAAGCAACACATTTACGACGGTAGCAGCCAATAAATTCGAGTTGCTACGCTCCGCAGCGATTTATGGCCCGAACGCAAGTGGCAAATCCAACTTTCTGCTTGCGCTGCAAACCATGAAAGAAATCATTCTGGAATCAGCAACGAACCTGCAACGTGGTGACAAACTACCGGTCACCCCGTTCCGCCTGAGCAAGGCCACACGCCATGCGCCCAGCGAATTCGAGGTGATTTTTATCGTCGACAAGGTGCGCTATCAGTACGGTTTCTCTGCGACAGAGGATCGGATTCACGAGGAGTGGCTACTGGCCTACCCCAAGGGCCAGCCACAGCGCTGGCTTGGGCGCATCTGGGATGAGCAGAAGCAGAGTTACGACTGGAAACTGGGTAACAACCTTACCGGCGAAAAACAACTCTGGCAGAAATCTACGCGTGACAACGCATTGTTCCTGTCAACTGCCGTGCAGCTCAATAGCGAACAACTGCAACCCGTTTATGACTGGTTCAATGACACCTTGCACATGACCAATATTTCCGGATGGAGTCCAGGCTTCAGTGCGTCCTTGTGTGAAAAGAGCGAGAAAGCCCAAGTGATGGATTTTCTCCGCGCGGCCG
>JALSHD010000157.1 GCA_026982395.1 Chromatiales bacterium | reverse complement strand
CAGGAGTCGAACGAACTATCCCCGTTGGGCCGGGAGCGGATTGAGTTCTGGGTCAGCGCCAACCCGGGACAACCGCTGAAGCTGCTGTCAAAGGTAGCCTCCGGTGGCGAACTGGCCCGCATCAGCCTGGCCATTCAGGTGATAACGGCACAAAACGCCAGCATTCCAACCCTGATTTTCGATGAGGTGGATGTGGGGATCGGCGGTGGCGTGGCGGAGATTGTGGGGCGCCAGCTGCGCAAGCTGGGAGGCTACTGCCAGGTCATCTGCGTCACCCACCAGCCCCAGGTAGCCGCGCTGGCTCACCACCACCTGCAGGTGAGCAAGAGGACCGACAACCAGCAGACACACACCCTGATTCAACCGCTGGACAGTGAACAGCGTGTTCAGGAGCTGGCGCGGATGGTGGGCGGCGTTGAAATCACTCCGCAGACCCTGTCTCATGCCCGCGAGATGATCGAGCGGGGGCAGGAAGGGTAGTTGGGACAGTCAGGGCAGGGGTGGATGCAGTCCGGTCACCAGCTCCAGATAATCGTCATGTTCCGGTCCGATAAATCCGTGGCGAATGAGAAAGTCGATGATGACCAGATTGCAGTTCTGTTTGAACTCCTCCGTCTCCCGCACCAGCTCCATGACCTGCTCCACCGGCCAGAGATAGAACTCCTCCACCTCACCGTCCGTACAGCGCGGCTGAAAATCTGCGGGCAGTTCCAGATCATAGCAGTACAGGGTGTCCGGTTTTAACCCGCGCTCCGACTCGGCAACGTAGCTGACGGTACCTACCGGGATAGCCTGGGAGACCAGCTCGGGGGGAATCGCGGCCTCCTCCCAGCACTCTTTGGCCAGATTCCCGGCCAGGCTGATGTTATGGGGCAGCCCTCCGGCAACCAGGTGATCCAGCTTACCGGGATAGATCATGCGATCCGACGCCCGGCGTCCGATCCACATGTGACAGCGGTTGTCTTTCCTGACATAGCCGTTGAGATGCTGCCCGAAAGCACGGATTCCAAAACAGGGGGCGGCAGCCCGATCGATCAGCAACACCGCATCACTCCTCGAGTGCGCGGTAGCGCCGTACAGCTCGCCGTGAAGGGGGGGCAGAACCCCCTGCTCCACAAGTGCATTCAGAACCTCGGCTACCGCTGCGCTGCGCTCCTCCACGCCGGAGTGCTCCACAACGAGCTCAACCCCCTCCGGCATCACTGCAAACACCTCGGGCCAGGCAGTTAAATATTCGGCAAAGGCGGGCCTGACCCGCCCCACCACTGCGCCCTCCACCCGGAAGGGGATAAATCCGGACAGATCATGACGATTGCAGCGCCGCAGGTGCTGAAGAAAGCCCACGGCGCTATTCCGGCTCAATCGCCCGCAGATGCCGACTCACCGCCAGCAGGGCGCCCAGCAGGCCAAGCACGATACCGGCGAACAACAGCAACATCACCATTCCCGGAGTGGTAAAACCGAGCTGAAAATCACTGCCGTACAACCCGGCCAGGCGGCGCACCGGTTGCTGCAGCAGAGCCAGAGAGACATTCACCAGCAGCAGGGCAATCACCGCCCCGGCCAGCCCATACCAGAAACCGGTATAGAGAAACGGCCGCCGGATAAACCCGTCGGTCGCACCGATGAGTTTGGTTATCACTATCTCCTCCCGGCGATTCTCGATATCCAGACGGATGGTATTACCCACAATCAGCAACACCGCCAGCGCAAGCAGTACCGCGATGGTAATAACAGCCCGCTGGATGATATCAATGATGGTGTGCAGCCGCTTTACCCACTCCATATCGAGCTGGGCAATATCCACCTCCGGCAGCGCCTGCAGTTGTTCCAGCAGTGACTGGATCGCTTCAGGCGGAGAGGAGGCGTCAGGTTGAACAACGATCACGCCCGGCAGCGGGTTGCTCTCCAGTGTGTCCAGCACATCGCCAAAACCGGAAAACTCCCGAAACTCATCCAGCGCCTGCTGTGGAGAGACATACTCGACAGCAGCTATCCCCGCCTTGTCGGCAAGGGTGTCTGCCAACGCCTCTCCCCGCCCGGTGTCGATATCCTGCTTGAGAAACAGCGAGATCTGGGTGGTCTCGTTCCAGTGCCCGCCAAGTTGCCGGGCGTGGTCCACCAGCACATATAGCCCGGCAGGCAGGGCCAGGGCGATGCCGATCACGGCAGCGGTGATCAGCGCAGAGAGCGATGCACGATTCAGCTGCCCCAGGCTGTGAACAAGCACCTGCAGGTGACGCTCGAGATAACCACCTGGCCCACGGCGGCCGGCATGGCGGGAAGCACCGCTGCGTGATGGTTTGGCGACCCGTTTGCTGCTGCCGGACTTCATGAGTCCGTCACCTCCCCATCATGTATCAGCCGCCCCTTGTCCAGGGTCAGTACCCGATAGGGAAGCTGTGAAATCAACTCCAGATCGTGAGAGGCGATCAACACCGATACTCCAACCTGGTTGAACAGCTCGAACAGCCCCATGATCTCCCGCGACAACTCCGGATCCAGATTGCCGGTGGGCTCATCCGCCAGCAACAGCGGCGGCTTGTTCACCACCGCACGAGCAATACCGATTCGCTGCTGCTCTCCCCCGGACAAGGTGATCGGATAACGCTTCTCCTTGTTCAGCAGGCCGACCATATCCAGCGAGGCACGCACCCGCCGCACCACATCACGGCGCTGAAGCCCGGTGATAATCAGCGGCAGAGCAACATTGTCGAACACAGTCCGATCATGGAGCAGGCGGTAGTCCTGGAAAATGATGCCGATGTTGCGGCGCAGGGGTGGAATACCGCGCCGCCCCAGCCGGGCCAGGTTCTGGCCATTGATCAGAATCTGGCCACCGCTGGCCCGTTCGATGAGCGTGATCAGCTTGAGCAGAGAGCTCTTGCCCGCACCAGAGTGACCAGTGAGAAAGGCCATCTCGCCCGGCTTCAGATGGAAGCTGATCGCCGATAGCGCCTCCTGTCCTCCGGGGTACCGTTTACTGACCTTGTCGAACAGGATCATCAGAAGAGTTCAGCTCGCTATCAAACAGGGCATCCACAAACTCGGCGGCATCGAAAACCCGCAGATCATCGATCCCTTCACCAATACCGATGAAACGGATGGGCACACCCAGCCGGTTGGCAATGGCAAACAGCACGCCGCCCTTTGCCGTGCCATCCAGTTTGGTAATGGTAATACCGGTCAGGCCCATCAGCTGATGGAACTGTACCGCCTGGGAAAGGGCGTTCTGGCCGGTGCCGGCGTCGAGCACCAGCATGATCTCATGGGGCGCCTCCGGATCGAGTTTCTGAATCACCCGTTTGACCTTGGCCAGCTCATCCATCAATCCCTGCTGGGTATGCAGACGACCGGCGGTATCGGCAATCAGCACATCAACCTTGCGGGAGCGGGCGGCCTGCAGCGCATCATGAATCACCGCGGCGGAATCCGCACCGCTGTGTTGCGCCACCACCGGAATGTCATTGCGCTCCCCCCACACCTGGAGCTGCTCCACCGCCGCGGCACGAAAGGTATCCCCCGCCGCCAGCATCACGCTGCGACCCTGCTCCTGCAGCTGTTTGGCCAGCTTGCCGATAGTGGTGGTCTTGCCGGCGCCATTGATCCCCACCATCAGGATCACAAAGGGGTGATCAGCGGGTGGAATCACCAGTGGCTGGCTGACTGGTTCAAGAATCGCCAGCAACTCCTCCCGCAGTGCGTCAATCAGCGCCCCGGCGTCGGTCAGTTGCTTGCGGGACACCCGCTCGGTCAGCCGGGCGATAATCTCCTGGGTGGTATCCACCCCGACATCGGCAAGCAGCAGCCGTGTCTCCAGCTCCTCCAGCAACTCATCATCTATGGCCTTTTTCCCCAGCACCAGACTGGAAAGGCCCTCCGTCAAACCGGAACGGGTACGTGCCAGACGCTCACGCAGACGGCCGACAAAGCCCTTTTTTTTCGGCGTGTCGCTCTGCTCGGAAGATTTTTTCTTGATGAAACCAAACATGATTTTCGCAGTCTCAACCCGGGCTGTTAGTGAAAGGCAGGTTAGTTTAATATCACCTGACTGTTTATCTTATCATTATCTACTTGTAACTACTCAGCGAGTAGTGAAAATGTTGTGTAACAGCCCAGCTTGCTCCTGAAACGGGCCAGATCAAGGCGGAAAATGGAAGTTTACAAGGGTAAATGACCATTTTCCAACGCAGAGATGGCCCGTTTCAGGAGCAAGCTGGGCTGTTACATCTACTTCTACCACGGAAACGGAAAAAACAACAATGCAACAAACAAAACGAGTCTCCCTGCTACTGCTGTTTTGCGCTGTACTGATAGCTGGACCGGCGCTGGCGCAGGTACACGAATTCAAGCTGGACAACGGCCTGAAAATTCTGGTCAAGGAGGATCACCGCGCCCCGGTGGTGGTTTCGCAGATCTGGTACAAGGTGGGTTCCAGCTACGAATATGATGGCATTACCGGCGTCTCCCACGTACTGGAACACATGATGTTCAAAGGCACCAAAAAACATGGGCCGGGGGAGTTCTCCCGAATAATTGCCGAGAATGGTGGAGAGGAGAACGCCTTTACCGGCCGCGACTACACCGCCTATTTCCAGCAGCTGGAGAAGAGCCGGCTCGAGGTGAGTTTCGAGATGGAGGCGGACCGGATGCGCAACCTGCTGCTTCCGGAGGAGGAGTTCGCCAAGGAGGTGAAGGTGGTGATGGAGGAGCGGCGGATGCGCACCGATGACAAGCCGGAGTCGCTGACCTACGAGTTACTCAACGCTGCGGCTTTCGTCAACAGCCCCTATCACCATCCGATCATTGGCTGGATGCAGGATCTCGAAAGTCTGGAAACCGCCGATCTGACAAGCTGGTACCAGCGCTGGTACGCCCCCAACAACGCTACGCTGGTGGTGGTAGGCGATGTCGATCCGCAGCAGGTGTATGAGCTGGCCAAAAAGCACTTCGGCCCCCTCAAGCCCAGCGATCTGAAACCGCCCAAACCGCGGGTTGAAGGCAGACAGAGGGGACTCCGCAAGACCACCCTCCGCGCACCGGCAAAGCTCCCCTATCTGATAATGGGGTTCAAGGTGCCGGTATTGAAAACCGCCCAGGAAGAGTGGGAACCCTATGCACTGGAGGTACTTGCCGGCGTCCTCGATGGAGGCAACAGCGCCCGTCTGGCAAAAAACCTGGTCCGCAAACAGCAGCTGGCCGCCAGTGCCGGGGCCGGCTATAACCTCTACTCCATGCGCCAGGATCTGTTTCTGCTCGACGGCACGCCAGCGCAGGGACACACCACTGCCGAACTGGAGAAGGCACTGCGTGACGAAATCGAGCGGCTGAAAACCGAACCGGTCAGCGAACAGGAGCTGGCGCGGATCAAGGCACAGGTGGTAGCGGGCAAGACCTATGAAAAGGACTCCCCCTTCTACCAGGCGATGCAGATGGGCACCCTGGAGACAGTCGGCCTCGGCTGGCAGCGCATGGACGAGTACAGCGACAGGGTACTCGCCATCACGGCGGAACAGCTGCAGGAGGTGGCACGCAAATACCTTGTCGACGACCATCTGACCATTGCGGAACTCGAACCACTGCCACTTGAAGAAAAAACCGGAAACAATAATCAGGGAGGTGAACAGCATGCGGCTCACTAACAAGACCATCATCTGGATATGGGCCATGCTGCTGCCGGTGGCGGCTGCCGTCGCCGGGCCGGAGATTCAGCACTGGAAAACCGAAAACGGCAGCCGGGTCTATTTCGTCTCCGCGCCCCAGCTGCCGATGGTGGACATCCGGGTGGTGTTCGATGCCGGCAGCGCCCGTGACGGAGCGCGCCCCGGACTTGCCGTGATGACCAACGGCCTGCTGGACGCCGCCGCGGGAGAGCTCGGCGAAGAGGAGATCGCCGAGCGTCTCGAGGGGCTCGGTGCCCAGCTCGGCAACTCCGCCCAGCGCGACATGGCGCTGCTCAGCCTGCGCACCCTGAGCGATGCCAGATACCTCGATCCGGCAGTGGAGATCCTGGCCACCATCCTCAGCCAGCCGCGCTTCCCCGACAAGATATTCCAGCGCGAACGCAAGCGGATGCTGATCGGTCTGCGGGCCGAGCAGCAGTCACCGGCCAGTGTCGCCAGCAAGGCGTTCTACCGCGCAGTCTATGGCGATCACCCCTACGGTTCACCCAGCAACGGCACCGTCGAGAGTCTGCAGGCCCTGCAACGGGAGGAGCTGGAGAAGTTTCACAAACGGTACTACGTCGCAGCCAACGCGATAGTCGCCATAGTCGGCGATCTGTCGCGGGATCAGGCACAGGCGCTGGCCGAGCGGCTGGTGGAAAAGCTTCCCGCAGGGGAAGCCGCACCGGATCTGCCGGAGGTAAAACCGCTCTCCATGCCGGTCAAGAAGGTCATCCCCTTCCCCTCCAGCCAGACCCACATCCTGGTGGGACAGCCGGGAATGACGCGCACCGATCCCGACTATCTGGCGCTCTATGTGGGGAACCATATCCTCGGCGGCAGCGGATTCGGCTCCCGCATCATGGCTGAAATCCGCGAGAAACGGGGGCTGGCCTACAGCGCCTACAGCTTCTTCATGCCGATGCGCCACAAGGGACCGTTCCAGATCGGACTGCAGACCCGCAACGACAAGGCGGAAGAGGCGGACCGGGTGCTGCAGGAGACCCTGCAGAGATTCATCGAACAGGGCCCGACCGCCAAGGAGCTGGAGGCGGCGAAGAAGAACATCACCGGCGGCTTTCCGCTGCGTATCGACAGCAACAGGGATATCCTGGGATATATCGCCATGATCGGATTCTACAACCTGCCGCTGGACTACCTCGACACCTTCAGCCAGCGGGTCGAGGCGGTAACCCTGCAGCAGATCCGCGACGCATTCCAGCGCCGTATCGATCCGGAAAAGATGGCAACCATCATGGTGGGTGGCGAGTAGGTGGGGGAGCACAACCGGGTCAGGATCATCGCCGGGCGGTGGCGTGGCCGCAAGCTGACATTTCCGGACCGGCCCGGTCTGCGGCCCACGCCGGATCGGGTTCGCGAGACCCTGTTCAACTGGCTGCAGCCGGTAGTGGCCGGCGCGCGCTGCCTGGATCTGTTCGCCGGCAGCGGCGCACTGGGTTGGGAAGCACTGTCGAGGGGCGCGGTCGAAGTGGTCATGGTAGACAGCGACAGCCAGGTGGTGCGCAACCTGAAGGAACACAGCAAGCAGCTTGCACCCCGCGGGGTGACCGTGCTCCAGAGCAGCGCGCTCGACTACCTGCACGGTCCGGCAAAACCGTTTGACATCGTCTTTCTTGACCCCCCGTTCCGGCAGGGGCTGCTCGCCGATACCATCCACCGGCTGGAGAGTGGCGGCTGGCTTGCCCCTCGTGCCTGGATCTATATGGAGTCCGAAACCGGACTGCAGGAACTCCTCCTTCCCGCCGGATGGAAAATGTCGCGCAGCAAGAACGCCGGTCAGGTAAGCTATAATCTGGCTGAGCGCCAGCCCACACCATCAGAAACCGGGAGCCACACCGAGCAGAGTCCGGAATGACAACAGCCATCTATCCAGGAACCTTCGACCCCATCACCAACGGCCACACCGATCTGGTTCTGCGTGCGGCACAGATATTCGATCAAGTGATCGTGGCAGTGGCCGATAACGCAACCAAACAACCGGTATTTTCGCTGCACGAACGGGTCGAGCTGGCCCGGGAAGTACTCCGAGAACTGGAGAATGTAGAGGTATGCGGTTTCGATACCCTGCTGGTGGATTTTGCCCACTCACGCAATGCGCAGGTTATCCTGCGGGGATTGCGGGCGGTATCAGACTTTGAACACGAGATTCAGCTGGCAAGCATCAACCGCCGCCTTGCGCCGGACGTTGAGACCCTGTTTCTGACCCCGGCAGAACAGTACACCTACATATCCTCCAGTTTGATACGCGAAATCGCTTCTCTGGGTGGTGACATCTCGGCATTCGTTCATGAACGGGTGGGATATGCACTGCAGAAAAAAATGAGATATAATTAATCGGCTTTATTGCTTGAATTTCAGGAGATATCCATGGCGCTAACGATTACCGATGAATGCATAAACTGCGATGTCTGCGAGCCCGAATGCCCCAACGAGGCGATCTACCAAGGCGACGAGATCTATGAGATAGATCCCGACAAATGCACGGAATGCGTCGGACACTACGATACCCCCCAGTGCGTGGATGTCTGTCCTGTGGACTGCATTATCCCCGATCCGGAGCATGAAGAGGATCAGGATGCGCTCATGGCCAAATACAAACGGCTTACCGGCGGTTGATAAACCGTTCATGGCAAAACAGAAAAAGCTCCATGAAGGAGCTTTTTCTGTTTTGATACCTACTCCCGGCAATCAGGACAGATTCCATAGATGTAAAGACAGTGGTCGGTAATCTCATAGCCAAATTTTGCAGCGATATCCTGCTGACGCTTCTCGATAGTCTCATCGACAAACTCATCCACACGGCCACACTTGACGCATAGCAGGTGATCATGATGATCGCCCTCGCTCAATTCAAAAACCGCCTGTCCCCCCTCAAAATTATGGCGCTCCACCAAACCTGCTGTTTCAAACTGGGTCAATACCCGGTAAACCGTTGCCAGGCCGATATCCTCACCAGCCCCCAGCAATGCCTTGTAAACATCTTCGGCACTCATGTGGCGTTGGGTGGATTTACCCAGAATTTCAAGGATTTTGAGGCGGGGCAAGGTGACTTTCAGTCCCACCTTTTTCAGATTTTGGCTTTTCACGCCGGCCTCTCAGCGGTAATATGCGGAAATCTATTATATAGCGTAACAGCCAAATGCGAAAGATTATTATTATACTACTTTTCTCAACGCTGCTCAGCATCGGATGCAGTATTCACCGAGTTGATATTCAGCAGGGAAATCTGATCACACAGGAGATGGTGGATCAGCTGAAACCGGGCATGGATCAGCGGCAAGTACAGCTGATCCTAGGCACGCCTCTGCTGCGCGACCCGTTCCACCACGACCGGTGGGATTACTACTACAGCCTGAAACGGAAGGATGTTCCTTTTGAGCGCTACTCACTGCAGGTCTATTTCAAGGATGGCCGATTGACGCACACCACTGGAACCGTCCACCCTGACGAGGGCTAATACCATCTCAATATGAAGTGTAATAACTATTGGATCAGGTGGTGTTTTTTGTCAGGATTTTCTGGCAAATCAACCACGGAGATTTGTTTGATTTTCCGTTGCTCGCTATTCTCCGGCCAACAAGTTGATCGTTCTATTTTAAAGCACCTTCATGATAATTAACATCTGAAAGGCAACCTACCTCCAACCGACAGGTGCCAAACACACTGATTCTGGTTATTTTGTCCCGATAGAGCAGAACAGCCTGTGGCGATAAACACCTACGCGCACGTTCTCAGCATCGGCGGGAACAACCCCCGTGTTTCCTCCCATCTGTTGACTGTCAATCGCCTTGAAGGCAATGTTAACTGCTGTCCGGCGACCATTCCGGGAGCACATGGAACTGGCTGTCGAAAGCGGTCAGTCTTTTCAGGCCACTGCCATCCAGGCGGCTGGCCCAGATTCGGCCCGCCATGTAAGCAGGCCACCCGGTAGCTAAAATGATTCCCCAAGACACCTCAACTTAACAGCCACCAACCAAAACTGGTGGTTATTGTGCTCCAAACGCAAAAAAAGAGCCGGAATCCCGCCACGGATGAACCCGTGACCCTCTAAAACCCCAGCGCCAATTCCAGTCCATAGCTGGTAGCTTTTTCGGTAAAAAACTGGCCATAAGGCATGTGCCCATCGTACAAAACCAGCATCACTCGCAAGTTTCGTCCAACCGGTTCTCGCCCACCCATCTCAAAACCAATCTTGAAGCTTTTATCAACACCCCAATTCAGCTCTTGATGTGCTGCCAAATCCAGTCCAGCAAGAAAACGTACAGACCGACCTCTCAGATCGCTGCCTCGATATTCGGTACCGGTACGAATCATGCCCGGTTCAATTTTTGCCTCTTCAGATTGCCGAACAATATATTCACCACCACCGTAAAAACGCCAGCTCTGGCTCCAGTCATAAGAAACCAGAGCCTCCAGCGCCTCGTAATTAATATCAACCCGCTCGACTGGCAGGGAGTGATTCAGCAGGACTTCATCGCCCAGATGAGAACTCTGATGGTAGATGCGAAAACGGACGGAAACAGCTTCTTGTCGATGAGTAAGGGAAAATCCAAAAGTATAGTCGGCATTCACCAGATCATCAGAAGGCTGATCCCGATTAAACTGGGCAAACAGAGCCGCGGTAAAACTTATCTGCCACTCCTCCTGGCGCTGATTATTAAAAAATTTGTAGAGGCCAAAATGACCGCCATAGCCAACCGATGCAACATTCGTTGCATTGGGAAAATCGGAATCCATTTTATGCTGACTGATAAAAGTACGCGCCTCTTTGGGGGCAGCTATCAATGGAAAAAAAGGGGTTCCGGCCGGAAAAGCAACAGAAACAGGATGTGTCAGAGTGCTCCGGAGCTCCTCTGCGGCCTTGCCATACACACTGGAGAACGGCAAAAAACAGAGGAATGCCAACAAAAAAACAATCACTGTTTTTTTCACGAAAGGCCGATTCCCGTATGGATTCCACCAAGACCGTGTTAACATGAGTTCAATCCATCCTCTAAAGAAAATCTGAGGATATCACGGAAGGGCACCTCTAAAAACAGTAACTTTTTCGCGAGAGCAAGAAAACTCCACGCGCACGACAGCATAGACGAGATAGAAGGAAGCAGGAAGCCAGAGTCAATAGCAGTACATGGAGCAATTGCCGGGAACTGAAGCGTATAAGGGAGCACACAAGGATTCGAGCACAGGGCTGATGTCGCTATCGCAGAAAAAAGTGTATTTTTTAGAGGTACCCGGAATACCATCCGACTCAAAAAAGGGCTCTTCGCAGATCATTGTGGAACACGAGGCAGCATATCCAAGCCACCGCAATAAAACAGGATGCTGTTTCTGAAACTTTCAAACGACCGACAGCCTCTTGCATTGGCTTTAACCGTCTGGATCTTTGAATTCAGACCCTCCACCACGCCATTGCTGATCCGATGTCTGAAGTAATTCAAGATATTTGGCAAATGGGATTTGAGCATCCTGGCTTTTTTCTTGATCGGTTCCAAACGGCTCCGTATCGCCCAGCTATACCAACGTTCGAAATGTCGCCTGGCCCAAGCGCCATAGCGGTAGTCCCAGAACCCTCTGAAATGCTCTTTGATCGCCCACGCCCTGGCAACCTTGAG
>JALSHD010000156.1 GCA_026982395.1 Chromatiales bacterium | reverse complement strand
ATCGACGTCACAGAAAATTTCGACCAGGTTATCCATGCCAGTTTACCTTTATGATCAGAGGATTATTTGTCAAAAGATCTGATCGGCAAACTGGCGTTAAGTTCACGTCTTATCCCGAGTTCAGGTTAATAAATTACTATTTTTGACGTGCTTTTTTTATTACCGGACTTATCCGGGGCGAGGAGTATTTTCCGCAACAGGTGAAAACGCAGTTCTAATAAGTCAAATTCCCATGCAATCCATAAGCCAATGAAGTATTGAGAATTTTATAAAAAGCTTATGTTATTTGTTAAAGAAGTGTTTCGAGGCACCGATAAAACCAGCATACCCTCATGGCAATGGATGCTTGCCCCTTTCTCTGGAGAGAGGGGTTAATGATTTTATAAAGGTAGTGATTTTTTGCGGTTTGTTTGGACTGTAATTACCACAGCTTTTCGTAGCGGGACAACGCAACAAATGCGGGTTAGTAGCAATTGGTTTTTTTAATAGCGAGGTAAGCGGTATGCCTGTCAACAAGATATGTGTGGGATTGGTCGGTGCTTTGGGTTGCGCTATGGCTATGGGAGTGCAAGCCGGCTCGGACGCAGAGTTTCCCGAAGGATGGGAGAGCTGGCCAGTGCTGAGCAGTGCGGCGATCCCCGATAATCAGTCGGCAATCCCGGATAGTCTGCCGGCAATCGTGAAAGAGACCATAAAGACTTATAACTGGGTTCAGGACGGTAAGGGTTCAAAATATAACGTACGTGTGAATCCGGCCCATATGGATGCCTACAAGATGCGTACTGGTGGCTATCCTGATGGGCCTACTGCAGTCTTGGAGCTGACTGATATAAAAGTATTGTTGGTGACAGAGCATCTGCTGGGTGAACCCCAGTATGGCGCTTATACGTACGATGGTAAGGATATTGCCGGTGCGCATCCTTCATTGAGCCCCAAAACATGTGTGGCCTGCCATACCGGTTACGGCGAAGCCTGTGTTACCGGAGTCTGTTCTCACAATGAGTAGAAACAGGGCTCAATGAGAGGTACCTGAATAAAGGGGCAGAAGAGTCTTCGGGATATGTGATGAACTGGCTTCTTCCGTATTTCTGCCAAGTGAACACCAGAGACGTTCAAAATGGAAAATCTCAGAAAGTGGTTTACCATCAAACAGCTTGTGACGGGCGGTCCAATTGTTTTACTCATTGTCCTCAGTCTTGAGCTTGGGGTTAGTCGATATCACTCAGAGTATGATATGGCGCTGAATCATGCACTTGAGTTGGCCAAGACCGGTGCCCAGCCTGTTTTGGGCCTCATGAAATCCAGCGTGGGCGGTGGTAACTATGCCAATGTGCAGGATGAAGCGGCGCTGGAGCTTTACCGGGCCAATGGAGGACTGCTGTTTTTTTCAGTAGAGGGCAGGACTGACAGCAACGGAGAGCCGTACGGGATTGCTTATCTGGGTGACCAGGAACAGGTGGTGCGTTCCTTTTTCCCTGCAGATTATCAGAATAAACTGGAAGCCAGAATCAGAAAGATAGAAAAAACACTCGCCGGGTTACCTTCAGATCATCGAAAACGGCCCAAAATAGAGAAAATGCTGCAAGACAAGCAGCAGGAACTCCAGGCCTATCAAGAAGCGAAGTTGTTACTGGCAGCCGCTGCTGAACAGTATATGCGGCCCAACGCGGAGCAGATCACAGATGGTTACTATCTGGACAAGAGAAAGTGGCGGTTACATCTGATTCTGCCTGTGGAAAACAAGGGTGGTGGCGAGATATGGATGGTAATGGATGCTTCCGATATTGGCAGGCTGAAGGGGGATATTCTTGCGGAGCTGCTTCCAATCAATATTGTCGCCCTGTTGATTTGTATTGCTCTGGCCTGGCTGTTGGCGCGGACTATCAGCGCTCCTGTTCTGGGTATGGCGCAGGTAATCGACCGGATTGAGCGAAACTCGGATCTTACCGCCCGGCTTGATGAAACTTCCGGGGACGAACTGGGGCAGATTGCTTCCTCCCTGAATCGCATGCTGGAGAAATTCCAGCAGATACTAAGTGATGTCAATACCGCCACAGTACATGTGGCAAAATCGGCGCGGGAGATGTCGGATTCGATGCAGGGTGCGAACACCCGGATTGAAAAGCAGACAAGGGATACAGATGTGTTGGCGACTTCCGTCAACGAGATGGCCTCATCCTTCGTGGAGGTGGCCCAGAACATGACCGAAGCGGCACAGATGGCGGCGAACTCGAACCAGCAGTCGGAAGAGGGAAAAAGAGAGGTAGAATCAAGCATTCAGTCGATAAACACGCTTGCTGAAGAGGTGGATAATGCCGCCAACGTCATCAAGAAGCTGGATGAGGACAGTGATCGCATCGGCAATGTGCTGGATGTAATCAAGAGCATCGCGGAGCAAACCAATCTGCTGGCTCTCAATGCTGCGATCGAAGCGGCACGCGCCGGTGAGCAGGGGCGCGGGTTTGCGGTAGTTGCCGACGAAGTCCGAACCCTGGCGCAGCGTGTTCAGGACTCAACCCGGGAAATTGAGGGGATGATTGAGTCCGTTCAGGCCGGTACACATGAGGCTATGAAGACCATGACCCGCAGCAAGGAGAGAGCCGAACAGTGTGTTGACCAGGCGATCCATGCGGGAGAAGCACTGGAGCTGATTGCCGAGGCCGTCAAAGGGATAAACGACCTGAACAGCCGGATTGCCGTTGCGGCAGAGCAACAAAATGGCGTAATGGAGAATATCAATTCCAGCATTCAGTCGATCGGCAGTATTGCTGTCAGTAACGCGGAAAGTCTTTCTGAATGTGTCGTATCCAGTGACCATCTGGTGACCCAGGCAGGAAAGCTGCATGCAAAGATGTCGAGATTCCGGATCATATAAAGCAGTCACGGAATAATTTTTCAGGAGCACGAGCTTTCACATCAGGCATATACAGCGACGGAATCCATACGTAAAATAGCGTCAACCTGTTTACGGATGTGGATCCTCGATATATGAACCTGAACTTTCTGGATTTTGAACAACCTATTGCCGACCTGGAGGCAAAAATCGAGGCCTTGCGCTATGCGGGCGATGATTCCGGACTGAATATCAGTGAAGAAATAGCGCGACTGCGCGAAAAAAGCAAAGCACTGACCGAGTCTATCTTTTCCAAACTCAGTGCTGCACAGGTGGCGCAACTGGCCCGCCATCCGCAGCGCCCCTATCTGCTCGACTACGTTGAGCGTATTTTCAACGATTTTGAAGAGCTGCACGGTGATCGTGCATATGCGGATGATCCTGCCATGGTGGGCGGGATTGGCCGGCTGGAAGGAGTGCCGGTGATGATCATTGGCCAGCAAAAAGCACGGGATACCAAGGAGCGGGTGCGGCGCAACTATGGTATGCCACGCCCGGAGGGCTACCGCAAGGCAAAGCGGCTGATGGAGATGGCGGAACGTTTCCGGCTGCCGGTTCTTACTTTTATCGACACCCCCGGCGCCTATCCCGGAATTGGTGCCGAGGAGCGAGGCCAGAGCGAGGCGATCGCCCGCAACCTGTTTGTGATGGCCGGACTCAAGACCCCCATTATCAGCACGGTTATCGGCGAGGGTGGTTCCGGTGGTGCGCTGGCTATCGGCATGGGTGATATCGTACAGATGCTGCAGTTCAGCACCTACTCTGTAATCTCTCCCGAGGGGTGTGCAACCATTCTGTGGAAGAGTGCGGAAAAGGCGACTGAAGCGGCCGAGGCCATGGGGATCACGGCCTCTCGTCTGCTGGAGCTTGAGCTGATTGACAAGGTTATTGAAGAGCCGCTGGGTGGAGCTCACCGGGATATGGACGGGATGGCGGTGAGCGTCAGGCAGTCGCTGCTGGAAGGGCTGGAAAAACTGCAGGCAATCCCGTCCGATGAACTGCTGGAGCGCCGTTACCAGCGTTTTATGGGTTTTGGAAACTATCAGCAGGTGGCTGAAAAATAGACTGCTGACTGTATTTGATGGCGTAACGCCATGCGATTTACCTTACAGAATCTGCTTGCTGTTATCGAAAGGCTGCCCCCGGCCCGCCGCTACTGGGTGGCCTATAGCGGCGGCCTTGACTCCTGTGTGTTGCTGCACTCTCTGGCCGCTGTGCGCGATCGTCTTCCTGCAGAGAGGTTGTGCGCTGTTCATGTCAACCATGGACTGAGTCCGGCCGCTGATGAGTGGAGTGAACACTGTTTGGCAGTTTGTCACAAGCTGGATATTCCCTGCCGGATACTGCATGTTGATGCCTCTCCCGGAAAAGGCGAAAGCCCCGAAGCGGCAGCCCGAAATTCCCGTTATCGGGCTATTGCCTTCCTGCTGGAGAGTACGGATGGTTTGCTGACTGCGCATCACCAGGATGATCAGGCGGAGACCGTCCTGTTGCAGCTGCTGCGTGGCAGTGGTCCGCGTGGGCTGGCGGCAATGCCTCGTTGGGATTTGTTTGGAGCGGCATGGCGGGGTAGACCACTGCTGGATTTCAGTCGCAGTGATCTTCAATCCTACGCCCGAACCGGGCGGCTTGAGTGGGTCGAGGATGAGAGTAACTACGATACCGGCATCGAACGCAATTTTCTGCGCCATGAAGTTATTCCTCTATTGCGTTCTCACTGGCCGGCGTTGGAGCGAACGCTCTCCCGGGTTGCCACACACTGTGCGGAAGCCGCCAACCTGCTCGATCATCTGGCGGAGCAGGACTACGTTACCGGGCCTGAAGGTGAACTCAATATCAATCACTTGAAGATGCTGGATGCTGCTCGCCAGCGCAACCTGCTTCGCTACTGGATCCGCCAGTCCGGTCTGCCGTTGCCGGATACTGTCCATCTGCAGCGGATCATCGATGAGGTTTTGCCAGCGGCGGCAGATGCCGAGCCTTTGATAAACTGGGATGGTGCCGAAATCCGTCGTTACCGGGATCGGCTGTATGTCATGAAGCCACTGCTGCCGCATGATAGCAGCGAAATCCATGACTGGAATATGGCCGAAAAACTGTGTCTGGTGGATGGCGCTGTTCTGCAGGTTGCTCCGGCTATCGGCAGGGGCATCAAACAGGCGTTGTGTGGGGCTGCCAGTGTAACTGTCCGATTCCGGCAGGGCGGTGAGCGCTGCTGCCCGGCAGGCCGTGCCCGGTCTCATAAGCTGAAAAAACTGCTGCAGGAGCAGGGTATTCCCCCCTGGCTGCGGGAGCGTATCCCGCTTATCTACCTGGATGATGAACTGGCGGCAGTGGCCGGATTATTCGTGTGCGAGCCGTTTCAGGCCAGGAACAGCGAGCCAGGGCTGGAGATCCGTTGGGGTTAGGCGTTGTTTTTCCGATCCAGTCGCCGGAAATTAATCGCTTCGGTAAGATGGCTCGTCGCAATCTGCTCCGCGCTGTCCAGGTCGGCAATGGTGCGGGCGAGTTTGAGTACCCGGTGATAGGCGCGGGCGGACAGACCGAGTCGCTCAATGGCCTGTTCAAGCAGTTTGCCATCAGCGGTATTCAGTGCGCAGGTTTTGTCAATCTCGCGGTTGCCAAGCCGGGCATTGGCCTTTCCGCTGCGTTTTAGCTGAAGTTGGCGGGCCGCCTCTACACGGGCGCGAACTTGGGTGCTGGTTTCACTTTTTTCGGCCGGAGTCTGGCTCAGTTGACGCAGTGGCAGGGCGGGAACCTCAACATGCATATCGATCCGATCCAGTAATGGACCGGACAGCTTGCCCCGGTAGCGCCGGATCTGATCTGGCGTGCAGCGACAACGTCCGCTGCTGTGGCCCAGATAACCGCACGGACAGGGGTTCATTGCGGCGATCAACTGGAAACGAGCGGGAAATTCAGCCTGCCGGGCGGCTCGCGAGATGGTGATATGCCCTGACTCAATGGGTTCGCGCAGCACTTCCAGCACCCGGCGATCGAATTCCGGCAGCTCATCCAGAAACAGCACACCGTTGTGGGCCAGCGAGATCTCACCGGGGCGTGGCTGGCTGCCGCCACCCACCAGGGCAACTCCCGATGCGGTATGGTGCGGGGCGCGGAACGGGCGTTTGCCCCAGTTTTTGATATCGAATCCCGCATCGCTGATGGATTGAACAGCTGCGGTCTCCTGGGCTTCCTGCCCAGTCATTTTGGGCAAGATGCCAGGCAGGCGCTTCGCCAGCATGGTCTTGCCGGTTCCCGGCGGGCCGGTCAGCAGCAGGCTGTGGGAGCCGGCAGCGGCGATCTCCAGCGCGCGCTTAGCAAGATGCTGACCGCGTATCTCGGAGAGATCTTCCTCTGTTTCAGCTGGGGTCTTGATATGCCGTGCAGCGTAGCCAGTGAGGGGTTTGCTGCCGTTGAAGTGGGCGCAGATCTCAAGTAGATGGCGTACAGCTACTACCTTCAATCCCTCCACTAGTGCGGCCTCTTCAGCGTTCGGTTCAGGCACTACGAGGATACGTTCTGCAGAGCGAGCTTGTCGTGCTGCAGGTAGTATTCCACGAACCGGCCGCAGTTCCCCACTGAGTGCCAGCTCGCCAAAAAACTCGAATTTATCCAGTGCCTGAACCGGAATCTGCCCCGAAGCCGCAAGGATCCCGAGGGCGACAGGCAGATCAAAACGGCCTCCCTCCTTGGGCAGATCGGCGGGAGCCAGGTTGATGGTGATGCGCTGCATCGGAAACTCGAAGTGGCTGTTCAGGATTGCGCCGCGTACCCGATCCTTGCTCTCCTTGACTGCCGCCTCGGGGAGACCGACGATGGCCAGGCTGGGCAGACCGTTGGAGAGGTGTACCTCAATAATGACGGGAGGCGCATCAATACCTGCCTGCGCACGGCTGTAGATGGTAGCCAGCGGCATTCCGGCTTCAGCTGCCGTTTTTGAGCTGTCCTTCCAGTTCAGCTACCTGTTGTTCCAGCTGCTCCAGCCTGGAACGAGTACGGGCCAGCAGCTCGGTCTGCAGTTCAAACTCCTCGCGGGTTACCAGATCCATGCGGTTGAACACGCCCTGTATGGCAGCGCGAAGGTTTTTCTCCAGATCCTTTGTCAACTGGCTGTCAGTGCCAGGCAGGGTTTGCATTACTTGGCGTACGAGATTGTCCAGGAAGTCTGTATTCATCATGGGGGAAATTGTACCGGGAACTGCGCCGGGTTTGTAGCACTGTTTTCTTCGGCTTTTTTTTGGGCATGAATTCGTGTTTTGCACCATTATGGTGCGGCCGATCACCGTGACTGATGTCAAGGGCTTCAGGCGCCAGAAAGGGCATACCGAACTCTACCGTGGCGCCGAGTATGTGGTGGATTTTTTGCCCAAAGTAAAAATCGATGTTGCTATTCCCGATGAGCTGGCTGAGAGGACGATTGATGTCATCAGTCGTTCCGCCAACACCGGCAAGATTGGTGATGGAAAAATCTTTGTGATTGAGCTTGAGCAGGCAGTACGCATTCGCACCGGGGAGTCGGGGGAGGAGGCGCTGTAATCCTGAAGAGGTGCCCTGAAGAGTTGTTTTGGCCTTTTTCTTTTTTGCGGTCCATATTGGTGCATGATTGACAGGTAGCGCACCATGGTGGCGCGCCGCTTATGGCTATATGGGTGCTCTTGTTGGTTTAACTAACTGATAATAAAAAAAATATTTATGTCTGGCACAAGCCGTGCTGAACTCCCTTTCGTCAAGTTCCAGCAATGTGACATCAATCGAGTAGCAGACGAGCCGGACAAACGGTTTCAGCGTGACAGGAGAACTGAATATGAAACTAGTAACAGCCATCATCAAGCCTTTCAAACTTGATGATGTTCGTGAGGCGCTTTCCGAGATTGGGGTACAGGGTATTACCGTAACCGAGGTCAAGGGTTTTGGCCGGCAGAAGGGACATACCGAGCTTTATCGTGGAGCAGAGTATGTGGTGGATTTTCTTCCCAAAGTGAAAATTGATATCGCTGTGAGTGATGACTTGGTGGATCAGGTTATCGATACCGTGTCCAGGGCGGCCAATACTGGCAAGATCGGTGATGGCAAGATTTTTGTCGTGGGGCTGGAGCAGGCGGTGCGCATTCGTACCGGCGAGTCCGGTGATGAGGCACTCTAAATTATATTAATATCCCGGTGGGAGGGCAGCCAAGTGGATGTAGCAAATAGCATTAAAGATCTGAGTTATGCGCTGGACACATTTTATTTTCTGATGTCCGGTGCGCTGGTTATGTGGATGGCGGCCGGTTTTGCCATGCTGGAGGCGGGGCTGGTCCGTGCCAAGAATACCGCCGAGATTCTGACCAAGAATATCGCTTTGTTCGCCATCGCCTGTATCATGTACATGCTGGTGGGTTACGGCATCATGTATCCGTCGGGCGGCAACGGCATTTTCCCGGCACTTGATCTCTCGTTCATGTTCGGTGGTGATAATGACCCCGCTGAAGTGCTGGCGCAGGATCTGGCTACCTGGTATGACGGCAGTTACTACTCCGGTATGTCGGACTTCTTCTTCCAGGTAGTCTTTGTGGCAACCGCCATGTCCATTGTTTCCGGTGCGGTGGCGGAGCGGATGAAGCTGTGGAGCTTCCTGGCCTTTGCCGTGGTGATGACCGGTTTCATCTATCCGTTGCAGGGTTACTGGAAGTGGGGCGGTGGTTTCCTGGATGGTCTGGGTTTCAGCGACTTTGCCGGTTCGGGTGTGGTGCATCTATGCGGTGCATCTGCTGCGCTCGCCGGGGTGCTTTTGCTGGGTGCGCGCAAGGGAAAATATGGTCCTAACGGTCAGGTGAATGCCATACCGGGCGCCAACATGCCACTGGCTACCCTGGGTACCTTCATTCTCTGGTTGGGATGGTTCGGCTTCAACGGTGGTTCAGAGCTGATTATCTCCAACGTGGGTGAGGCCAATGCCGTTGCTGCTGTATTTGTTAATACCAACGCGGCGGCTGCGGGCGGTGTGGTTGCTGCGCTGATTACCGCGCAACTGCTGTTCGGCAAGGCAGACCTTACCATGGCACTGAACGGTGCGCTGGCCGGGTTGGTAGCTATTACCGCCGAGCCACTGGCTCCATCACCGCTCTGGGCGACTCTGGTGGGTGGTATTGGTGGTGTGCTGGTGGTGTTTGCAATCATCACGATGGACAAGCTGAAAGTTGATGATCCGGTTGGCGCCATCTCTGTCCACGGCATTGTGGGTATGTGGGGTCTGCTGGCAGTGCCGCTGTCAAACAGTGATGCTACTTTCCTTGCCCAGATTATTGGCTTGGTTACCATCGCAGCCTGGACCTTCACAGCCAGTTATGTGACCTGGTTCATCATCAAGATGATCTGGGGGATCCGGGTCAGCGCGGAGGAGGAGTACGAGGGTGTCGATGTGGGTGAGTGCGGTCTGGAGGCTTATCCGGAGTTCACCAACAAGTAGATGCTTTTCCCGCCAAATCGGCAACAACTGTAAAAACGGGTACTTCGGTACCCGTTTTTTTTGTGTGCGTGTCGTGCTGCCGGATACAATGCGCGGATGAGAAAAATTCAGTCAGGGGAACTACGCTGAGCCGGTTGCGTATCGAGAGACTGGTTACCCATCATGTCGGACCGGTAAGTCTGGTGGTGGAAGCTGCCCGGTGTGTCTGTCTGTCGGGACCATCCGGTTCAGGTAAAACGCTGCTGTTGCGGGCGATAGCTGATCTTGATCCTCACCAGGGAACTGTCTGGCTGGATGAGCGGTCGTGTGAGTCGTTTCCTGCGCCGGAATGGCGCAGGCGGGTCGGGCTGTTGCCAGCGGAGAGCAGGTGGTGGTATGAACGGGTGGGAGATCACATGGGAGCGCTGGAGCCGGGCTGGCTGGAGCAGCTGGGTTTCGCCGCCCAGACGCTGGAGTGGGAGGTAAGACGCTGTTCAACCGGAGAGCGTCAGCGGTTGGCGCTGCTGCGGTTGCTGGCCAACCGTCCCCGGGTGTTGCTGCTTGATGAGCCTACCGCCAGCCTCGATCCTGCCAGCGTAGGGCGGATGGAGACCCTGCTGGAGAGATATCGCGTGGAGTATAGCGCAGCTGTGCTCTGGGTAAGCCATGATCCGGCGCAGATACGGCGTGTTGCCAGCCAGCATTTCGAGCTGCAGGATGGCAATTTACAGGAGTGTACGCCGTGAATATCATCCCGTTAACACCGCTGGATCTGTCGCTGGCCTCTATTCTGGTGATCCTGCTGGCGGTACTCAGCCGGGCATTGCGTCTCGGTGTGGGAAAGCAGTTGCTTGTCGCTGCATTGCGTACCACAGTCCAGCTGCTGCTGGTTGGACTGGTACTCAAGTCCCTGTTTGAAAATGTGCATCTGGCGTGGCTGGGGTTTGTCTCGCTGGTCATGCTGCTGATGGCGGGGCGGGAGGTTATGGTGCGGCAGAAGCATCGTTTCCGGGGCTGGTGGGGGTTTGGCCTTGGTACCTTGTCGATGTTTGTGTCGTCATTTGCGGTGACCATTCTGGCGCTCACGGTTGTTATCAACAACCAGCCCTGGTATCTGCCGCAATACGCTATTCCGTTATTGGGAATGCTGTTGGGGAACACCATGAATGGCGTGAGTCTCGGGCTGGATCTGCTTACCCGGAGCGCCAGGGAGCAGCGTGATGTGATTGAGCAGCGCCTGTTGCTGGGTGGTGGCTGGAGTGAGGTTATCGCAGATATTCGCAGAGAGGCGATGCGGGTGGGTCTGGTGCCGATTATCAACGCCATGGCAGCAGCCGGTATTGTCAGTCTGCCGGGGATGATGACCGGCCAGATTCTGGCGGGAGCTCCTCCGGTTGTTGCGGTAAATTATCAGATTCTGATCATGTTCCTGATCGCCGCCGGGACAGGATTTGGCACTATGGTTGCGGTATCTCTGGGTGCCAGACGTCTGTTCGACAAGCGGCACCGGTTGTGCCTGGAGCGATTGAGTTGATTCCCGAATCGCGTCTTCGCTGGCGCTGCAGACGGGGTATGCTGGAGCTGGATCTGTTGTTTAATACCTTTCTCGATCGAGAATTCGAGGGGTTGAGTGCTGCGGAGTGTTCCGCCCTGGAGCAGCTGCTGGAGTATTCCGACCAACAGTTGATGGAGTATCTTTTCGGCCGGACTGTTCCCGCCGATGAGGAGATTATCCCGATTGTCGCAAAAATCCGTACCGCTGTATCTTGAGCTGCATCCTTCCCGGATCTTTGCCGCCGTGTTGCTGGTTGTGCATGGAGGTGCGGCGGGGTGTGTGCTGATTGTCCCCTTGTCCTGGCCGGTTCGGGTTCTGCTTGCCGCTCTCATTCTGCTCAGTCTCCGGTACACCCTCTCCCGTTGGGGGCTGCTTCGCCACAACAGGGCAGTAACCGCGCTGCTGTGGGATGATCTGGGGGAGTGGAAGCTGTTTTCCAGAGACAGGAAAGAGACGGCAGTGCGGCTGGAGC
>JALSHD010000155.1 GCA_026982395.1 Chromatiales bacterium | reverse complement strand
CGCTGAGGAAGCAAAGCAGGCCATCACTGATTATATTATTGGGTATTACAGTCAGGTCAGACCACATACGCATAATGGGGGATTGGCTCCAAATAGTGCTGAGGCTCAGTACTGGAATGACTATAAAACTGTGGCTAAAAAAACTTGACCACTACAGTAGGTATCCTCATCCTCTTCAGTTGGAACCTGACCGGACTTTTGAACGGGATTGAAACGAATCGGGGTGGAATTACCAGTCTTTGTTTTGATATGCAGCTCCTCCATGAGGCGGCTCAGCAAGGGTGGTTTGTTCTCATTGACCAGGATATTCAGCTGCGTCAAAATCACGCGGCGAGTGATCTTTGGAAGAGGAGGGGAGGTCTCCGTCTGATGGATAAAAATGATGGCAGATAACAACAATAAGAAAGCTTCCCGTTTGGTTCGTCCTCCGCTGAAATGGGCAGGCAGCAAGTTTCAAATCCTGGCTGAGGTTAAACGCCGTCTTCCCAAGAAGGCGACGCGGCTGGTGGAGCCTTTTGTGGGCTCTGGCGCTGTGTTTCTGAATACCGATTATGATGAATATCTCCTCAATGACGCCAATAGGGATCTGATCAATTTTTATCTGGCGCTCAAGGAGTACAGGGAGGAGTTTATCAACTACAGCCGTCAACTCTTTATCCCTGAGAATAATAACGCGGCGTCTTATTATTTGTTCAGAGAGATATTCAACAAGACCTCCGATGTCTACCTGAAATCCGCGCTATTCTTGTACATCAACAAGCATGGTTACAATGGTCTTTGCCGTTACAATGCTTCTGGTGGGTTAAATGTTCCCTTCGGGCGATACAAGAAACCCTATTTTCCGGAGAAGGAGATGGTGTACTTTCTGAAGAGGGCGGAGCGGGCGGTTTTCACTCACAACGACTTTTCCGAGACTTTCCGGCAAGCCCAGTCCCACGATGTGTTCTACTGCGATCCGCCCTATGTCACTCTATCCGGTACGGCAAATTTTACCGCTTACAGTGCCGGGGGGTTTGGGATGGATGAACAGAGAAAGCTGGCAGAGTTGGCCGAGAAGGCGGCAAACCAGGGTGTTCCGGTGGTGATTTCCAATCACTATACCAAGTTTACCCGGGAGGTTTACCAAAATGCCCGCAAGTATCAGGTGAAGGTTAGACGCCTGATTAGTTGCAATGGCGGTCGCCGGGAGATGGCATCTGAGGTGATCGCTGTCTTTGCCGCAAAAAACCGGGGGAAGATAAAATGAGTCAGAGTCAGGGCGGGAAAGCCAACCGAACGGGTAGTGTGCTGGAGGCCATCGTGACTTCCACCCTGAGTACGCATGGGTTTGAGGTGGTGCTTTACCGGGAATACCAGAAAGAACCTACCCGATATGGCACCGAGCTGTTGTTGAGGAATGTGCCGTACACCACCTTGTATGGGACCCGTGGTTTCACGGAATTTCTTATCCGCTCTGAAAGATATAACCTGGAAACCCGAATTGAGTGCAAGTGGCAGCAGAGTGCCGGCAGTGTTGATGAAAAGCTTCCCTATACGTATTTGAGTTGCGCCGAGTCTGTTCCGGAGGATGACATTATTATTCTGATTGATGGAGATGGTTTCAGGGATGGGGCCAAGAGCTGGATTCGGGAGGCGGCTGCACAAAGGCGATATATTCCGGCAGAGTGTCCGGGGAAAAGTATAAAGGTTATGAGTTCTACCGAGTTTCTGACCTGGGTTAATAATATGATCAAATAAAATATCATGGAATGGCACTTAGTTAGGAAAAATAACGGTGGTTTTCAATCGGTTAGAATGGCGCCTGATTGGGTAAGTTCAGTGCGCTTCTATCGCTTTTTCATTCATATGCTGCATATTCCGCCAAAGTCTGCCACCCATTCCACGTGAAGCCTGCCACCTGGATCAGGGCAAAGCTGCCACCCATCTTCGCTGCGCGACGCGAGGGTTGTTGTATTGTTACTCGGGTTGTATGGTGGATGTCAACTTTGCTCTGCGTTTGCGCATGGAGTCTCCCTTGAGATTGATCTTGTAGGCGTTGTGGACCAGGCGGTCGAGGATGGCGTCGGCCAGCGTGGGGTCTCCTATGAGGTCGTGCCATTTGTCGACGGGGAGTTGGCTGGTGGCCAGTGTCGAGCGTGTGCCGTGGCGGTCTTCGAGGATCTCCAGCAGGTCGCGGCGCTGCCCCATCACAACCCATGATCGTTCGAGCAGCTGCGGAGCTTATACAGTTACCAAGGATGGAATTCTAGTGCAGGGTTTTACCTGCATATCTCACCCAAGTTCATAGTCTTATGGTAGGAGAAGAATGGTGTTGCGAGGAATCGCTGCAAGAGAAGAGCTGCCTAGCCTGATCTCCTGCAGTAACCATACGCGTAATCCGAACTTCAAAGTCAGCCGGCTTTATTCCTAGAAAAACAGACTGGTTAGCTGTTTTAGTGCATTCTGTGGATGACCAAAGATAAAAGCGGCATGTGATGCCTATGGTCGCACTAACTTAACATAATCCATATTATGCGAACTAACGTATTGATTTAACGCGGGTTATTAGTTCGCAATTTTAAAAATATGCTGAGTAGTTACGTTACTCGATCGGCTCAATCATTCGGGAACTATCCATATCAAAGCCGTCAAATACATTCTGAACGATGCCCTCCAGTGCATACACTTCATCATCTGTTAAAGCAGAAAAATCTTTCTCGCGTTTCCGCTTCGATAGTTTGCCGTTGTTTTGGCGAATAAACAGGATCAGATTCTGCGCGAGTCGATCCGGCATATCGATCATCTCCATGATTCTGGACATGGCTTCATTATGCCGGCGCAGATAATCGATTTCTCTGGGCAGATCGTGCTCAACGGACTAGCGGGGGCATTTGAACAGAAACTTACGGTTTCGCCCTCGCGGATCCACCTCAAACCGTACATCCTTGCGCAAAATCATCCTGCTCGTACTCCCAGCACTTGTTTTCCGTATTCCCTCAACTCACCATCTGGTCCGACATAGCGATAAAGAGTCTGGCGAGATACGCCCAGCTCCCGGCACAATTCGCTGACGTTGGTGTTCTTGTTTTTCATCGAGACCTGCGCCAAACGAACTTGCCCTTTAGTGAGGTGGAATTTTCTACCTCCTTTCTTCCCCCTGGCTCTTGCTGACTTCAAGCCAGCCATGGTTCTTTCGCGGATAAGCTCTCGTTCAAATTCCGCTAGGGCTGCAAAAATCCCGAATACGAGTTTGCCCGAGGCGGTCGTGGTATCAATGTTGGCTCCCTGACCGGTAATCACCTTAAAACCGATACCACGCTCGGCTAAATCCTGCACCGTATTCACCAGATGCCTCAAGTCGCGCCCCAAGCGATCCAGCTTCCAGACCACCAGAGTATCGCCTTCTCGCAATGCCTTTAAGCAGGACTCCAATCCAGGCCGATCATCTTTCTTGCCAGAGGCCTGATCCTGGTAAATATTGGCTTTTTCAACGCCTGCATCAATCATGGCATCGATTTGTAGGTCGAGAACCTGGCTCCCATCGGCTTTAGAGACGCGAACGTAACCCAGCTTCATCGTTTCAAAGAAACTATGTCTTTACCGCAAATGACGCGGTACGCCTCAGAGTAACAAGTGAAAGCATCGAACATTCCCCATGCTCGACGTTCACCGTTTTTCTCACAGACCACGTGTATGGTTTCTCCATCACCTGGGGTTTCCGTGATAAGCCACCCGTTACTTTCAATTTCCTTTCGAGCTGCTTCCATTACTTCTACTAGATTTTGATTATTTTCTTGTGTACTCAATGTTCCTCCCCATGTGTCTCATAAACAGTCGTTTGTGGTACAGCTTGAGAACTTATTGATTTACATGGTAAACAGTGTTCCGTATACTGTCAACTATTCAATGTTTCACAAATTCTGTTATTTTCCGAGTGGAACATATATTTTTGACTAAATAAAAAATCAACTTGTAACATGTAGCGATACAGGATACAATTAACTATGATTAAGACGTTCCGGGATCAGTGGTTGGATGACTATTACTTTCTTGGTGTTAAGTCGCCCAACATTCCCAGCACCCTCGAGAGTGCTCTGAAGCGTAAGCTCGATATTATCCATGCCGCTAACGGCGAGCAGGATTTAAGGATACCACCGGGTAACCGGTTTGAGCATTTAGAAGGCAAGCTAAAGGACTGGTGTTCGATCCGCGTGAACAAACAATATCGCTTGATATTCCAATGGAATGCTGGCGAGGCTAACGGGGTCTATCTGGATCCCCATACGTACAGGTAAGAGGTGAAACCATGGTTGAAGCACTAAAAATTCCCGCTCATCAACCGACCAGTGTGGGCACTATGCTCAAAGAAGAGTTTCTGGAACCCTTGGGGATCACCCAAGGCGAACTGGCAAAAGCGATGGGCGTAGGCCGCAAGACCGTCAATGAATTGTGTGGTGGTCGGCGTGGGGTAACTGCGGAAACTGCTTTTTTGCTGGCAAAGGTTCTGGGAACCACTCCGGAGTTTTGGCTGAATCTCCAGTTCATGAATGACATGTGGCTGGCTAAGCACAATGATGTGTTGGCTGAGAAGCTGGAACACGCGCGCCCCTTGGTGGCCGCCTAGACGAATAGATAATGATAAATGACGGCCAATGAAAAATTCCTGACCCAGCGGCAACGTTACCAACCAGTGACGTTGCCCCAGGATTTCTCCGATGAGGAAATGGCCAGAGACTGGACGCTATCGGAGGCTGATAAGAAAGAAGTCAATCGCTACCGCACCAACTCCCGCCTATTCATCGCCGTTCAACTTTGTGCCGTGCGCCTGTATGGCCGTTTCCTGGTGGAGGTCAACGACCTGTCGCCGCGCATTGTGAGTTACCTGAATAGCCAACTCGATTTACCACCCTCGCTTACTATCAACACCCCGGATCGGGATGCTACTTTTTCCGAGCAACGCAAAAACATCCTGACTTATCTAGGCTTTTCCAAATACGACGATACCGCACAAGCCAGCCTGAAAAAGTGGTTGTCGAAACAGGCAGAGCAGGGTTGCTTGCCGGACGAACTGTTTTTGCGGACAGAGCAGTATTTACTGAATGCCAAGATAATTCTGCCAGGGCCAAGTGTTATGGAACGCTTGATTATCAGTGTTTGTTCTGATGTGCATGAGCGACTGTTTGAATCTCTTTACCAGCAATTATCAACGGAAATCCGAAAGGCCATCGATGAGCTTTTGATTGCCGCACCAGGTGATCAACGATCACTGTTCTACCTCCTGAAAGAATATCCGCCCTCGGCCACCATCACCTCGATTCAAAGCTACCTAGAGCGTTATCGTTCCCTAAACGATACCGGTATTGATGCCATCGAATCCCAAATCGTGGATCCGGCGTTTATGGATTATCTCTACAAAATGGCTCGCCGCTACAACGCCAAGGACATCAAACGATTCAAAGAAAACAAGCGTTATTCCCTGATGCTGTGTTTCCTGTTGGAAACACGAAAGGTGCTGCTGGATCACCTGGTGAAAATGCATGACCAGTACATCTTGGACATGCTGCGCAAAGGCAAGCAGGTTCACGAGAAAAAGCACCGTGAATTCCGCAAGCGCCAAAAGAAGGCCATCGATATGGTGCTGGATGCCACTCACCTGATACTGGACTGGCCGGATGACAAGCCGCTGAACAAGGTGGACTTGTGGCAGCGCATCAATGAAAAGAAGCTGCTGGAGTCCGTGGATGATTGACATATCTTCAAGCGCCTGGAAGAGCGCGGCTACGGTGATCTGCTGCTGTCCCGTTATCCCAGTTTGCGGAAGTATTTTCCGGAATTCCTGCACCTGCCATTCCAGGCCAAACCCGGTACCGAACCACTCCTGAAGTCCATACAACTGATTCGCCAACTTGACGCTGGTGAACTGAAAACCTTGCCCAATAACGTGCCGACTTATTTTATTCCCAAAGAGTTGCGGTGCTGCCTGAAAGGCAAAAACGGTAAGATCCAGCGCAACGCCTGGGAGCTGGGTGTGGCTATGGCCATGAAGGAGGCCTTACGCTCCGGGGATCTGTTTGTGCCCAAGAGCAAACAGCATGTCTCTTTTTGGGAACTGATGCTGAACCAGCACCGCTGGGAGGACACCCGCGAAGCCGCCTACGAGGACCTCCAGCAACCGTTCAAAGACCAGGTGAAAGCACAATTGATTCTCCAATTTCACCAGAATGTGGGCGAAGCGGACAAGCGTTTTGGCCTGGATACCTTTGCCGACATCAAGGATGGCAATCTCAAGCTGAAGCGCGACGACAAGGCCGAGATTCCAGAGGCGGTGAAAAAACTCCAGAAGGTTATCGATGCCAGTATGCCCTCCATTCGGATCGAACAACTGCTGATGGAGGTGGACAGGGAAACCAATTTCACACGGCACTTTATCCCGGTACAGCAACACCATTCCAGGCCGAAAACCTTCTACAAAACGCTGATCTCAGCGCTGATTTCCCAAGCCACCAACCTGGGTGTGGTGGCCATGAGCGCAAGTGTCGATGATGTGACCGTGGATATGCTGCGCCACGTCTTGCAGTTCTATGTACGTGAGGAAACCATTACGGCGGCCAGTGCCGAGATTGTGAATCAGCATCACCAATTGCCGTTTAGTGAGGTACACGGATCCGGCCAGGTGTCGTCATCAGACGCACAACGCTTCCGGATTCGGGCCGACAGCCTGTTGGCAGCTTACTATCCCCGATACTACGGCTACTATGAGAAAGCGATCGGCATCTACACCCATGTGTCTGATCAATATTCGGTATACAGCACCAAGGCCATTTCCTGTAATCCAAGGGAAGCCCTGTACGTCC
Organism: Chromatiales bacterium; assembly: GCA_026982395.1. GTDB lineage: Bacteria > Pseudomonadota > Gammaproteobacteria > Thiohalospirales > Thiohalospiraceae > DRMK01. Next base: position 4,717 of record JALSHD010000155.1, on the reverse strand, counting down.
TCGATGGCCTACTGGAAAACAATACGATCCTGAAGATCCGAGAACATACTACCGATACGCACGGCTACACCGAAATCATCTTTGCGCTGTGCTACTTGCTGGGGTATTACTTCATGCCACGGATCCGAGACCTCAAAGATCAGCAGCTCTACCGCGTGGAGCGGAACGTCAATTACGGCGTGTTCACGCCTTTGCTAAATAAGACGGCGGATCTGGACATTGTTGAAGAGCAGTGGGATGAAATGATTCATGTGGCCACATCTCTAAAGGAACGCACGACACCGGCACATGTGATTGTAGAACGGCTGACCAACAGCTTCCCCTCTGACCGGCTGGCGAAGGCCTTCACCAACCTGGGCAGGATCATCAAAACTGAATACATCCTGCGCTACATTACCGACAAAGATTTGCGCCGCACGGTTCAGCTCCAGCTCAACAAAGGTGAGTATAGGCACAATCTGCCGCGCTGGATCTTTTTTGCGAACCAGGGCGAGTTCACTACCGGCGACTACCTGGAGATCATGAACAAGGCAAGCGCGTTAAGCCTGGTGTCCAATGCCATCCTGTACTGGAACACATCCAGGATCAGCAACATCGTCGATGAACTCCGAAAACAAGGTGAGACGGTGGATGATGATCTTCTGGCTCATATTTCCCTACTGCCGTACAAACACGTGTTGCCCAATGGCACCTACTTTATCGAACAAGAGGAAACCAAATAAATGGGGGAAGTCGGCAGGGTGATTTTGCGCAAGGATGTACGGTTTGAGGTGGATCCGCGAGGGCGAAACCGTAAGTTTCTATTCAAATGCCCCCGCTAGTCCTCAACCGTGCGCTGAACACAGGCATAGAGGAATTCGGCCTGCTCGGTGCAATCAAAGTACCGGTAGAGGTCAGCCGTATCGTCCAACACTTCGACATTATGATCCGCTGTCGGGCGCCATTCGATGAAATCCATCAAGGGCATGGAATGGTCCTGTAACGTCCGGCGATAATCATCAATACGATCCAGCATAACGGAAGAAACCGGGAAAACCATACCCGGTGGTGTGTACCCACGCTCGGCCAGGACATGATGAATCAAGCAGCGGTGCATACGACCGTTACCATCCTGGAACGGGTGAACATAGACAAAACCAAATGCAGTTGCCGCCGCTTGCAGAACAGGATCCAGACCATCATCCCGCATTCGCCCATTGGTGACCAACATGTCGGCACAGAGAGCTTCGAGGTCTTCGGGGCGGGCTCCGATGAATTCCGGCAGGGGATCACCGAGATGGTTCCGCTCACCGAGAAAGACGCCATTCGGACGCAGGCCCGGAAAGACAAATCGTGAATCCTCGATCAGGACACGATGCAGGCGAATGATTTCTTCGAGCGTGAGCGCATTTTTTCCGGCTTGGAGTACAGCTTTGCCCCAACGGTCCAAGCGGCTGCGTGGCACACGCTCGCCTTCGATCTCGAAACTCGCGCGGCTGCCCGCCAGCAGCATGAAACTGGTAGCCCGCGTGATGAGGTGTTGACCGGTACGGCCTATTGTTTCCGCAGCACGCTCGGCCAGCCCCAGCCTAGTGAAGGCCTCGAGCTGTTCCGTTCTGCGCATGACAGTGTTGGGGCGAGCTTGTCCTAAAAGTTAGTAGATGTATTCAATTTCAGGCGCAAAGATCGAAAACCCGTTAGTTAGGTCGAAAATTGCTCGATATATAGCATATCTATCGAATTTTATAAAAAAACCATGCGCATAAGTCGACGCCATGAATCCCGCCTACTTCGGCAGCCACAGCCTGATCGAAATTCTCCAGACCCTGGGACATGAGCAGTGTCACCTGTGGCAGTTCGAGTTCGGTAATCCGGGGTGCGCCTGCTACCACAACCGGGAATGGGCGGACAAGATGCTGGCAATCGGGCTGGTGCCAAGCGACACCGGTAAACCCGGCGGGAAGCAGACCGGTCAGAAGATGTCGGACTATCCCGCGCCTGGCGGGAGGTTTCTGAAGGTCTGTATCGAACTGATGAGGGATGGAGCGGGTCTGCCCTGCCCCTGGGTGGATCGCATGGTGGCCGTGACGGAAAGCTGCCACCCCCGCCATCTGGCTCGGGAACAGCTGCAACAGAAGTCGGCGGAAGATGTGGACAGACAGATCTTGGAGATGTTGGAGACCCCGGTCTCCAGCCTGGTACCGGAGCTGGAGAGACCGGAGAATGTGAAAATCGCGGCCGCTTACCGATATGAGAGCATTATGCTTCGCATACGACAGGGTCTGTAATTTGTACCGTACGTGAATTATTATGGGTCATTTCCTGATAAATGCGATATTTATCACGTACAGGATATTTTTCTTGATTTACACCAAATTTATTGCTATTTTTTACCGTACGATATAATTATTGGGCTGAAAAGATGGCAAAGAATGATGTCTCTTACGGGCGGATCCAGTCGGCTGAAGAGCTCGGCCAGCTTGTGCGCGCTCACCGCAAAGGTAAAGGATTGACGCTCGAAAGGGTCTCCGGACTCGGTAACCTGAGCACCCGGTTTCTATCCGAGTTCGAACGCGGCAAGGAAACTGCCGAGATTGGAAAAATCCTGAAGGCTTTGCGAACCCTGGGTCTGGACATCATCGTTCAACCAAGGGGAGGGGCAACCCCCTCCTCTCACGGTCCGTACCCGACCAAAACCAGGTCAGGTAAATCATGATCGACCCGGATGCACTCAATATCTGGTTTGACGATAGCCTGGTGGGATATTTGTGGCGAAATCCAGTAGGTGCCATTGGATTTCGTTATGAGCCTGATTGGATCAATAACAATGGCTTCGCCATCTCACTTACACTCCCTCTCACAACAGAAGACTTTTCGGCCGAAGACAGTGTTGCTCATCGTTTTTTTGCCAACCTGCTGCCTGAAGGCGGTGTTCGCGAGCACATTGTTCGTGATCTGAAAATTTCCAATACCGATTTTGACTTGTTACGCGCCATCGGTGGCGAGTGCGCCGGCGCACTCTCTATCCTGCCTGTGGAGCACAACCCATCAGATGATCGAAGTTACCGTCCCCTCGCGGTCAAGGAACTGGCCCAACTGATTGCCCGGCGCGGCCAGATTTATGCATTCTTGCCGAAGGATAAACGGCCCCGCCTATCATTGGCAGGTGCTCAGGATAAATGCCCGGTGTTGATCCGGGATGGTCACACTTTTCTTCCCGAGGGCGAAGCACCCACCAGTCATATCCTGAAATTCGAGTTGACGGACTATCGTCATCTGCCGGCCTATGAAACGTTTACCAGCTTGCTTGCCAGACAAATCGGGTTACCCGTCGTCGATTTCGAATTGCATTCCATTGAAAAGCGTTTCTATGCGCAGATTGAGCGCTATGATCGCGTATGGGATGAACGCGGTGAAGTGCAACGTCTGCACCAGGAAGACTTTTGTCAGGCGCTTGGCTACGGGCACGAAAAAAAATACCAGGATTCCGGCGGCCCAACCTTTGCTGAATGCTACCAATTACTGCAGGGTGTCTCGACGGATCCTGCCATTGACACACAAAATCTCCTGCGCTGGCAGATTTTCAATGTCCTGGCCGGCAACTCGGATGGCCATGCCAAGAACCTGTCGATACTGTATCTACCAAACGGCGAGATTCGTCTGTCTCCCTTCTATGATCTGGTTTGTACGCGCGCCATCGAACGCATCGATTATCATCTCGCCTTCGATGTCGGCGGGCAAAGAGACCCGGGGCAAATCACCACAAAACACTGGGAGTCGCTGGCCGGAGAATGCGATGTGGGTTCACGTTTCCTGATCAGGCTGGTAGAAGAGACTGCAACCTCGTTACTGGAAAATATCGGACAAACAAAGGCGCTGTTTGAAGAGCAATACGGTGATTATCCATCACTGCAACGCATCGAGCGTATTGTCACACAGCAATGTCGCCGTGCCACCTGAATTTAATACAACAAGTGCCCTCGATCCGCTAAAAAGTCTGGATCAAAACCGGGCAAACAGGGCCTCGGCACCATTTTGAAAAACCGTCACAGACCACCAAAAACCATGAAAGGCGCTGTTTTTACAGTGCTTTTTTCGTTTGACTCGCACCCATCACCTTGGAGATATAGTCATATATGGTTCGCCCCGCGATGCAAGGAAAAGGTTCGTTCGTGACAAAAAGAATATTGCTCCCATATATCCGGCCTTTGGTTGAGGCTCTGACCGCCTCTGGCCCTGATGGAATATGCACATTCCCACCTCATCAAATCTTCGTTCTCGTAACAGAACCCTGACCATAGCAGGTTTACAGGAATGCAGGTGTAATAACGCCACACCCGCCCGAGAAGAAGCACCTGAACACCGTCCGCCGATGCCATGCTCAGAAAACCCTTCACAATGCTCGAAGAACTTGACACTTGAGCGCTGCCACACGGCACCCTAAGTGACTTTCCAGGCTCTGGCTTTCATGTGTATATCCCCCCTCTTCCTGCAGGGAATGGATCACGGCAATAGCCACCATATCTAAGCTAATTAATAATAACATTGACAATTAGCCATTTTTTGCGCATACTACAAGCATCTAACGCAAGCAGAAGACCGCCGTGGCCTATATCCCCCGGAACGCAGAACCCAGGCTTCAACACTTCGCCAGTGGCTATCCCGTGGTTGTGGTCACCGGGCCTCGCCAGTCCGGCAAATCCACGCTGGTGAGGCATGCCTTTCCCGATCACCATTA
>JALSHD010000154.1 GCA_026982395.1 Chromatiales bacterium | reverse complement strand
CCTTGCCTTCCCGCAGCGCCTTGACTGCGGCGTCCATGTCAAATTTGATGGTGGTGTTGTTCATGTTTCATTCCTCCTGTTGACAGTTTAGAGAAATGACACAGAATTATGAACACTACCTTTCCGGTGGGATAACGTTTAAATCCCTATCTCGACCATTACAGTCGGGCATTCGCTTTCTCCAACATCCCATACCCGCACCTTCAACAGCTCCCCTTGCGGTTTGCTTGCCACCATACAACTGTGGCGAAGATACGGGCTTACCGAGTTCCACTTTAGTGACACGAGTGACTTAGGTTCTGCCTATTCTCCGGTAGCTTAATGTCAGCGTATTCCCAGATGTAAAAGGAATAACCAGCTACGTACCATTTTGGTCAAAGCCTATCAGTAACTTTGACTCAGAGCGGTTGACAGAGTTTGAATAGCAGTTCACATACGTTAACCATATCACCCAGCCTAGCGCCTCACCCGCATGTTACTAGCAGGATCTATCCATCCTCCTCACGAAAGATGAATACCGACGAATCGGGGCTACATTGTCAGGAAGCTTCGCACAATACCGTTACCAGTAATGCGCTATCCCTAGGCTACTATTGGCTGAACAACAGGTCCGCTTTCCATACAGATACAACTTGAAACTGTAAGGAATGGACAATCACTAAAGCAGCTTACTTGCAGCCGCGTTTTGAATGGGCCCACAGGGCCGCGCAAGATGAACCGGTGAGGTTCGTCTTGAGGTGAATAGTTCCTGCTACAGAACTATGTTTAAGAAGCCATATACAGGTATGGCGAATTGAAAAAGGTTAAATCTTAGACCCCATTGCTGGGGTCTAAGCTAACCGTACGGACAATCTGCCGAAGCAGCTGCATCTTTACATGCCCACGAGATGCTAAAGGGCCCGGGTTTCAGAGGGGATACCTCATCCACCCGGAAGGGGCTAACTCATTGTTATACAAGGAGTTAGCAACGCGGTGCGACGCTCGTCGCACTACATCATGCCACCCATGCCTCCCATGCCGCCCATGCCTCCCATGTCCGGGGCACCGGCAGCCTTCTCCTCCTCCGGATGCTCGGCCACCATCGCTTCGGTGGTGACCATCAATCCGGCAACGGAAGCCGCGTTCTGCAGGGCGCTGCGGGTTACCTTGGTGGGATCGAGAATGCCCATCTCGATCATGTCACCATACTCGCCGGTGGCGGCGTTGTAACCGAAGTTGCCCTCACCCTCCTTGACCTTGTTGACCACCACGGAGGCCTCATCACCCGCGTTGGATGCGATCTGACGCAGCGGCTCCTCCATAGCACGCAGGGCGATGTCGATGCCAACATCCTGATCGTGGTTGTTGCCCTTGATTCCTTCGATGGCGGCACAGGCACGCAGCAGGGCCACGCCACCTCCGGGCACCACGCCCTCCTCCACCGCGGCACGAGTGGCGTGCAGGGCGTCCTCGACACGCGCCTTCTTCTCCTTCATCTCGACCTCGGTTGCCGCACCAACCTTGATGACGGCGACACCGCCGGCCAGTTTGGCAACCCGCTCCTGCAGCTTCTCCTTGTCATAGTCGGAGGTGGAGGTCTCGATCTGGGCGCGGATCTGGGAGACCCGTCCCTCGATGCTGCTCTTGTCGCCGGCACCGTCGATGATCACGGTCTCGTCCTTGGTGACCTGCACCTTCTTGGCGCTGCCGAGCTCGTCGATGGTGGCCTTCTCCAGGGTCAGGCCGACCTCCTCGGAGATCACGGTACCGCCGGTGAGGATGGCGATATCCTCCAGCATCGCCTTGCGGCGGTCGCCGAAGCCGGGGGCCTTGACGGCGGCGACCTTGACGATACCGCGCATGGAGTTGACCACCAGGGTGGCCAGCGCCTCGCCCTCAACATCTTCGGCGATAATCAGCAGTGGCTTGCTGGACTTGGCAACACCTTCCAGCAGCGGCAGCATGTCGCGGATGTTGGAGATCTTCTTGTCGCACAGCAGAATCAAGGGATTCTCCAGCTCGGCACTCATACTCTCCTGATTGTTGATAAAGTAGGGAGAGAGGTAGCCGCGATCAAACTGCATGCCTTCAACTACGTCCAGCTCGTTCTCGAGACCGGAACCCTCTTCAACAGTGATTACCCCTTCCTTGCCCACCTTGCCCATGGCGTTGGCAATAATGGCGCCGATGTTCTCATCGGAGTTGGCGGAAATGGTTCCCACCTGAGCGATGGACTTGTCATCAGCGCAGGGCTTTGAGCTCTCTTTCAGGGCATCCACTGCGGCAGTAACCGCCTTGTCGATACCACGCTTCAGGTCCATCGGGTTCATACCGGCAGCAACCGCCTTCATGCCGTCACGAACAATGGCCTGGGCCAGAACGGTTGCCGTGGTAGTACCGTCACCTGCCACGTCGGATGTCTGTGAAGAGACCTCCTTCACCATCTGGGCACCCATATTTTCGAACTTGTCTTTCAGCTCGATCTCCTTGGCGACGGAAACGCCGTCCTTGGTAATGGTGGGTGCGCCAAAACTCTTTTCCAGAACTACGTTGCGGCCCTTGGGACCCAGGGTAACTTTCACCGCATTTGCCAGGATATTCACCCCGTGAATCATACGATTACGGGCGTCATCACTGAATAATACTTCTTTAGCTGCCATAGCTTGATAATCCTCTTCTTGAATCAGTTATTCAACGTTACTCAAAAAAAACTAACCTTCGATGATGCCGAGCAGGTCATCTTCCCGCATCATCAGCAACTCTTCGCCATCCACCTTGATTTCGGTACCGGCGTACTTGCCGAACAGCACCTTGTCGCCCACCTTGACATCCAGGGCGCGAAACTCGCCATTCTCCAGCGCCTTGCCACGGCCAACGGCAACCACTTCACCCTGCATGGGCTTCTCGGTAGCGGAGTCAGGCAGCACAATCCCGCCTGGAGTCGTGGTTTCCTCTTCCATTCGGCGGACGACAACACGGTCATACAACGGACGAATTTTCATACGGTTCCTCTCCTAACAACTTAAACTAGACTGAAAAAAGATGATGCTCTTGAATTAGCACTCTAACACAGAGAGTGCTAAATGATAGCGGCGAAAACCCGCTCGTCAAGTCTTTTTTGATCTGTACACAAGATACGGACTAACGAAGACGCGGATTATCGTCATCATCACGCCATGATTCCCCGTCAAAGGTGCGCGCTCCACGCCCCTCGTGCCGGGATACGCTATTGATGGTGACACGGTTGATGATTTTCAAGAGCCAGTAACGGCGCAGGGGAGGAATCAGCAGCAGAAAACCGATGGCATCGGTAAAAAAACCCGGTGTCAGCAACAATCCACCGGCCACCAGCAACGCAGCACCTTCCATGATCTCCATGGCTGGCAGCTTGCCCTGCATCATATTGGCGCGCATCCGGTTCATGGTGGACAAGCCCTGCAGACGCAGCAGAAACGCGCCCAGCACAGCAGTAAACACAACCAGCGCCACGGTTGGAAGTGCGCCAATTACTGTACCTGCCTTGATAAGCAGATAGATCTCCAGCAGGGGAACAGCGAGAAATAGCAGGAACAGGAACGGAAACGGTATCATATATTTTCCATCATGAAGGGAATCGGGACAGAATTCCGGTATCTGTACTGGTATGACCGGTATCATTACTCAGCACGGTTAAAAAACAAAGCCGTTACTCATGAATCGGCTCGCGTTTAAGTATAATGGTTACGAAATAAAAAAACTCAATGGAAAAACATCCTCAACTGATATTGTGTACCTGCCCGGACAGGAAGTGCGCCGAGAATATCGCAACTGCGGTTGTCGATCAGCGGCTGGCGGCCTGTGTCTCTATTCTGCCTGGCATACATTCCATATACCACTGGCAGGGAAAGCGAGAGTCAGCAGACGAGATTCTGCTGTTGATCAAGACGCATAGCCTGGCTTACGACGCGCTGGAACGTCTTGTCCGGCAGCTGCATCCCTATGAACTTCCGGAAATCATTGCTGTCCCTGTAGAAAATGGTCTCCCCGCCTACCTCGACTGGATCTCGGAGCTATAAATATAATGATACGACCACTGCTGCTGTTGTTGTTGAGCCTGCTTGCGCTGCCATTCACCTCTGTCGCCAGCGAAAAACCGCTGCCTCCTGACGAGGCATTCCGTTTCAGCGCCAAGGCCATCGATGCCCATACCATTCAGGCAGAGTGGAAGCTTGCTCCCGGATATTATCTCTACCGTCACAAGGTCAGGTTTGAAAGTGACAACCGGGGAGTTACCCTGGGTGAGGCGACACTTCCCAAAGGGAAAGAGAAAACGGATGAGTTTCTCGGTGACATTGAAGCTTACTACGACCGCCTGATCATTGAGATTCCCGTTGAGCGCAGCCCCGGCACTTCGACAAACAGGTTGACACTGACAGCATACTCCCAGGGCTGCTCTGAAACGTTGGGACTCTGCTATCCCCCTCATGAACAAAAGGTGGAAATCACCCTTCCTCCACTCCCCATTCCGGACAAACCGGTTCAATCAGCACTGCCATCGCTGGCGCCAATCAGCAGCGATCTGGCTTGGGGAGAGCAACAAGAGGAATTGCTGGAACCGGAACAGGCGTTCGCTTTCAGCGCTGAAGTCCGGGATGCCAATACCGCAGTAGCCCGCTGGCAGATTGCCGAAGGATACTATCTGTATGGCAGTAAATTCCACTTTACCGTCACCGATCCCGCCAGAATCACTACGGGAGAAGCGCAACTACCCACGGGCAAAAGGAAGAATGACGAGTTTTTTGGCGAGATGGAGGTGTACTATCGCGATGTCGAAGCGACTGTCCCCCTGAACCGCGCACAATCCGGACCAGCCACCATCACTTTTCAGGCCGGTTTCCAGGGCTGTTCCGAAACATTGGGGGTTTGTTATCCACCAATGAGCCAAACAGTCAAACTGGAACTTCCCGCAATAACCGGCTCCAATAGCACACCTGTTCCAGCGGTGGCAACAAAGCCGGTAGCCAACCCGCCTCCCCTCTCCGAACAGGACAGTCTGGCCAACTCTATCGCCACCGGCAGTACCATTCTGATTATTGTCACTTTCTTTGGATTGGGTCTGCTGCTGGCATTTACCCCCTGCGTGTTCCCGATGATTCCTATTCTATCCGGTATCATCATTGGCCAGGGCGACAGCATAACCACTCGGCGCGCTTTCATAATATCGCTGGTCTATGTGCTCGCCATGGCGCTGACCTATACCGTTGCCGGTGTCATTGCCGGACTGTTCGGCGAGAATCTGCAGGCCACCTTCCAGAATCCCTGGATTCTGGTTGCTTTCAGTTTCGTCTTTGTGCTGCTGGCACTCTCCATGTTCGGCTTCTATGAGTTGCAGATGCCCGGCTTCCTGCAAAGCAAACTTGCCGAAATAAGTAACCGCCAACGAAGTGGCACACTCACCGGCGTCGCCGCAATGGGCTTTCTGTCAGCTCTCATCGTCGGCCCTTGTGTCGCCGCACCGCTGATGGGAGCACTCATCTATATCGGCCAAACCGGCGATGCCGTACTGGGTGGTCTGGCGCTGTTCGCCCTCAGCCTGGGAATGGGCGCGCCGCTGTTAGCCGTCGGCACTTCCGCCGGAAAGCTGCTGCCCAAGGCCGGCCCGTGGATGGATGCCATCAAGGCAGTATTCGGCGTCATGCTGCTGGCGGTCGCTATCTGGATGCTGGAGCGAATTATTCCTCCTGCGGCGGCTATGGTGCTGTGGGCATTGCTGTTTATCATCTCCGCCATCTACATGGGGGCGCTGGAAAAAAGCACTCCCGGATGGAGCAGACTGTGGAAAGGTACCGGAATCGCATTGCTGATCTATGGCGCGCTGCTACTGACCGGTGCTGCGGCAGGCGGCAAGGATGTCATGCAACCGCTCCGCGGAGTATTTGTATCTGCCGGAACAGGTGTCGCGGGAACCGGCACTCACGCAGCATTCCGGAAAATCAAGTCGGTACAGGATCTGCAGCGCGAACTCGCTGCCGCCAGTCAACAGGGCCGGCCGGTGATGCTGGATTTTTATGCCGACTGGTGCGTCTCCTGCAAGGAGCTTGAGAAATACACCTTCACCGATCCCACTGTAGTAGCCGCATTGTCGGCAGCCAATACCCTGTTGCTCCAGGCCGATGTTACGGCCAACGATGCCCAGGACAAGGAGCTGCTGAGAAAATTTGGCCTGATCGGGCCTCCGGCCATCCTGTTTTTTGGTACAGACAAACAGGAACGCAGAAACTACCGGGTAATTGGATTTATGGATGCGGAAACATTCCGTGACCACCTGAAACAGGCGCTCTATTGACAAAACAGCGGGGAACTGTCGCGAACGTGCAGAAAAATCGCTGGCTTCTGGACATAGATGTCCGGTTCAGTCAGAATTGTCGTCATATTGATACAACTACGCATAGCGGGGATTTTTCATGGCTGAGCTACTGCTGCTCAATGGTCCGAATCTGAATCTGCTGGGTACACGCGAACCGGAACATTATGGCTCTGCCAGCCTGGCCACCATTACCGCCCGTCTCCAGAAGATGGCGGAAGATGCCGGACACAACCTGAGCCACTTGCAGAGCAACGCAGAGCATGAGCTGGTAGAGCGCATTCACGCTGCCCGGGAAGAGAAAGTGGAATTTATTATTATCAACCCCGCAGCTTTTACCCATACCAGCGTAGCACTGCGGGATGCGCTGGCTGCAGCACAGATCCCCTTTATCGAGGTACACCTGTCCAACATTCATGGACGGGAGGAGTTCCGCCGCCACTCGTTCCTCTCTGATCTGGCAGCAGGAACAATCAGTGGACTTGGCGCACAGGGTTACGAACTGGCACTACAGGCAGCACTACATCATCTTTCTGAAAATCGAGCATAACAGGTCAATAGATCATGGATATACGCAAGGTCAAAAAACTCATAGAATTGCTGGAGGAGTCAGGTGTTGCCGAGATCGAGATCCATGAAGGTGAAGAGTCGATTCGCATCAGCCGGACCAGCCAGACCACTGTTGTGGCTCCGGCCCCAACCGCTGCCGCCGCACCACCTGCAACCAGCCCCTATCCCGATACACCACCTGACAACAGCACTGCTGCCGGAAGTGAACCGGAGTTCAGCGGACATACGGTGAACTCCCCTATGGTAGGCACGTTCTACAGCGCGGCATCACCGGGAGCCAAACCCTTTGCCACTATCGGCCAGCAGGTCAATGTTGGAGACACTCTGTGTATCATCGAGGCAATGAAGCTGATGAACCAGATTGAGTCCGACAAGGCTGGCGTCATCAAGGCCATTCTGGTTGAAAACGGCCAGCCGGTCGAATATAACCAGCCACTGTTCGTTATCGAATAAACGGAATCTCCAACCAGCCTATGTTTGAAAAGATCGTCATCGCCAACCGCGGCGAAATCGCACTACGGATCCAGCGCGCCTGTCGGGAAATGGGTATCAGAACCGTAGCCGTTCACTCCGAAGCAGATCGCACCCTCAAACATGTCCTGCTGGCAGATGAGTCGGTCTGCATCGGCCCCGCTCCTTCGGCACACAGCTACCTGAACGTCCCCGCGGTTATCAGCGCTGCCGAGGTCACCGACGCCCAGGCCATCCATCCCGGTTACGGATTTCTTTCGGAGAACGCCGATTTCGCCGAACAGGTCGAAACCAGCGGGTTTGTCTTTATCGGCCCAAGTCCCGATACCATCCGCACCATGGGAGACAAGGTAGCCGCTATCAAGGCAATGCAAAAGGCCGGGGTGCCCTGTGTTCCCGGTTCGGACGGCCCCCTCGGAGATAATCCGGATGCCAACCTGCACACCGCGCGCCGTATCGGCTACCCGATTATTATCAAAGCCGCTGGCGGCGGTGGCGGTCGTGGCATGCGAGTCGTACACACTGAAGCCACCCTGCTCGACTCCATCTCCCTGACCCGCAGTGAATCCCGCGCTGCTTTTGGCAACGATACTGTTTATATGGAAAAGTATCTGGAGAATCCGCGCCATATCGAGATTCAGGTTCTATCCGATACTCATGGAAACGCCATCTATCTGGGAGAACGGGACTGTTCCATGCAGCGCCGTCACCAGAAAGTCCTCGAAGAGGCTCCGGCACCGGGTCTCACAGAAGGGCAACGCCGTTTCATCGGAGAACGTTGCGCCCAGGCCTGCCGCGATATGGGTTATCGCGGAGCCGGAACCTTCGAGTTTCTGTATGAAAACGGAGAGTTCTATTTCATCGAGATGAACACCCGTCTGCAGGTGGAGCATCCAGTCACTGAAATGATTACCGGTGTTGATATCGTCAGAGAACAGATCCGTATCGCGGCAGGGGAACCACTCTCCTTTCGCCAGGAAGATATCGTATTGCGAGGCCATGCACTGGAGTGCCGGATCAATGCAGAGGATCCGGACAACTTCATGCCCTCGCCCGGCACCATTAACGTTTATCATACCCCGGGTGGTATCGGGGTACGAATAGACAGTCATGTATACAGCGGCTATACGGTTCCACCTTACTACGACTCCATGATTGGCAAGCTGATCACCTTTGGAAACAGCCGGGAATCCGCTCTGGCACGCATGCGCACTGCGCTGGATGAGATGGTGGTTGAAGGTATCAAGACCAATATCCCCCTGCAGCAACAACTGTGTGAAGATCCAGCCTTCGTTGCAGGCGGCACCAATATCCACTACTTGGAGAAGAAGCTGGGACTCTGATGCCGTGGCTCCAGCTCAAGCTTAATACGCGACCAGAGCACGCCGAAGCAGTCGCCGAACTGCTCAGCGATGCAGGTGCCACCGCCGTCACTCTTCAGGACGCAGAAAACCAGCCACTGTACGAACCGGCGCCAGGAAGCACCCCTTTGTGGGAGCACACCGGGATAACCGGGTTGTTTCCGGCCAATACCGACATGGAGGCCCTGAAAATTCAGCTTCAACAGCAGTCAGGCAACCTCTTCAGCGGCTGGCAGACACAACCACTGGAGGACAAGGAGTGGTCTCGAGCCTGGATGGATAATTTTCACCCCATGCAGTTCGGGAAAAACCTCTGGATCTGTCCCGGATGGCACTCCCCTCCCGACCCGGAAGCCGTAAACATCCTGCTTGATCCCGGCCTGGCATTCGGCACAGGAACCCACGCCACCACAGCCCTGTGCCTGGAATGGCTGGATACCCACCCACCGGATGGGCTAAGTGTCATCGACTATGGCTGCGGTTCCGGCATCCTCTCCATAGCCGCTGCAAAACTTGGTGCAAAACAGGTGCTGGCTATCGACAATGATCCGCAGGCGCTGCAAGCGACCAGTGACAATGCGAAAAAAAATCGGCTCGAGGGAAAAATTACCACTTTCCTTCCCGAAGATAGCAATCCCGCCCCCTGCGATTTGCTACTCGCCAACATCCTTGCCAACCCACTCATAAATCTCGCCTCCCGATTTTCGGAACAGGTTACTCCCGGAGGCTCCCTCATCCTGTCCGGAATTCTGGCTGAACAGGAAACCAGCGTGGCAGAAACATACGAATCCTGGTTTGACATAATCGGGATACAGGAAAGAGACGGATGGATCCGGCTGGAAGGCAGAAAAAAACCGGCTGACCGGTAAAAGCAGATGTACACACTCTGTCCACACTGCAGCACCTGCTTTCGCATCACCACCGAGCAGATTAACGCTGCGCAGGGAAATGTCCGCTGTGGAAACTGCGGAGCCGTGTTCAATGCACTGGACAACCCTGCTCCAGAACCGGACTCCTTTGCTGATGCAGACTCCCTGTTCGACGACATCTTTCCCGAATCGGACGATCCATTAGCCGATTCTGTTTTTGACACGCCAGCCCCTGCTGAACCCCGATCCTTTGACGGCTCCTCATTCTCAGAAACCGAACCTTTTTTCTCCACCGAGCTGTATAAAACCGTTGACGATGAACAGCGCCCGAGGCCAGGTAAAGAGAACAAAGAGATCGATGTTCAATACAGAAAACAAAAGCCCGAACCATCGGCAGAACTCGACTTTATCCCCCTTGGAGAGAGTGAAACAAACAGAGGGAGATCATATTTTGATGATTCAGACCAGGTAACCCGGACTGAAGAAAAAAACACACCCCTGGCCGATACTATAGACATCTCCTCACAGCAGACAGAAATTTTTTCGGAAGAGCCGGATGAATGTTTTGCTCCGGAAACAGAAAACACCACCATTGATGAACTGGAAAAACTGTTTCTGCCGGACGAAACCGATAAAACGGAATCAGCCCCCCCCCCTCCCGAAACCCGCAAAACGGCCCGCGCCACACCTAAGCCGGCAATCGAGAAAACATCCCCTTTGCCTCTTCTTTTCAACCAGATCACGCTGAGCGCAGGAAGCCTGATCCTTATCATGCTGTTGCTGGGCCAATACATCTACTTCGCACGCAATCATCTCGCCGAGCAATACGCCAGCTTGAGACCTCTATTGGAAAGCATGTGTGACCATCTGGAATGCGAACTCGTCCTGCAGCGCGACCTGAGCAAACTGCAACTGACTCACCGGGACGTGCGCAGTCATCCCGCCGCTCCGGATGCCTTGCTGATTAACGCCGCCTTTGTAAATAAAGCCACATTCCCGCAGCCCTATCCGGCTATTGAACTGAAGCTGTCCAACCTCAGCGGCAGACTAGTGGGAAGTCGGATTTTTCAACCCGGAGAGTATCTTGCCGGGAGTCCGGATATCAAGGCAGGAATACCACCCAACACCCAGGTGTACCTTGTATTGGAGCTGGCCGATCCCGGTAAGCAGGCTGTCAACTTCGAGTTTGATTTTCGCTGACAAGCCGAACAAACGGCTGATGAAACTTCACTTGACAATGCCTTCCCCCCTTCCACTCCCCTTGTCAGAACAGACTTCTCCGGGAGGAGCAACTAACCTTCTTCTGGCGTAACAAGTCTGATCCGGGGAAAATAAGTATTGAACCTAGCGGAATCTCTTGTAATCAAGTCAAACTCCGAAACAGATGCATGTACCCCTATAAAAAAATCCGGTTACTTGGCCTTTTGATGTAACCCGCATATTTTATTACCCCCCCTCAAACCAAAAAGAGTATTTTGCGGGAAGTCCGAATATCGGGGTGCATTGCACCTACGACGCGAGTGAACATGACTGAAGATCCCGGCGCGGAAAAACCGCACGCCGGGAACTGCGCAGGAGGCACCGGGCAACCGGTGTCCCTACTACTTCTTAATCCGTAGCGTATCCACATTCGGATAACTTTAAACACATCCAGGGGCTCCTCAAAAGTATCGCAATTTTTGCTGACGCAAAAATATACGCCACTTTTTCGTCCCCCTGATACAACCGTTAACCGCTCAAACGTGTTTTTCTCCCACTCTGGCAGAAATATGCCGCAAAAGTCATCGACATCACAGAAAATTTCGACTAGGTTATCCATGCCAGTTTACCTTTATGATTAGAGGATTATTTGTCAAAAGATCTGATCGGCAAACTGACGTTAAGGTCACTCCTTATCCCGAATTCAGGTTAATTGTACACTTGGCAGGCCGACAAATAGGCTGGCTTTCACCCACATCAAATTGACAGCGATACAGACAATTCGCAAGGTATTCGAGATGCAATCGATACGATATATCCATACGGCGGCCGTGCTGGCTGCCATCATTTTTCTGCCCCA
>JALSHD010000153.1 GCA_026982395.1 Chromatiales bacterium | reverse complement strand
TCCAGCCCGTCGCGAATGGAAGGCTGTCCGTAGCGCATGGCGGCTACCACCTTAATCGGCCCCGGCAGCCGTTCAGACAACAACCGCTGTAGTATATCCCGCTGCTCCAGAGTGGTTTCGAGCAGGGGCGAACCCGTTTCGGTCCAGACCGTTTTATAGGCCTGTGCAGAACGCTGTGGCCGGGTTCGCAATATTCGGCCATGCAGGATCAACCACCACAGCGGACGCGGCAACTCCACGATACGGGGATCCCACAAAAACTCAGCCAGATAGCGCTTTAAGGCAACAGGAGTTGGAGCATCCGGAGTCCCCAGATTGGACAACAGCACCCCAATCTGCTCATCAGCACCGTGGGTGTAATCAGGTTCGGCGCGATATCTGCTCATCGTGCTCGAATCAGATGCGGGATTGGTTGACGGGGGTTGAGTACATTGGAAAACACTTATAAAAAAGGCGCGGATTCAACCGCGCCCTTTTGCTGTTACTTTTGTAACACACTAACTTCTGACACCAACATTTACCCGCTCGCGCAGCTCCTTACCGGCTTTGAAATGAGGCACATATTTACCGGAAAGCGAAACCGCTTCCCCCGTTTTGGGGTTACGGCCAACTCTGGGCGGGCGGTAGTGCAATGAAAAGCTTCCAAAGCCGCGAACCTCAATCCGCTCACCATTTGCAAGCGATTGCGCCATGCAATCAAGGATGGTTTTGACCGCCAGTTCGACATCCTTCTCTGGCAGCTGGGCACGCATCCGTTCGGCCAGCCGTTCTATAAGTTCTGATTTCGTCATAACATCGCCCCGTTGATAATTGAATATTCAAAAGCCTGCCAGACCAGATTATTAAGCCGGCAGAGCACCGGCAAACATCACCTGAACCCGCCAGGCTTTGCAGGATCCCGCTATTTTTCCATCTGTTCCTTGAGGAGATCACCCAGGCTGGTGGTGGCCTCTCCGGCTGAGCGGCTGTAATCCCGAATTGCTTCGGCTTCCTCTGCAGCTTCCTTGGCCTTGATAGAAAGACTGATACTACGATTCTTGCGGTCAAAACCGATAATCCGGACTTCAACCTCATCACCTGCATTAAGTATGCTGCGCGCATCTTCCACCCGATCGCGGGACAGTTCGGATGCTCGCAGATAACCTTCGACACCGTCACCCAGGTCGATAACGGCACCCTTGGCATCTACCTCTGTTACCTTGCCGTTAACAATTGTTCCCTTGGGATGTTCACCGATATAGCTGGATACCGGATCCTGATCCAGCTGCTTGATACCCAGTGAGATACGCTCGCGCTCCGGATCGACTGCCAGCACAACGGCCTCAACCTCGTCACCCTTCTTGAACTGGCGTACTACCTCTTCAGAGTTATCACTCCAAGAGATATCCGACAGGTGAACCAGACCATCGATACCACCCTCCAGGCCAATGAAGATTCCGAAATCGGTAATCGACTTGATCGCACCGGAAATTTTTTCGCCCTTGTTATGAGTTGCAGCAAATGACTCCCAGGGATTGGACTGGCACTGTTTCATACCCAGCGAAATGCGGCGGCGCTCTTCATCAATATCAAGTACCATCACCTCAACTTCGTCACCCAGCTGCAGTACCTTGGACGGATGAATGTTCTTGTTGGTCCAGTCCATCTCGGAGACATGTACCAGACCTTCAACTCCGTCTTCGATCTCGACAAAGGCACCGTAATCAGCCATGTTGGTGACCTTGCCAAACAGGCGGGTACCGATGGGATAGCGGCGGGAGATGGCTACCCAGGGATCCTCGCCCAGCTGTTTCAGGCCCAAGGAAACGCGTTGGCGCTCCTTGTCGAACTTGAGAATCTTGACTTCGATCTCGTCACCCACATTGACCACTTCAGCTGGATGCTTGACCCGTTTCCAGGCCATATCGGTGATATGCAGCAGGCCGTCAATGCCACCCAGGTCCACAAATGAACCGTAGTCGGTCAGGTTCTTGACGATGCCCTTGACGGTCATACCCTCTTCCAGGCTCTCCAGCAGGGCATCACGCTCTTCGCTGTACTCGGATTCCACTACGGCGCGGCGGGAAACAACGACGTTGTTCCGCTTGCGATCCAGCTTGATAACCTTGAACTCCAGATCCTTGCCTTCCAGATAGGCGGTATCGCGCACCGGACGGACATCGACCAGAGAACCCGGCAGAAAGGCGCGGATTTCACCCACATCCACAATGAATCCACCTTTTACCTTGTCGACAATACGGCCGGTTACAATCTCGTCGTTTTCAACCGCCCGCTCCAGCTTGCCCCAGGCTTCGGCCAGCTTGGCTTTTTCACGCGACAAGCGAGTTTCGCCAGAACCATCTTCTACAGCATCGAGGGCGACATCAATCTGATCGCCAACCTGCACAACAGGCTCTCCCGCCTCGTTATAAAACTGCTCGATGGGAATAACCCCTTCGGATTTGAGGCCGGCATTGACTACGACAAAAGAGGGGCCAACCTCCATCACCGTCCCTTTGACAATCGACCCGGGACGCATCTGGGTGTTCTGTAGACTCTGTTCAAACAATTCTGCAAAGCTTTCGCTCATCGCTATCTGTTCCCTGCCAGCAGTATGCTGACCAATGTTGTTGCCGCGCCGGTCAAAAGCAGGACCCGCACGGGTTGATTAATGAATTACCCGGATGGTTTTGTGCAAAAAATCCGGACGGTTAATGTAAATTTCCCAGCCGCTGTTCACAAACGGCCATCACCCGCTCCACCGCCTGTTCAATCGTCAGCTCGGTGGTGTCAACGATGACCGCATCCGCGGCTGGCCTCAACGGCGCGACGCTGCGTTCGGTATCACGCTTGTCGCGCTCGCTGATCTCCTTAAGGAGATCGTTAAATATAACATTTGGATTTTTTTCCTTCAACTGCTTATAGCGTCTTTGCGCGCGTTCTTCCGCGCTGGCTGTCAAAAAGATCTTTACCTCCGCATCCGGAAACACCACCGTACCCATGTCACGGCCATCGGCAACCAGACCCGGCGGAACACGGAAAGCGCGCTGCCGCTCCAGCAACGCAGCCCGTACCCCCGGGAGCGCTGCAACGCGCGAGGCATCATTGCCGATCTCTTCGGTACGAATAGCAGCGGAGACATCTTCTCCCTCCAGAATTACCCGTACCGGCAAATCATCATCAGTCACGCAAAACTGGACATCGAGGTGAGCAGCCAGCGTCTCCAGCGCCTCTACGTTGTCAAGAGTAATGGCATGACTTTTTGCCGCCTGCGCTACCAGACGGTAGAGCGCGCCACTGTCGAGAAAGTGCCAGCCCAGCCGCTTGGCAACCAGCTGGCTTACTGTCCCCTTCCCGGCCCCGCTGGGACCATCGATTGCGATAACGGGCACATTTACCATGTTGTCTCCTTGATGGTCATTCCGAGCCGCCACGCACATTCGATAAAGTCCGGGAATGAGGTTTTCACGTTTGCACAATCATTGATTACAACCGGGGAGGAGGCCCGCAATCCGGCCATGGCAAAGGCCATGGCTATACGGTGATCACCATGGCTGTCGACCGTACCGCCACCTATCCGGCCCCCCTGTATCACGATACCATCCTCGGTGGGACGCGCATCAATCCCCAGCTTGAGCAGGCCGTCGGCCATCACCTGGATGCGATCACTCTCCTTGACACGCAGTTCGCGGGCGCCGGTCAACACTGTCTCCCCTTCGGCACAGGCAGCAGCGACAAACAGTGCGGGAAACTCGTCAATGGCCAGGGGAACCTGTTGTTCGGGAATGGTAATCCCTTGCAGACGACTGCCACGGACCCGGATATCGGCAACCGGTTCCGCCCCGGCCTCATTCTCATTCTCCAGGGTGATGTCCGCCCCCATCTGACGCAGAATATTGATTACGCCGATACGGGTAGGATTGATCCCCACATTTTTCAACAGCACATCGGAATCTTCGGAGATAGCCGCACCCACCATGAAAAAGGCGGCGGAAGAGATATCGCCCGGCACCTCGATCCGCATCGCCTGCAGCGCGCCCCCCCCTTGCACACAGACCTTGTTGCCATCACGCTCCACCGCATATCCAAAGCCCTGCAACATTCTTTCGGTGTGATCCCGGCTGGGGCCCGGTTCGACAACACAAGTACGCCCGGTGGCATACAGCCCGGCCAGCAGCAGACAGGATTTGACCTGCGCACTCGCCACCGGCATCTCGTAGTCGATCCCCTGCAGCTGCTGGCCGCCGCTGATCTTCAGGGGCGGGGTGCCCTCTTCGCTGGTCCCGATCCGGGCCCCCATTGCCGCCAGCGGCTCGGTGACCCGCCGCATCGGTCGGCCGGAGAGCGACTCGTCCCCGGTCAGGGTGATATCGAAAGGCTGTGCTGCCAGCAGTCCTGACAGCAGACGCATGGAGGTTCCGGAGTTGCCCAGATAGAGCGGCCGCGGCGGCTGTTTCAAGCCATGCAAACCAACTCCATGGACCACCACATGCCCCCGCTCCGGACCCTCGATACGCACCCCCATGGCACGGAATGCCTGCAGGGTTGCCATTGGATCATCACCTTCCAGGAAACCGTGAATCTCGGTAACCCCATCGGCAAGTGAACCCAGCATGACGGCCCGGTGTGAAATGGATTTGTCACCCGGAACCTGTATCTGCCCTTTCAGGCTGCCACCTGCGGCAACCGTTATCACAATATTGTTTTCGCTCATAAGTTCTGTTTTTTCTCTCAATAATCCGGGAATTTCTCCTATCCGCAAAATCTGTCCCGTGCCTGTTTGGCGCGCAGAAAGGCCTGCTTCAGATACTCCCCGTCACCGTTGCGAACTGCCTCTGTCAACTGCGTCAGATCACCACTGAAACGCTCCAGCATGACCAGCAACGCATCCCGATTAGCCAGGCATATGTCATGCCACATTTGCGGATCGCTGGATGCAATCCGGGTAAAATCCCGGAAGCCCCCCGCCGCAAACTGAAATATCTCTTCACTCTCATCCATGCGCGCCAGCGTATCCACCAGGCTGTAGGCCAGCAGATGTGGCAGATGACTGGTCGCCGCCAGCACCTCGTCATGGTGCGCCACATCCATCTCCATCACCTTTGCGCCACACTGTTCCCACATGGCGCGCACCCGGGCGACAGCGGTGTAGTCAGACTCGGGGGTCGGGGTGAGAATTACCCGCCGCCCCCGATAGAGATCGGCAAACGCCGCCTCCACTCCGCTCTGTTCAACACCGGCAATGGGATGACCCGGTACAAAGCAGGAAGGCAACTTGCCAAAGGCACGTCGTGCCGCCTCCACCACACTGCCTTTGGTGCTGCCGGCGTCGGTGATGATGGTCTGCTCTTCAAGATGGGGAGCAATCCGTTTGAACAGCGCTTCCATGGCCCCTACCGGCACCGCTGCCACCACCAGATCGGCCCCCTGCACCGCCTTGCTGATCTCCGTCTCGGCTTGGTCGATCACCCCCAGCTCCAGCGCCTTCAGCAGCGTCTGCTCGCGACGGCTCCAGCCAACCACGTGCGTCACCACAGCAGCTCTTTTCAGCGCCAGCGCCAGAGAGCCGCCGATCAGACCGACGCCAAGAATCACCAGCCGGTCGATATTCACCGGGTCACTACCTTTTGCAATGCATTAAGCATCATATCATTATGTTCCGATGTTCCGATGGTGATACGCAGATGGTGTGGCATGCCGTAGTTGGCCACCGGGCGCACAATCACCCCCTCATACAGCAGCGCTTCATATACCGGGGCGGCTTCACGTCCCACATCCACGCAGATGAAATTCCCCACCGAGGGGATATACTCCAGCCCCAGCCGTTCAAACCCCATCATCAGCTGTTGCAATCCTTCGGCATTCATCTCCACGCTGCGCCGCCGGTGCGCATCATCATCCAGCGCCGCCTCCGCCGCCGCCAGGGCGATGCTGTTAACGTTGAAAGGGGGGCGCACCCGGTTCATCAGCTCCGCCACCTGGGGGTGAGAGACAGAGTACCCCACCCGCAGCCCGGCCAGGCCGTAACATTTGGAGAAGGTGCGAGTGACAACCAGATTCGGATAGCGCTCCACCCATGCCATGGTATCGGGATAACCGTCCGCACCAACGCCCGGATGGCTGGCGTATTCGAAATAGGCCTCATCGATCACCACCATCACACGGCTGGGCAGCTCACGGATGAACCCTTCGAGAGAGGTCCCATCCAGCCAGGTGCCGGTGGGGTTGTTGGGGTTGGCAATGAAGATGAGCGCTGTCTTCTCTGTCACCGCCGCCCGCATGGCATCGAGATCACAGCCCCACTCCCTGGCCGGAACAGCGATACCCCTGCCGCCCGCCGCCTGGGTCAGGATGGGGTAGATGGCGAACGAGTGGGCGGAAAACAGCACTTCACTGCCGGGTGAGACAAACACGCGCACCGCAAATTCCAGCGGATCGCTTGAGCCGTTACCCAGGGTAATCTGATCCATCGAGACATTACAGCGTGTGGCAATCTTCTCCTTGAGTTTGAAACCGTTGCCATCCGGGTAGAGCCATACCTCCTGCACAACCCGTTGCGCCGCCGCCACGGCAAGCGGACTGGGGCCAAGCGGATTCTCGTTGGAAGCGAGTTTGAGGGCATTGCTCACCCCGTATTCGCGCTCCAGCTCATCGATGGGCTTGCCCGGTTGATAGGGCTTCAGACCCCGCACACCGGCAGTGGCAAGGGAGATGAAATCGGTCATTGCATTCTCTTAAATTACTGCTTTAGGATAGGAACCCAACACCTTGAACAGAGAGGCATCCTCCTCCAGCTCCCGCAAGGCGGCAGCAACCTTCTCCTCGTCCTTGTGACCATCCAGATCAAAGAAAAAAACATACTCCCACATCCCCTGCCGTGAAGGACGGGACTCGATGCGGGTCATGGAGATCCCGTTACGTGCCAGTGGATTGAGCAGCTGAAACAGGGCACCCGGTTTGTTGCGCGTGGAGACCAGCAGTGAGGTCTTGTCCACCCCGCTGGGCGGCACATCATCCCTGCCGATGATCAGAAAGCGGGTGGTGTTGTTGGGGTGGTCCTCGATATTGCGCGCCAGAATATCCAGTTCATACAGCTCCGCTGCCACCTCACCAGCCACCGCTACCGCACCCGCTTCACTGCCGGCCCGGCGAGCCGCCTCGGCATTGCTGCTTACGCTCTGGCGCGGAATACCAGGAAGATTGCTGTCCAACCACTCCCGGCACTGCGCCAGCGACTGACTGTGGGAGTAGATCTTCCTGACCTCGTCCAGTGACGCCACCTTGCCCATCAGATGATCATGAATACGCAGCTCCACCTCACCGCAGATCTTGAGCGGCGAGTTGAGCAACATGTCCAGGGTATGATTGACCACCCCCTCGGTAGAGTTCTCCACCGGCACCACCCCGTAATGGGCACTGCCGGACTCCACCTCACGAAACACCTCATCAATTGCACTCAACGGAACGGTGCTCACCGAGTGGCCGAAATGTTTGTACACCGCCGCCTGGGTAAAGGTTCCCTCCGGTCCGAGAAAAGCGATCTGCATGGGGTGTTCCAGCGCCAGGCAGGCGGACATGATCTCGCGAAACAGTCGCGCCATATCCTCCCCACCCAGCGGCCCCTCATTGCGCGCCAGCACCTCACGCAGAATGCGGGCCTCCCTTTCGGGACGATAAAAGCGTGCTGCGGAACCCTGTGCCTGCTTGATATGGCCCACCTGCTGGGCGCAGGCAGCCCGTTCACTGATCAGACGTTGTATTTCGCAATCCAGTTCATCAATCCGATCGCGGATTTTGTCGAGCTGCTGCTGTTCATTCATGCCGGTAACTGTTCACTACAAAAGGGTCCAAACGCCTGTAAGTTTAGTCATCAATCAAGGGCTCGTACTGCCAGCACCCCTTCTATGGCACCAATGCTCCTTATCACCGTATCCGGAACCGGCTGATCCACATCCACCAGGGTATAGGCCAGCTGATCGCGGGACTTGTTCAACATATCCTGAATATTCAGCCCCGCTTCAGCCAGTTCAGTAGATATCTGCCCCAACATGTTGGGAACATTGGAATTTACCACTGCCAAACGGTAGCTTCCTTCCGCTCGGGGCATCCGCATCTGCGGAAAATTCACCGAGTTACGCACATTACCATTTTCCAGATAGTCGCGCACCTGCTCGGCAACCATGATCGCGCAATTGTCCTCCGCCTCCCCGGTAGAGGCACCGAGATGCGGCAGAGCTATTACCCGTTGATGATTCTTGTTGAGCTGGCTGGGGAAGTCGCACACATAGGCATACACCTTACCGGCATCGATTGCCTCCACTACCGCCTGCTCGTCCACGATACCATCCCGTGCAAAGTTCAGGATCACCACCCCATCTTTCATTCCCTGCAGCCGGTCGGAGTTGATCAGGTGACGGGTTGTATCCATCAGTGGTACATGAAAGGTAACAAAATCCGCCCTTGCCAGCAGGGCATCGATATTTTCCGCCTGCTCCACCTCGGATGAGAGCCGCCAGGCCCCCTGCACGGTAATGCCGGGATCGAAACCGATCACCTTCATGCCCAGCTCCAGCGCCGCATTGGCTACCTCCCGGCCGATGGAACCCAGTCCGATTACGCCCAGCGTCCGGCCCGGCAGCTCGAAACCGGCAAAACGTTTCTTGCCCTCCTCCACCTGGCGGTGCAGCTCACCATTGTCTGCATCCAGACCACGTACATACTCCCATGCCTGACAGATATTGCGGCAGCCCAGCAGCATGCCGGCTATCACCAGCTCCTTCACCGCATTGGCGTTGGCACCCGGCGCATTGAACACGGGGATCCCGAGCAGGCTCATCTCCTCCACCGGAATGTTGTTCACCCCGGCACCAGCCCTGCCCACCGCCTTCAGTGTCAGCGGGATCTCCATCTCATGCATGTTGAAAGAGCGCAGCAGAATGGCATCCGGGTGCAGAATCTCTGATGCCACTTCGTAACGATCACGGGGCAACCGCTCCAGCCCGGAGACAGAAATATTGTTTAAAGTCAAAATCTTGTACATCTTTTCTCCAGAACAACCTCATGTGTTATTGCAAGAATACCCGGCGAGTGGTGGATATATTGCGTGACTGTCCGGCTTGCTTTTGAAACAAAGCAGGGGCTCCAGGCGGAAAAGGGACATTTAAAGTTCAAATAGCCACTTTCCAACAAAGAGATGGCACGTTTCAGTTTCAGGAGTAAACTGGCAAGTACTGCATTTGTGCAAAAACCGCGACACCCCAAGCAGTCTGCTGGATGCGTTAGCTGTATTTGCTCTCTACTTTGTTAATGATATGTACAATTTATTAGAATGACTCGCCATCCCTTTTCCTGATACAGCCAACCTCCTCTTTTTTCACTTCCTCCGGGAGCGAGACAAGATGTTGCCGCGCTTCGGTAAAACCGTATTCTCTCATCGCTATATCTCCAGTATATTTACACCCATGCTCTCTGCGATAGCCTTCAATTCACTATCCAGGACAAACATCACCTGTACACTCTTGCCCAAAAGCATAAACTAATCCCGCGCCTTGTCCAGCTCCCGCAAATGTTTCAGTTTTTCCGCAATTTTCAGCTCCAGACCGCGTGACACCGGGCGGTAGTAGTTGCGTGGTTCCATCTCTTCAGGGAAGTAGTTTTCCCCCGCAGCATAACCCTCCGCTTCATCGTGAGCATAGCGATATTTTTTACCATAGCCCAACTCCTTCATCAGCCGGGTGGGCGCATTACGTAGATGGATTGGCACCTCATAAGAGCTGTGCTGCCGAACGTCGGCCATGGCATCATTGAAGGCGGTATAGACGGCATTGCTTTTCGGGGCGCAGGCCAGGTAGATGATGGCCTGGGCGATGGTCAGTTCACCTTCGGGACTGCCCAGCCGCTGTTGCACATCCCAGGCATTGAGCGCCAGTTGCAGCCCGCGCGGATCGGCATTGCCGATATCTTCGCTGGCCATGCGCACCACACGCCGGGCAATGTAAAGGGGATCGCAACCACCGTCCAGCATGCGGGTAAACCAGTACAGGGCGGCGTCAGGGGATGAGCCGCGCACCGATTTATGGAGTGCCGAGATCTGGTCGTAAAAGGCTTCACCACCTTTGTCAAAACGGCGTACGCCGCCGCTGATCACCTCTTGAACACTCTCTGTAGTGATGGTGCTGTTCTCGCTCAGATCGGCGCAAATCTCCAGCAGATTGAGGGCACGCCGCGCATCCCCATCGGCAGCCGTTGCCAGCGTGTCGCGCAGCTCCGGGGCACAGTGCAGATTCCGGCTGCCCAGCCCGCGCGCCTCATCTTCCAGCGCGTTATCAATAATTTCACGCAGCTCTTTCGTGCGCAGTGATTTGAGCACATAGACGCGCGCCCTAGACAGCAGTGCATTGTTGAGTTCGAAGGAGGGGTTTTCCGTGGTCGCACCGATAAAGGTGACGGTGCCATCCTCCACGAAGGGCAGAAAGGCATCCTGCTGTGATTTGTTGAAGCGGTGTACTTCATCCACAAACAGGATGGTTCCCCGGGCAGAAATTTCGCGCGCCTGTCTGGCCTGCTGAATGGCGGCACGAATATCTTTCACTCCGGAAAGCACCGCCGAGATACTCAAAAACTGTGCCTGGGCATGGCGAGCAATCATTCGCGCCAGTGTGGTTTTTCCGGTGCCAGGAGGCCCCCAGAAGATCATGGAGTGGAGGCGATCCGCCGCAATTGCCTGGCGTAGCGGTTTGCCGCTGCCCAGCAGATGGGACTGTCCGCAAAACTCATCCAGCGAGCGGGGACGCATGCGATCCGCCAACGGCTGATCGGCCTGATTCAATTCATGCTGTGGAAACAGCTCGCCAGAGTTCATCCGGGGCTCCCTGGTGCTCCATCAACAGTAACTCAACGGCACTATTGGCCATCAATAACATCCACCCCTTTGGGAGCAGTGAAGCTGAACAGCTCGGCGGGAAGTTGGGTATTGATCTTTACGTTACGGAACTGCAAACGGGTGGTCTGCCCCAGTATATCAACCACCTCCATCAGGCGTAGGCCCTTGTCGCTGAATCCCAGCCGGACGCTGTTGAAACTGCTCTCCTTCTTTTTGGGCAACAGCTCAAGCCACTGCAAATCTGATTTGTCACGTTTCACGGGCTGAATAATGAAGTCATTTCCCAGCGGACGTTTTCCACTCAACAGGAGGGCAGGAGTATCACCGAGAGCACTGTCAACCGACTTGACAATAACCTGTTCCAGATCGGGATCGTAGTTCCAAATTTTTCCACCATCAGCCACATAGAGCTGTTTATAGGGCTTGGTATATTCAAAGCGAAATTTTCCCGGGCGCTGCAGCGCAAAGATTCCTTCACTGGTTTGCAGGGGTTTGCCATTTTCATCAAACCGGGTCTGAATGAAACCGGCTTGCATGGTTTTTATTTTATTGTAGAAGGCATCAAGATGTTCACGCGCTGTTTTCGCCTCGACAACAGCCGCAGTCAGCACCAGGAAAAGAACGATAAAAAATCTGCTT
This sequence comes from Chromatiales bacterium, assembly GCA_026982395.1. Classification (GTDB taxonomy): domain Bacteria; phylum Pseudomonadota; class Gammaproteobacteria; order Thiohalospirales; family Thiohalospiraceae; genus DRMK01. Next base: position 226 of record JALSHD010000153.1, on the reverse strand, counting down.
GTTATTTTCATAAAATAGTTCCAGTTCAATCTACTTCGTGAGTAGTCAATATGTCTTGTGTAACTGCTCAATTTTCACACTGCAGGGTAACAAACGCCAGTGCATACTCTTCCTCATCAGACAAACTGAGGTGAGCGGATTTTATTCCACTGCGGGTAATAAACTCCTGCGCCTGATCGCTGAAGCCAAGCAGCGGACGGCCGTCCTGCTCATGACTGACGGCAAT
>JALSHD010000152.1 GCA_026982395.1 Chromatiales bacterium | reverse complement strand
TTTGCGGATCACGTTAGGGTTCGGGATTAAATCTCCAGATAGTTGATCGACCTCTTGCCATCGCCTCCCGTATAGTATCTTTCATTTTTCGGGGTGATTGCTACACATTCATGACCGTTACCGTGAAAGTCCCACCCCCAACAAGCCATAAGAACCCCTTGGCCAGAAATTGGCCAAAAACGCAGTTAAATTGGCACGGTACGCTCAGGCGTTAATGTAACCGTATTTTTTGAGCTGTTTGATCCACCGAGGCGCATTTTTCTTCACACTAAGCGCTTCGTAATCAACGCTGGCATCCCGGTAATAATCGCCATTGCTGATCATGTGGAACACTATTCTCAATAATTTGTGAGCCAATGCGAAAATGGCTCTTTTGCGGCCTCGACGAATAACCAGGGCCTTGAATTTTTCCGCTAATGTGCATTGAGTACGGCTGGCGGCATTGGCCGCCTCACACAAAATGCGACGCACATAGGGATTTCCCTTGCGTTTTTTCCCGGTTTTTCTCTTTCCTGCGGACTCATTATTGGCGGGGCAGACACCGGCCCAGGAAGCCAGCTTGTCCGCTGAACCAAAAGCGCTCATGTCATCACTGATTTCAACCAGCAACATGGCTGCGCCCACTTCATCCAAACCGGGAATGGTCTGGAGTGTTTGCAGGATCCCCTGCTGTGGCGCCAGTGCCGTCAGCAGTTGCCGACGAAAATCCGCAATACGCTTTTCCAGGTATTCAATATGATCCATCTGCTCTGACAGCACGAAGCGATGGTGATCCGTCAGCTCACCGTCGAGGGCATCAAGCAGTTCTTCCTCCGTTGCCTTAAGGCGCTTACTCGCATAACGTAAAACCTGTTCAGGGGGGTTCCCTGCAATGAGTCCCTTCACCATGTTTCTTGCAGAGACACCGTGTAGGTCACTGACCACCACCCCCAAGCGAATGCCACCGTCGGTGAGTATTTTATGCAGGCGGTTTTTCTCTCCAGAAAGAATGCCTGTCAGCTTTTGTGCCTGGCGCGATATGAGTCGCAGACCCCGAAAATGCTCTGGCGGGACAAAGCCGCCTCGAAGTAAGCCGCTGCGGGCCAAAACGGCTAACCATTGAGCGTCGGCAATATCGGTCTTGCGCCCTGGAACATTTTTGACATGCCGAGCATTGACCACCAGGGCTGCTATCCCCTTCTTCTCCAAGGCGGCATAGGGGCTTTTCCAGTAGATACCAGTGCTCTCCATCACCACCTCTTCAGGATGAAACGAGGCGACCCATTCTGCCATCGCGCGACGATCTCGCTTAAACCCGCCAAACTCACGTATCTCAACATGAGTCTTTGCAGAATCGTCTTCGTATATGATACAAACCGTCAATTTGGCTTGATGAACATCCAAAGCAGCAACGCAGCGATAAATGGGTGTTAGTTCCATGGCTTTCCCCTCTGGTGTAAACTGTGAACAGGGAGGCGATGGTTGCAAATACTGAGATTTTCCTAAGACGCTATGCGTCTTGGTCTTCTTACCGTGCGCTCTTAAAGAACCATTCCGGGGTGCGAGTCAGTATTTGCGGATCACGTTAGGGTTCGGGATTAAATCTCCAGATAGTTGATCGACCTCTTGCCATCGCCTCCCGTATAGTATCTTTCATTTTTCGGGGTGATTGCTACACATTCATGACCGTTAGGGCACCT
>JALSHD010000151.1 GCA_026982395.1 Chromatiales bacterium | reverse complement strand
GAAAACCTTACCCCGCAGATTCATGAGGCGGTAGAACGAATCCTGCGCGTTCTTGGCTACGGAGGACAGATCTACATCTGCGGCAATGGCGGATCAGCGGCAGATGCCCAACACTTTGCCGCCGAACTGACAGGACGCTTCGAGAAGGAGCGGCGCGGTCTTCCGGTCATCTCCCTGACCACGGACACCTCGGCCCTGACCTCGATCGGCAATGATTATGGCTTCGACCATATTTTCTCCCGCCAACTGGAGGCACTGGCCAAACCGGGGGAACTGCTGATCGTCATCAGCACCTCCGGCAACTCCGCCAACATACTCAAGGCAGTGGAGTACGCCCGGGAGTGCAACATACAGACCGTGGGCCTGCTGGGCCGCGACGGGGGCAAACTGGCCTCCATGGTGGATGTGGCGCTGAACATCGAGGTGGACAATACCGCCCGCATTCAGGAGGCACACATCCTGATCCTGCATATGTTGTGTGAAGCTATCGAATCCGGCAATGAGACAGCAGACGACAATTCCTGACTTCAGCAGCGCCCGCGTTCTGGTTGCCGGCGATGTAATGCTGGACCGCTACTGGCACGGTGGCACCTCACGAATTTCACCCGAGGCTCCGGTACCCGTAGTACGCGTGGAAGAGATTGAGGAGCGGCCTGGCGGCGCCGGAAACGTAGCACTCAACATTGCCGCCCTGGGGGCAACGGCAACACTGACCGGACTGACCGGCGATGATGAACCGGCTGATTCACTGCAGCAACAGCTCGGCAGTGCCGGCGTACAGTGTGACCTGTCCCGCCTGCCGGGTTTTCCCACCATTACCAAGCTGCGCGTTATCAGCCGCCAGCAGCAGCTCATCCGACTGGATTTCGAGGATGACTTTACCGCAGCGGATACCCGCTCCATGCTGGACAGCTACCTGCATCAGCTGCCTGAAGCCGATGTGGTACTACTGTCTGACTATGCGAAAGGAGCCCTGCAACCGGTAGCCCCGTTCATCGAGGCGGCCCGCAGCGCCGGCAAGACCGTGCTCATCGATCCCAAGAGCCGGGACTTTTCCATCTACCGTGGCGCCAGCCTGATTACCCCAAATCTGACCGAATTCGAGGCGGTGGTCGGCCACTGCCGTCATGAAAATGAGCTGGTGGAGAAGGGACTCACCCTGATCCGGGAGCTGGAGCTGGAGGCCCTGCTGGTCACCCGCGGCGAACACGGCATGACACTGCTGCGCACGGATCGCTCCGAGTTTCATCTGCCCACCCGTGCACGGGAGGTATTTGATGTTACCGGCGCCGGCGATACAGTCATCTCGGTACTGGCCACCGCCCTGGCCGCAGGGCAATCACTGGAAACCGCCACCACCCTGGCCAACCTGGCGGCCGGGATCGTGGTTGGCAAGCTCGGCACCGCCGCCATCAGCGTACCTGAACTGCGCCAGGCACTGCGCGATGACCAGGAGTGTGGCGGCGTGATGAGCGAAGAACAGCTTGTCCTCACCGTACAGGATGCCCGGGCCCAGGGTGAACGGATTGTAATGACCAATGGTTGCTTCGATATTCTCCATGCCGGTCACGTCTCCTATCTGGAGCAGGCCCGGCGGCTGGGCGATCGGCTTATAGTAGCGGTCAACGACGATACCTCCGTCACCCGGCTCAAGGGCCGCGGGCGTCCCATCAACACACTTGAACGCCGAATGGCGGTACTGGCCGGACTACAGAGCGTGGACTGGGTCGTTCCGTTCCCGGAGCAGACTCCGGAACGGCTTATCTGCCGAATCCAGCCTGACTGCCTGGTAAAGGGAGGGGATTACCGGCCAGAAGAGATAGCCGGCTACGACTGCGTAACGGCCAGCGGCGGCGAGGTGAAGGTTCTGAACTTTGAGGAAGGGATATCCACAAGCGGCATCATTTCCAGCATCAGGAGAAAACAATGATTATTGTGACGGGAGGCGCCGGTTTCATCGGCAGCAATCTGGTCAAGGCGCTGAATGAGAGAGGCCACCACGATATCCTGGTGGTCGATGACCTGAGTGACGGTACCAAATTCGTCAATCTGGTGGACTGCACCATCCTGGACTACCGGGACAAGGATGACTTCATCCGGCAGATTGAAGCGGGAGCAGATTTTGACGCCCCGGTAACCGCCATTTTTCATCAGGGCGCCTGCTCCACCACCACCGAGTGGGACGGCCGGTTCATGATGAACAACAACTACCAGTACTCCAAATCGCTGCTGCACTACTGTCTGCAGCGTGAAATCCCTTTTCTGTATGCTTCATCGGCCGCCGTCTACGGCTTGGGGCCGGAGTTCCGGGAATCCCCCGAGCATGAAAAACCGCTCAACGTATATGGCTACTCCAAACTGCTGTTCGACCAGCATGTGCGCCGGCTATTGCCAGGCGCCAACAGCCAGATAGCCGGATTCCGCTACTTCAATGTATACGGCCCTCGCGAACAGCACAAGGGCGGCATGGCCAGCGTTGCTTTCCACCACAACAGCCAGATCCGGGAGAACGGCCGGGTAAGACTGTTTGAAGGGTGTGATGGCTACGACAACGGCGAACAGCGACGGGACTTCATCTATGTAGATGATGTCACCGCCGTCAATCTGTGGTTCCTGGAGCATCCCGAAAAATCCGGTATTTTCAATCTGGGCACCGGACGCAGCCAGACTTTCAACGAAATCGCCCATACTGTCGTGGAGTTCCACGGCAGTGGAGAGATCGAATACATTCCGTTCCCCGACCACCTGCGCGGCCATTACCAGAGCTTTACCGAAGCCGATATCGGCGCGCTGCGCGCAGCAGGATACGAGACACCCTTCAAAACAGTCCAGCAAGGGGTGACGGCATATCTGAAGTGGCTCAACCGCTCCCCGGCGTAACCCCTGCACGCTCCAGAAAATGACGCAGCTGCACTATCTCATTCTTGTCCTGCAACGCGTGGCCATGATGCGGCAAGGAAAACACCGCCTCCTGGCCGTTCAGAATCACCTTCATCCGCCCGGTTCGTCCTTCATTCAATTCTCCCCCCAGGTGTAACAGCAGCGACTCGATTTTTTTCCAGTCGATATTGGTATCGATGGGATGTGCAAATATTTTCTGTAACGTAACCCGATGCTTGTGGTTCATGATTCAACCCTCTGTGTCACTGTTGACCCGGCAACAATATATGTCGCATTCAGGGCTTCAGACAGGCGCCGGACCAAGGCGCAGGCAAGGGTTGTTCCCTTGTCAAGATCGCTCCAGTGCACTGGAACGCGGGGCCGGCACCTGCCTGAAGCCCCTGGCCCTATGATATTCAACGACAGGCCGCGGCTGAATACGATATATATTGTTACCCGGTCAATAGCACTCCATCCTGATTTATTACCTTGAAGGAGTACCAGCAAAGAGTAACAGCGTTTCCCCATTGCGGACAACAGGCGGGTAGATTAGAATGTGCGCTCGACGCAAATGCTGGCGTAGCTCAGTTGGTAGAGCAGCTGACTTGTAATCAGCCGGTCGGGGGTTCGACTCCTCTCGCCAGCTCCATTTTTTCGCGTAAACCACTCGCATGCCTCCAGATACCAACTGTTATTAGCCGGCAATCAGCTTCACTCCCACCAAAACAGTCACCATCTCAAAAATACGCTTTATCAAGCGATTACCCTTCATGATTGCAAGATGAGCCCCGGCATAACCGCCCAGCAGCGAACCCAACAACAGAGCAGGCAGCCATAACCAGCGAATTTCCCCGAGGATTCCCAGGGTCAAGGCACCGGCACCATTCCAGAACATGCCGACCAGGATCAGCACATAGGTAACTGCCCGTTTGTAATCCAGACCAAACCAGCGCACCAACCACAGAGTAACAAACAACCCCGTTCCGGAGGTAAGCGAACCATTGAGAAAACCCAGCGCAAACAGCACCGCTCCGCCAATGGCCATGCCGGAGCAGTTACGATGGCGTAAGTGAGTCACCTGCCCAAGCTCTTTGTGCAACCAGGAGTAAACACCGAGGCCCGTCGTCAACAACCCGAGCGCAATGGTGGCCACACGATCCGGTACCTGCAGGATCCAGCTGGAACCGAGCACCACCCCGGGCAGGCCGGTAGCAAGCAGGAACAGAGCAAACCGGTAGTCAAGGCTTTTCTCCCTGGCGTGACGAATGGTTGCCCCCACCCCCAGCGCAACACTGGCCACTTTATGTGTAGCCAGAGCAACACCAAATGGCAGCCCCAGAAACAACAAGGCCGGCAACTGAATCAAACCGGCGCCACCACCAGCCAGGGCAGAAAAAGTATTGGCCACCAACGAGATCAGAAACAGCGCTGTTTGCTGAATAAAATCCATGGGGTAATCGTATTGATACCGGTACCGGACACAATCCGTTCTCCCCCCCCAAGCCGGAATAGCTCAATATCTATAAAAAACCAGAATAATTGACGGAAACAGGAGGTGTTGAAGAGGGTTTTCCGTCCCGAAAAAACAGACAAGCAGCCATGAGAATAGTCCGCCTGAAATTACCTGGCGGATACGCAGGCAAGTACCTGGTACTCCTTCAAGGGCTCCTCTATAAACAGTAATTTTTTCGTGAGAGCAAGGAAGCTCCGCGCACGCGACTGCATGAACGCAGGAGGTAGAGCAATGCATGGAGCAATTGCCGAGAACCGCAGTGTATAAGAAATACATGAGGATTCGGGCACGGAGCTGGCGCCGCTATCGCGGAAAAAGTGCATTTTTAGAGATGCCCTCAAGATATTAACCCGGAGACAAAAACCAAAACCTGTACCGTTTCCCTTTTCACTCCAGCTGGGAAACATCCCGCACCGCACCACGTGCGGCGGAGGTGGTCATGGCAGCATAGGCGCGCAGCGCAGCGCTCACTTCACGCTGCCGGTTTAGTGGCTTCCAGGCCCGTGCTCCTTTCGACTCCATGTCGCTCCGGCGCTGTTGCAGTTCACTGTCAGAAACAGCAACCCGGATAGCGCGTGCAGGAATATCAATCTCGATAATATCCCCCTCTTCGATCAAACCGATTGCCCCCCCTTCAGCCGCCTCCGGAGAAACATGTCCAATGGACAGCCCTGATGTCCCGCCGGAAAAACGTCCATCGGTGATTAATGCACAGGCCTTGCCCAGACCTTTGGATTTGAGATAGCTGGTGGGATAGAGCATCTCCTGCATCCCCGGCCCGCCGCGCGGCCCTTCGTAACGAATGACTACAACATCCCCGGCCTTTATCTGATCATTGAGAATTGCTTCTACTGCGGCATCCTGACTCTCGAAGATACGGGCCGGGCCGGAAAAGGTCAGAATGCTTTCATCCACCCCGGCTGTTTTAACCACACAACCGTCTGCAGCAATATTTCCATACAACACAGCCAGCCCGCCATCCTTGCTGTAGGCATGTTCGATATCCCGGATGCAGCCACTGCTCCGATCCCGATCCAGTTCGGACCAGCGCTTGTCCTGGCTGAAGGCTTGCTGGGTGGGGACGTTGCCCGGCGCGGCACGAAACAGGGTATGCACCTGCTCGTCGCTGGTGCAGCAGATATCCCAGTGTTCCAGAGCATTCCCCAGGGTGGAGCTGTGGATAGTGGGGTTCTCACGATGGAGTAGCCCGGCCCGATCCAGTTCACCGAGAATTGCCATCACGCCACCGGCACGATGGACATCTTCCATGTGATATTTCTGGGTGGCAGGAGCCACCTTGCACAGATTCGGAACTCGACGTGACAGCCGATCAATATCCGCCATGGTAAACGGGACTTTCGCCTCCTCGGCAGCCGCCAGCAGGTGCAGGATGGTATTGGTGGAGCCGCCCATGGCGATATCCAGCGACATGGCATTTTCAAACGCCTCGAAAGTGGCAATGGAGCGCGGCAGTACCGATGCATCATCATGCTCGTAGTAGCGTTTGGCCAGCTCCACAATAAGCCGGCCCGCCTCCATGAACAGATTTTTGCGATCTGCATGGGTGGCAAGCAGGCTGCCATTACCCGGCAGGGAGAGGCCCAACGCCTCGGTAAGACAGTTCATGGAGTTGGCGGTAAACATACCGGAACAGGAGCCGCAGGTGGGACAGGCAGAGCGCTCCATCGCCAGCACATCCTCATCACTCACATCCGGATCGGCAGCGGAAACCATGGCATCCACCAGGTCCAGATGCACTTCTTTCCCTTCAATAACCGCCTTGCCGGCCTCCATCGGCCCGCCGGAGATAAACACGGTGGGAATATTGAGACGCAGGGCAGCATTGAGCATACCGGGAGTGATCTTGTCGCAGTTGGAGATGCACACCAGCGCATCGGCGCAGTGGGCATTGACCATGTACTCTACCGAATCAGAAATCAGCTCCCGCGAGGGCAGCGAATAGAGCATGCCGCTGTGGCCCATGGCGATCCCGTCATCGATAGCGATGGTATCAAACTCCTTGGCCACCCCGCCCGCCTGTTCTATCTGGTGCACCACCAGCTGCCCGAGGTCTTTCAGGTGAACATGGCCGGGAACAAACTGGGTAAAGGAGTTGGCAACGGCGATGATCGGCTTGTCGAAATCGTCATTTTTCATACCGGTAGCACGCCACAAAGCGCGTGCGCCCGCCATGTTGCGACCGTGGGTGGTAGTATGAGAGCGATATTCCGGCATGATTGCACCTATTGCGGATTAAAAGGATAATTATAACCCATCTCCGGCGATCGACTGCAGAACCCAGGGTAAAACATGCCATCTGACAATCCTTCCTTTATACACTGGTTCCGCAACTCCGCACCCTATATCAACGCATTCCGTGGCCGTACATTTGTCATCTCTTTCAGTGGAGATGCCATCGAGGGAGAGGGCTTCCCCCATCTGGTGCATGATTTCGCGCTGCTCAACAGCCTCGGGATACGGCTGGTACTGGTATATGGTGCACGCACCCGGATCGAACAAACACTCAGGGATCAGAACATCGACAGCCGCTATCACCAGGGCTTGCGAATCACCGATAACAGCGCACTGGAGTGTATAAAGCAGGCGGTTGGCAGCCTGCGGCTGGAGATCGAGGCACTGCTATCCATGGGCCTTGCCAACTCTCCCATGGCCGGGGCCGCCATTCGCATCACCTCGGGTAACTACGTTACTGCTCAACCTCTGGGTGTGCGTGACGGGATCGATTTCCGGCATACCGGCGAGGTGCGCCGTATCGATGCTCCGGCCATTACGGCGCAACTGGATAGTGGAAACATCGTACTGCTGCCACCGCTGGGATACTCACCTACCGGCGAGATATTCAACCTGCGTGCAGAACAGGTGGCCTGCTCGGTCGGCCAGGCACTGGCTGCGGAAAAGCTGATCTACCTGATCGAAGCCCCTGGCCTGCACGACCTCCAGGGGAAGCTGGTACGCGAACTCACCGTGACAGAAGCAGAGCAACAACTGGCCAATCGCAACGATATCCCCACTGTTGTGGCCGATCCGCTGGCCAGTGCCATCAACGCCTGCCAGGAGGGTGTGCATCGCGCCCACCTGCTGGACAGCCGGATGGATGGCGCATTGTTACAGGAGCTGTTTACCCGCGATGGCACCGGCACCCTGGTAGCGACGGAACGCTTCGAGGGGATTCGTCCTGCCACTATTGAGGACGTAGGTGGCATACTGGAGCTTATTACACCGCTGGAGCAGGCCGGCATACTGGTGCACCGCTCCCGCGAATGGCTGGAGATGGAGATTGAACAGTTCTGCGTGGTTGAGCGTGATGCTGCCGTCATCGCCTGCGCCGCACTGCACCCCTTTGCCGGTGAACAAATTGCTGAGCTGGCGGGACTGGCGGTTCACCCCGACTACCGGGGGGAACAGCGCGGCGGCCGGCTGCTGGAGTTTATCGAGCAGAAGGCCAGGCAGCAGGGTATCGAACGGCTGTTCGTGCTCACTACCCACACCCCGCACTGGTTCCAGGAACGAGGCTATCAGGCGGCGGAAATCAGTGAGCTACCTGTCTCCCGTCGAGCCATGTACAACTATCAACGCAACTCCAAAGTCTTTATCAAGTCCTTGTGATTGTTCAGCAACAAACCCGTCTTACCCGCCCGTTTCTGAAATGGGCGGGTAACAAATACCGCGTTCTGAAACATATCCTGCCGGAGTTACCAGCAGGCGACTGCCTGATAGAACCCTTTGCCGGCTCCTGCGCTGTCTTTCTCAATACAGATTATCCCCGTTATCTGATCAGTGATGTCAATCCTGATCTGATCCGGCTCTTTCAGGTGCTGCAGCAAGAGGGGGAGCCGTTTATCCACTACGCGCAAAAGTTTTTCACTCCGCAAAACAATAACGAACAGCGATTCTATCAGCTTCGCCACCAGTTCAATACCACCCGCGACAGCACCCGGAAAGCCGCCCTGTTTCTCTATCTGAACCGCCACTGTTACAACGGTCTGTGCCGCTACAACAAATCCCATCAGTTCAACGTCCCCTTCGGGCGCTACAAACGACCCTACTTCCCGGAGCAGGAGATGCGCCGGTTTCATGTCAAGGCACAACAGGCAGAGTTTATCTGTCAGGATTTCCGCAAAACCATGTCTCAGGCCCGGAGCGGCAGCGTCATCTACGCCGATCCACCCTACATCCCTCTCAACACTACAGCATATTTCACCCGCTACAGCAGCAACGAATTTGACCTTCACGAGCAGGAAGCACTGGCCAGAGAGGCAGAGCAGGCAGCACAAAAAAATATTCCGGTACTGATCTCAAACCATGACACACCGTTTTCCCGGAAAATTTATCAAAGCGCAGCTCTATTTCATTTCAAGGTACAACGCTCTATCAGCTGCAACGGACAACAGCGCAACGAGGCAGCCGAACTGCTGGCGCTGTTCAAACCAGACTAGTCTATAATTCATTATTTATCAGAGATCATCTCAGGAGATTGAAAAAGTGGAACACAAACTACCCGAACTACCCTTTGCCCAGGATGCGCTCGCCCCGAGGATTTCTGCCGAAACCCTTGAGTACCACTACGGAAAACATCATGCCGCCTATGTGGCCAACCTGAACAAACTGATCCCCGGTACCCTGTTTGAGAATCTGGCCCTGGAGGAGATTATCAAAACAGCACCCGCCGGCGCCATTTTCAACAACGCCGCCCAGGTATGGAATCACACCTTCTACTGGAACTGCCTGAGCCCCAATGGCGGCGGTGAGCCTGATGGCGCACTGGCACAGGCAATTAACGAAAGCTTTGGTTCTTTCAGTGAATTCAAACAGCAGTTCTCCACCTCTGCCGCCACCAATTTCGGTTCAGGATGGACCTGGCTGGTACAAAACGGCAACGGCTCGGTAGGCATTGTCAACACCAGCAACGCCGGCTGTCCGCTGACTGAAGGAGTAACCCCGCTGTTGACCATCGATATCTGGGAGCACGCCTACTACATCGATTACCGCAACGCCCGTCCCACCTATATAGAATCCTTTTGGGAGCTGGTAAACTGGGATTTTGCTGCAGGTAATTTATCGTAAAATCACCAATCCAATCAGATGGTTATACTTTTGTTTGCATCATCATAGCTTAGCCGGTAAAATTAATCCTTTAATGGCGGTCCCTGACAGGACTGCCTTTTTGTTTTTGGGGAGGATGAACCCGATGTCCGATAAACTTATGGACACCTATACTCCTTTGCCCGTCTCCTTCGAACGGGGAGAAGGGGCTTGGCTGTGGGATACCTGCGGGAAACGCTATCTGGATGCCTTGAGCGGCGTCGCAGTATGCAATCTGGGACACGCCCACCCGGCAGTCAGCAAGGCGTTGTGCGAACAGGCCGGCAAGCTGCTGCACACTTCCAATATCTACAAAATCCCTCTCCAGCAACAGCTTGCCGGAGAGCTGACCCGGCTGGCGGGGATGGACAAGGCCTTCTTCTGCAACTCCGGTGCCGAAGCCAATGAAGCCGCCATCAAGCTGGCTCGCCTGTACGGTCACCAGAAAGGGATCAAAACACCTTCGATTGTCGTCACCAGTGGCAGTTTCCACGGCCGCACCATGGCAACCCTCAGCGCAACTGGCAACCGCAAGATTCAGGCCGGATTCGAGCCTCTGGTACGAGGCTTCGTGCGGGTCGAATACAGCGATCTCGACGCCATACGCAATGTCGCCAAAAACGACCCGGATGTTGTTGCCGTACTGGTCGAACCGGTACAGGGTGAGGGCGGCGTTCGAATGCCTGATGACGACTACCTCCCCGGCCTGCGGACCCTGTGCGATGAACAGGAGTGGCTGTTGATGCTGGATGAGGTACAGACCGGCATGGGACGCACGGGCAAGATGTTCGCCTTCCAGCATAGTGGCATTACCCCTGACGTAATGACGCTGGCCAAAGGGCTGGGCAACGGCGTACCCGTTGGGGCGTGCCTCGCCCGTGGAGCCGCCGCCAGCGTTTTTCAACCGGGCAACCATGCAACCACATTTGGCGGAAATCCACTGGTATGCAGCGCCGCCCTTGCGGTTATAGAAACCCTCGAGCAGCAAAATCTCCCGGCACAGGCAGCAGAACTGGCCAGCCGGATGCTGGAAAATTTGCGCAACACCCTCTCCGAATCCGCTTGTGTCAAGGAGATCCGTGGCAAGGGGATGATGTTTGGCATCGAGCTGGATCGTCCCTGCAGCGAACTCGTAACCAGGGCACTGGATGCCGGACTGTTAATCAATGTAACCGCCACCAATGTTATTCGCCTTCTGCCGCCATTGATTCTGGACGAGAAGGAAGCGGACGAAATTGTCGATCGGGTTTGCAGGCTGATTAACGAGTTTGCGGCCCTGGATACAGCAGCATGATATGACTACTCCGGCACATTTCCTGACCCTGACAGATCTCCCCCCCGGCAAGCTGCGCAGCTTGCTGAAACGGGCAGTTGAGCTAAAAACCATGCAGCAGCAGGGCGAGCATTATGAACCCCTGAAAGGCAAGGTCATGGGGATGGTGTTTGAAAAATCATCCACCCGCACCCGAGTCTCCTTCGAAACAGGCATGGCGCAGTTTGGTGGCCACGCTATTTTTCTCTCACCCCGCGACACCCAGCTGGGACGGGGTGAGCCCATCGAGGACAGCGCCCGGGTACTGTCTCGCATGGTTGATGTGATCATGATCCGAACCTTTGAGCATGAAAAGATTGAGCGCTTTGCTGCCTGCTCCCGGGTGCCGGTAATCAACGCGCTGACTGATCGCTACCATCCCTGCCAGCTGCTTGCAGACATGCAGACCTACCTGGAGCATCGTGGTGATATCCGGGGACGGACAGTTACCTGGATAGGTGACGGCAACAACATGTGCCACTCCTACATCAAGGCCGCCCGGCTACTTGATTTCAAGCTTCATATCGCCTGCCCGGAAGGGTATGAGCCGGAATCGGCCATACTTGAGTCCGGTACCGGGGAGCATGTCACCCTCATCCGTGATCCACTGGAAGCCGCAACAGGCAGCGACCTGGTGGTAACCGATGTGTGGGCCAGCATGGGACAGGAGGAAGAACAGGCCAGACGGGTCAAGGCATTCGCCAACTACCAGGTCACCGAGGCGGTCATGGCTGCGGCAAAACCGGATGCCCTGTTCATGCACTGCCTGCCTGCTCACCGCGGTGAAGAGGTAGCTGCGTCAGTCATCGACGGGCCACAGAGCGTAGTATGGGATGAGGCGGAAAACCGGCTGCACAGCCAGAAGGCGTTGCTGGAGCTGTTACTGGCCAATTAAAAAACTTGTGCACCGACTCGATATTGACACGCATTAATTTTTCTTCTATAC
>JALSHD010000150.1 GCA_026982395.1 Chromatiales bacterium | reverse complement strand
CCCGCCTGCTGCAGCCGAACAATGCCTGCTTCATTGTCCGCCAGGCCCTGCAATACTACAACGGCCGCAGCGGCCCCGGTGGCCAGAACCTCTACCACAGCAACATTCGGGGCCTCCAACTGTTCATCGACCAATGCTTTCCGGCCTTGTGGAACAGTCGGCCCGATCCAGCTCCTGTTGACTCATCGTAATGCGCTCCTCTGTCACGGTGACCCCTCCGGATGCTACTATTAAAAGGGGACATTTTAGAATTGGACAAAGGGGACATTACTGCTTTGGGCTGACATGGCCAAGGCTAGTACTTGACCTCGTCGGCGAGGCTGCGTAAAATGCGCGCTCTTTCGGGGCTATAGCTCAGCTGGGAGAGCACTTGCATGGCATGCAAGGGGTCGGCGGTTCGATCCCGCCTAGCTCCACCAAAATTGAAAGAGAGGGTTGGCGTTTTAATGTCAGCCAAAACAAGTTTGTCCCCATCGTCTAGAGGCCTAGGACACCGCCCTTTCACGGCGGTAACAGGGGTTCGAATCCCCTTGGGGACGCCATATAACGCCCCCGGTTACCGGAGAGTCGCCGGGGGTTTTTCTTTTTGAAGTGCTTTCCCGTCTTCGAACTGCACTACGTGGTGGACGGCAGATTGCGTCCGTAAAATATCTCCAGCATCTCCCGTTTAATCCGTTTATGTAGTTGGTGGTACTCTGTCGGGCTCAATTTTTTTCCATCCGTATCGAACAGGTAGTTGTCTAGCTCGAAATCCTTTAGCATCATTTTTGTGTGGAAGATGTTTTCCTGGTAGACGTTGACATCGATCATTTCATAGCGTGCCTTGGTGTCTTTGGCCAGGTAGTTCTGGATTGAATTGATCTTGTGGTCGATGAAGTGTTTTCTGCCGCGTACGTTCCGGGTAAAACCACGCACCCGGTAATCCATAATGACAATATCGGATTCAAAGCTGTGAATCAGATAGTTTAGCGCCTTGAGGGGGGAAACCAGTCCACAGGTGGATACATCGATATCGACGCGGAAGGTGCTGATCCCGTTGTGGGGGTGACTCTCCGGGTAGGTGTGAACCGTCAGGTGACTTTTGTCAAGATGGGTAACCACCGCATCCGGCAACGGGCCGGGTGCTGCGCTGTTGGATAGTTTACCGGAAGCAGCGGGCTCCTCGGCGATCAGCATGGTGACGCTGGCACCCTGAGGTTCATAGTCCTGATGGGCAATATTGAGAATGTTGGCGCCGATGATCTGCGCAACCTCGGTCAGAATACGGGTCAGGCGTGCGGCGTTGTACTCTTCATCGATATATTCGATATAGGCGCGGCGCTGCCTGGTGGTGTGGGTGTAACAGATATCGTATATGTTGAAACTCAGCGTTTTGGTCAGGTTGTTGAAGCCATGCAGTTTCAGTTTTTTGTTGAGTTTTTTTATCACCTGTGGAATCTCGCTACCGTTCCCCGGCCAATGGTGGGTGATAGATCATCTGTACAATATTTCCATCCGGATCCTCGCAATAGAAGCTGCAGGCGCCATCACGATGATTTTTGACAGTGCTTCGCATGGTTATCCGGTGGGCGAGCAGAAAATCATGCCAGACCGCGACCTGCTCCGGCGTCTTGATGATAAAGCCAATGTGGTCAAGATGCTGCGGGCCAGTGAAATTCTTGTTGCTGCGGTGCAGGGCCAGATTGTCGTTGCCGGAGCTCAGATAGACATTGTCCGCATCGGGGCGCCACTCCACCTGCATCCCCAGCAGCTCCACATAGAACTTTTCACACGCCTCAAACTGGTTCACATACAGAGCGATGTGGCGCATGCCCAGTGTCGGTTCAGGTCTGTTCATGATTCAATGATCTCATAGTCATGGGTGATTTCAGCCGTTTTTCCCAACATGAGGGATGCTGAACAGTATTTTTCGGCAGAAAGCTTCACTGCACGCTTTACCTGGGTCTCTTTCAGGCCGGTGCCGCTGATTATGAAGTGGACATGGATGCGGGTAAATACCTTGGGAATGCTTTCTGCGCGTTGGGCATTAATTTCGACAACACAATCAGAAACCGGTTGCCGGGCTTTTTTCAGGATATGGATAATATCGAAAGAGGTACACCCCCCCATGCCCAGCAGTACCAGCTCCATCGGACGCATGCCAAGATTGCGACCGCCGTTTTCCGGTGCTCCGTCCATAATCAGGGAATGGCCGCTTTCCGACTCTCCCAGGAAGGTAACCTCTTCTACCCATTTGATTCGTGCTTTCATGATTTCTCCTGACGCACTATCCAGTTCGGCGTTTCTGCTGAATGCAAAAACGGTATGTTACCGGGATGTGCTGAATAATGCTGTCTTGTGAGGGTGTCGGTTGCTCAATTCCAGCGGGATTGTTATAACACATTATATTAAACAACCTGATGGTAGAAAATGGAACAACCTGATCAAGAGACTATCCAAAAATTTTTGGCCCATTGCCATCGTCGGCATTATGCCTCCAAACGAACCATTATATGCGAAGGCGATCGTCCCGATGTGCTCTATTACATTAT
Source organism: Chromatiales bacterium (assembly GCA_026982395.1). Taxonomy (GTDB): domain Bacteria; phylum Pseudomonadota; class Gammaproteobacteria; order Thiohalospirales; family Thiohalospiraceae; genus DRMK01. The sequence goes on along the minus strand of JALSHD010000150.1, from coordinate 47,637 downwards.
CAAGGGTTCTGTTTCTGTTCTCATCGAGGATGAGGAGGGACATGAGATGGTGCTTGCCTATTTGAATCCGGGTGACTACTTTGGTGAGATGGGGCTTTTTGATTCCAGTCAGCAGCGCAGCGCCTGGGTGCGAGCCCGAACGGATTGTGAACTGGCGGAGATCGGTTACACTAAGTTTCGCCAGATTTCAGCGCAGTTCCCCGAAATCCTGTTTGCGCTGGCATCGCAAATGGCTATGCGCTTGCGCGATACCAGCCGCAAGGCAGGCAATCTGGCGTTCCTGGATGTGACCGGCCGCGTGGCGGGGGCCCTGCTCGATCTTGCTCGTCAGCCTGATGCGATCACGCATCCCGATGGTATGCAGATTCGCATTACCCGTCAGGAGCTGGGGCGTATTGTGGGGTGTTCCCGTGAGATGGTGGGTCGGGTGTTGAAAGATCTGGAACTGCAGGGTCTGATTACTGCCCGTGGTAAAACCATGGTGATCCACGGAACGCGCTAAACTTCTTTTATCCCGGCCAAAAAAAAGCGCCCCCTGCCCGCAGGCAGAAGACGCTCCGGCTGGGAACAGCCTAACCTGTTACTTTTTCATATCAGCAATTACCGAATCGGGTGTTGCCGGCAGTCTCGGCATGGTCTGTTCGGGGAATTCGCCAGTCAGACCGTTAAGGAAAGCAACAATATCGGCAACATCCTGATCACTTAAATCCTTGTTAAGCTGTGTCTTGGCCATCACGCGAACAGCCTCGTCCAGAGTCTTCACTGTGCCGTTGTGAAAGTAAGGAGCGGTCAGGGCAATATTAAGCAATGTTGGAACGCGCCAGACGTTTTTATCCGATTCTTTTTTGGTTACCTCAAAGCGGCCAACATCTTCTGCCAGGTTGTATTTGTTGACGTACTCGTTATTGGTATAGGTCGGGAATTTCATGAAAAATCCTTCTCCCAGCGGTTTTGCAGGGCCGGCAAATGCACCGCCGGAGTGGCATCCGCCACAACCGAGTTTGGAGAATTTCTCCATGCCGGAGATCTGCTGGGCGGTCAGTGCTTTTTTGTCCCCTTTCACATAACGGCTGTAAGGACTGTCAGGAGTGATTAATGTACGCTCATAGGCCGCAATTGCCTTGGCAAAATTGTCGATATTTACCACGTCACCTTCGCCAAAGGCTTTTTCAAAATAGGGTTTATAACCGGTAATCGCTTTCAGGCGCCGGTTAACCAGCTCTTCATGACTCTCCATTCCCATCTCGATAGGGTTGATTACCGGCCCCTTGGCCTGGGCTTCAAGAGTTGGTTCGCGGCCATCCCAGAACTGAACCGACAGGTAGGCGGCGTTCCAGACCGTGGGAGCGCTGCGGCCACCTTTTTGCCCCTCTATACCAACAGATACCGGTCGATTGTCTTCACCGCCCAGCATGACGTTGTGGCAAGAGTTGCAGGAGACCGTTCCGGTGGATGAAAAACGGGGGTCAAAATACAGCATCTTGCCCAGCTCAACCTTGGCGGGGGTAGTCGGGTTATCTTTTGGGGTTGGCGGTGTGTCCGGTAATGTCTGCCACTGCTGAGCCATTGCCGGTGCGGCAATAACGGCGGCAAGCAGAGCGGAATATTTAGTGATTTTCATAATGCTCCTCCTGTTGTTGGTTTCCTGGTTTCTTTTAGCTCATTAGCCTGATCATGTTTGTGGGTATATTTAGACATAGTCTAAACTCAAAGTCAACAAATGTGGCGATAGTTGTTCGAGTAAGTTACATTTTTATTTAATTTGGAGATTCTAAAGGTCGAATTTGGCGTTGACAAAGATTGAGGGTGTGGTTTGCGTGAAAGGAGGCCTTTGCCAAATTGCAGAACCGGTGTCTGCAAGCAGAGTTGGCTATAGATTGCCGATCCCTCACTTGTTCTTTGAGCACACATAACTACTCGGCGAGTAGTGAATAGATTGGATTATCTCGCCGCTTGGTGAACATCCGGACTAGAACTTAAACAGATCTCCAGCTTTTTTCTCCAGCTCGTCTTCCAGGCGTTGTTTGGCTTTTTCCTTCTCCTGTTCCAGCTTGGCCTTGGCCTTTTCCTCCTCGGCTTTGGCTTTGGCTTCCAGCTCCCGTTTTTTCTTTTCTGCTTCGGCCTGGGCCTTGGCCTTTTCGGAATCCAGTTTGGCCTTCGCCTTGACTTCTTCAGCTTTCAGTTTTGCTTCCAGCTTTTTTTTCTTCTTGTCAATTTCAGCCTGGGTTTTGGCTTTGAGTGCCGAGGTGAAATCTTCTTTGATTTTTGGATTTGCAAAGCTGCCGGTAATTCTTACCGGGATGGTCAGACCCTTGAGTTCTTTGAGATCGGCTCCCCCCTGTCCGGCAGCTGTGCCAACAACAGAGGTGCTGATGCGGTAGTTGATTTTCTCGGTGACAAGGTTTACGGTTCCTTCACCCTGAACGCGCAAGGCGGGGGCCTTGGCACTGAGATCCTTGTTGGTTACCACGCCGTTGGCAATGGTAAAGGTGCCACCCAGTTCGCTGAAATCGGTCTTGACAGTCTCTTCTTCCCTGGGCAGGGGCTTGTTGCTCAGCTTCGCGTAGGCCTTGCGCAACATCTGGCCGAGATTGATTCCTTTGACGGCCCCGTTCTGGAATGAGAATGCGGCTTTGCCATTCATGGTCTGGCGCAGCTGCAGGAAAGTGGCACCCTGGCCGCTTACATCGATGCTGATATCTGCCTTGCCGGAGATGTAGTCGTCATCTACCAGATCCTTGAGAAGTGGGCCTGCCTGCAGGCCGGCAAGTTTTGTCTGCAGCTTCATTTTGGCTTTTTCCTGTCGGGCATCCAGTGTGAGGCGGGTGGTGAGATTTCCTCCATAGAGCGCAGTGCTTAGCGGGTTGAGTTCCAGTTGCCCGTCTTTGGCTTTTACCGCCAGCAGAATATCGGCTGCATGCAGGCCGCTTATTTTGAGTTTGCCCAGCCGCAGCTTGCCTTGCAGATTGAGTTCACGCAGTGGTTCCAGTGGCAGTTCGAAATCAGGCAACAACAGATCTTTTTTGGTGCTCTTTTGCGGAGCCGGTTCCGGTTCCTCGGCTGGTGGAGGCAGGTAACGATCCGCATCGATACCGTCAATGGACAGGTCAAAACGGATGGCTGGTTTGCTGAAGTTGGTGATACCGGCGCTGCCTTTCAGGGTGGTGTCATCCAGTTTCAGCTCGAGTTTCGAAACCTCGGCGCTTTCCGTGGTGGCAGCAAAATCGAGATTCATGGCCAGTGATTGCAATACCGCCGGATCTGCGGTTTCAGGAAGCTCTATTGCCAGTTTTTCCAGTAGCTGGCGGAGGTTGAGTTGACCAAGATTCAGTGTGCCGGTGAATTGTGGTTTGTCGATGATCTGTTGGCCATCGACGGTTGCCACAAGCTCTGTTCCCAGTGTCTGCAATTTCAGATTACCGAGCTTGAGCTGTTGGGTACCCAGATCGGCGTTAAATGCGGTGGTCAATACCGTATCCTGAAGTGCCTCCAGTTTGACAGGTGCTGGCTCGTTGCCAAGAAACTGTTGTAACAATTCCGGTTTTTCCAGTACCAGTTTAATGGCGCCCTTGATGGACTGCTTGTCCAGCAGCTTGTTTACATCAACCTGACCGGTAAGCCGGGCGCCAGCCACAAATAGATTCAGTCCTTTCAACTGTGCCAGTTGCTGCTTCAGATCTGCGCTGATGGAGTTGGCATCGAGGCTCAGGTCGATGTTTCCACCGGGAATGATATCCCCCTTGGTATTCAGGCCGATACGGGGGGAGTCAAGAAGATAGGTTTCCCGCTCCAGATCGAAGGTGACAGTGCTGGCAAATGTCACATGGGCGCGCACAGCAGGTTCGCTGGCCTCGGCATCCAGCTCCAGTTTGAGGGGAAAGGGTTGACCGGGGTTTAGTGCACCGGTTTCCAGATTCAGGTTTTTTACCGCATAGCGGGCGCCGCTCTGCTGGTCGTCCCAACTCAGACGGGCATTGCGGATCTCGATTCCGCTGACTTCAAGGCTCTCCAGGGTGGCTGATGATTCCTCTTCGGCAGGCTCCGGCGGGGTTTGTTCCTGCTCGGAGGAGACCAGATCGTCCCAATTGGTCTTGCCGGATTTATCACGGGCAAGATTAACATTCAGTCCGTGCAGAACGATGGTTTTTATCTCAACCTGTTTACGCAGCAGCGGGAGCAGTTTTATTTTCAGATCTGCCCGATCGATGCCGGCAAAGGCTTGGGTTCCAAAGCCGGGTGCGTTGCTCAGCTCCATCGCCCCCAGCTCGATTCCCAGCCAGGGAAATACGGAAAAACCGATCTCCCCTTCGATCTGTAATTTGCGGCCGGTCTGTTCCTCGACCAGAGTGGATATTTCATCACGGAAATCGTTGGGATCAATCAACAGTGGCAGCGCGACGGCGGCGACAACCAGCAGCAGAATGAGAGCAACCAGCAGGGAGGCAACTATCTTGACTATCTTTCCCATGATAAAAACCCGATTTTCCTTTTATTGAAGTTAGCGAAAGGTTACGACGTATTATTAACCCGGCAACCAAATATGTCGAGTTCAGAAGCCTCAGGGGGGGATTAGCCCGCATTTCTCACCAGGATGACGAGCCCTCGCTTGATCTTTGAATCTACAAGGCATTTTACTCAGTCGGAAATACACACTGTTATTTCGCTCCTTCGTAAAAAGCCTTGTGAATCCAAATCTCTGCGCGATCATCTCGTCATCTGGTGAGAAATGTGGGCTAGGGAATATCAAAACGGCCAGACCAGCGGTACCAAAACCGTTGTGAGCAACGCGACCAGTACAGTCAACGGGATGCCGATGCGCAGGTAGTCAGAGAAACGGTAGCCGCCGGCGCCAAAAACCATCAGATTGGTTTGATAGCCGATCGGCGTGGCAAAACTTGCCGATGCGGCAATCATGATGGTGATGGCAAAGGGCAGAATGCTGACCTCAAGATGCCGGGCGGTCAGCAGGGCGATGGGAAACATCAGTACCGCCGCAGCATTATTGGTAGCCAGGGCGCTGAACAGGGCAGTGGCGATGAAAATCAGTGCCAGCGCCAGCCAGGGAACGCCGTTGGCAAGAGAGACCAGTGTGTCGGCAACGCCGCCGGCGGCGCCGGTGGTCTGCAGGGCGGTGCCGATCCCGAACGAGGCAGCAATGACCATCAGCACCTGCCAGTCTACGGCGTTGCGGGCAATTGAGGCGCTGGTGCAACGGGAAATAATCATTGCGCCGGCTGCCAGCAGGGCGGCTTCGAGGATGCTCAGCCAGCCGGATACCACACTGATCACCATGAAGCAGAGAATGGCTACCGCGATGGATGCTCGTTCGTGACGCGGTGGCCGGGAGTCATCCAGTCGGCTGACCAGAAAAAAGTCGCGGGAGTTGCGCTGCTGATCAACAAAACGGGGGTGGGAGACCAGTAACAATGTATCTCCGGGGTGCAGTACGATATCACCGATTTTCTCGCGGATCTTCTTGCCATTGCGCGCCACGGCAATAATTGCTGCGTTGTAGCGGGTGCGAAACTGGCCTTCGCGCACACTTTTTCCGATCAGTGGTGAGCTGTCCGACAGTACTGCCTCCACCAGGGTGCGCTCCTCGTCGGGTGAGTCGAGCTTGAATACCTGATTGGTGGCGGGTTTGAGTCCACGGATTTTCTGCAGATCGATTACCGAATCGACAATACCGGCAAACACCAGCCGGTCATCATTCTGCAGGCGCTCGTGAGGAGAGACGGCGGTGATGGGCTGTCCGTTGCGTTCGATCTCCACCAGATAGAGGCCGGGCAGCTGGCGCAAACCGGCATCCTCGATGCTTTTCCCGACCAGGGGGCTGTTGGCTTCGACAACCATCTCGACAGTATATTCGCGTACATCTGCAAACTGCCCAATGACCGGTACCCGCTCTACCAGCAGCCATTTGCTGGTCAGTACCACAAACAGAATCACCATGATTACCAACGGTATCCCGATCCAGCTGAGTTCAAACATGCTCAGGCTGGGTAACCCGGTCTCTTCGATGAGCAGGCCGTTGACTACCAGGTTGGTGCTGGTGCCGATCAGGGTGCAGGTACCGCCGGCGATGGCGGCGTAGCTGAGTGGAATCATCAGTTTGGAAACCGACAGCCGGTTACGTTTGGCCCAGTCACGGATGGCAGGGATAAAAATGGCAACCACCGGCGTGTTGTTGAGGAAGGCGCTCAATGTGGCTACCGGTGCCATTACCTTGAGTTGAGCCTGTGGCAGTGATTTGGGACGGCCCAGCAGGTGCTGGGCGATCCAGGCGATGCCTCCTGTTTCGCGTAATCCGCTGACCACCACGTACAGAACGCCCACTGTCACCATTCCTTCATTGGCAAGACCGGCCAGAGCCTGCTGGGGGGTGAGAATGCCACTTACCAGCAATGTGGTGAGTGCTCCCAGCAGAATGACATCCGGGGCATGCCCTTTATAGGCCAGAAGCCCGAATGACAGCAGCACGACTGCAAGAGTAAACCAGGCGTCCCAGGCCATGACTAGCTATATATCTCCTTGAACCTGGCGATGAAGGTATCGAGTTGCTGCTCGGGAAGATGATTGATCCCGGCTGCAGCCTTACGGCCACCTCCTGTAGGGAACTGGCGGCACAGTTCATCCGCTCCCTCCCTGGTGGCAAGAGGTGCGCGCACGCTGACCAGATAACCGCCATCCGGTAGCCGGGTGAGCAGCGCATGGGCCCGTCGCGGTGCCTCCTGTGCCAGCTGGTTGCCCAGAACACCGCTGATCCGGCGAGCCCAGGGTTCGGCCGGTAACAGGTAGAGTGCATATTGCCCGGTCTCGATTTCCGGCTTCAGCTGCCGGCCTTTTGTCATGTCATCTTCATAACCCTGCTTCAGACGGGTGAAGATAGGGCTCTGCTGCACAAAATCCAGTGGATCGGCATAGGGATGCAGGCTGCGGAACAGTTGATCCGGGGGGAAATGCAGATCCTCCACTGTAGCTCCATAGCCGTTGTAGTTGAGATAGATGCCCAGCTGGCGCAGCTGATCCAGCTGCTGCTCATCGAGTTCAAGAGTTGCGGCAGCTTCACGGGCGCTGTTGTCGAAGTTATCTCCGAATGCCCCTACCACCGCCCAGGCGCAGAACCGCTGTCCCAGATGGGTATTGACCAGCAGACTGGTGCAGGTTGCGGGGCTGGTGTCGATAGTTGTGATCAGGTGAGGGTGAGAGGGGATATCACCGGCGTAGTGATGATCAAAATAGTGGATTTCGGCACCCAGTTCCAGCAGCCTGCACAGATCTTCCCGGTTTTTATCCAGTGAGATGTCGAGCACCGTAATCCGGTCTCCGGCGTTGGCTGATACCCGCTTGAGCAGATTGATATCCCGTTTGACGCCAGTAATGAGTGTGCTCTCAAGTGGTTCATTCAGGCGTAGTTGCTGCAGGGCGCAAATTCCGTCGGCATCGCCGTTGAAAACATCAATATTGACCATTTATATCCCCGGATGTGATTCAAGCTATATTAACGTTCAATCCCCCGTGAATTGAACAGGTGTCCCAGGTAAGTACAATATGGGGGGAAACTGGAGCGGGTGATGGGAATCGAACCCACGCCATCAGCTTGGGAAGCTGAGGTTCTACCATTGAACTACACCCGCGCGGTAGAATATTCCTTTTTATTGTCAAACATCAGTTTACCCATTATGAAAATCATACTCAATGGTGAGCCATACGATATCGAGCCGGATATGACTGTCAGCCAGTTGGTTGAGCAGCTGGGTCTGGCCGGAAAGCGCCTGGCGGTCGAGATTGACCGGGAGATCGTGTCCCGTAGCGCCTACGCGGAAACCCGTCTGGGGGAAGGGATGCGGCTCGAAATCGTGCATGCAATCGGTGGTGGCTGAAACCGCCGACGGCAGGTATAGTGGTGCGGATAACTGTTGTCAATAACTAGCAGGATATGCTCAATGTCAAATACGCAGCTTGCCCCCGAGGATAAACCCCTGATTATCGCCGGGGTAGAGTACCAATCCCGCCTGTTGGTGGGTACGGGTAAATACAAGGATCTCGATGAAACCCGGCGGGCCACCGAGGCCAGTGGCGCCGAGATCGTCACCGTGGCGATTCGCCGTTCCAATATTGGACAAAATCCTGATGAGCCCAGCTTGCTGGAGGCGATTCCTCCGGACAGATATACGATTCTGCCCAATACTGCTGGCTGTTATACGGCTGAAGATGCTGTGCGTACCTGCCGTCTGGCCCGGGAGCTGCTGGATGGGCATGATCTGGTGAAGCTGGAGGTGCTGGGGGATGAGAAGACCCTGTTTCCGGATGTGTTGCAGACCCTGGAAGCGGCGGAGACCCTGATCAAGGAGGATTTCAAGGTGATGGTCTATACCAATGACGACCTGATCATCGCCAAGCGTTTTGAACAGATGGGCTGTGTTGCAGTTATGCCGCTGGCCGCGCCGATTGGCTCCGGGCTGGGGATTCGCAACCCCTACAATATCCTCTCCATTGTCGAGGAACTGAAAGTTCCGGTGCTGGTGGATGCGGGGGTGGGCACGGCGTCTGATGCCGCCGTAGCGATGGAGCTGGGGTGTGACGGGGTGCTGATGAACACCGCCATTGCCGGGGCGAAACAACCCGTATTGATGGCCTCTGCGATGAAAAAGGCGATAGAGGCTGGTCGGGAGGCGTGGCTGGCCGGTCGTATTCCGCGCAAGCGTTTCGCCAGTGCATCATCCCCTCTGGGCGGTACTTTTTTTTGAGGGCGGGCTTGCCGGAGAAAGCCGTACAGCCGCATCGCCCGATTCGCAGTTTTGTGCGCCGGGAAGGGCGAATTACACCTTCACAGCAGCGCTCCTTGACCCAGTTGTGGCCTCGTTACGGGCTGGATGTTGGCGATTATCTGTTTGATTTTCAAGAAATTTTTGGCCGTAAGGCGTCGTGTCTGGTGCTGGAGATTGGTTTCGGGGACGGGGTTTCGTTGCTGCAGCAGGCGCAGGCCCATCCGGAGAATGACTATCTGGGTATCGAGGTGCATCGCCCCGGTGCCGGGCGGTTGCTGCGTGCTCTGGAAAGTGCGGAACTGGATAATGTAAGGGTTGTTTGCGAGGATGCGGTGTCGGTTTTGCGGGAGAATATTCCCGAACAATCGCTGGACGTTGTGCAGCTCTTTTTTCCCGATCCCTGGCACAAGAAACGCCACCACAAACGGCGTATCGTGCAGCCGGATTTTGTGCAACTGGTACGGAGCAGATTGCGCAGTGGAGGGTATTTTCACCTGGCTACCGACTGGGAGGATTATGCGCAGCACATGATGGCAACATTGGAAAGCGCTCCTGGCTATCGTAATACTGCCGGGGTGGATAACTTTGTTCCACGGCCGGACTCCAGGCCGCTGACCAAGTTCGAGTTGCGTGGACAGCGGCTCGGTCACGGTGTCCGGGATTTGATCTTCGAGCGTCAATGATGTTGGATTCCATGGCTGATCAGATACTTTTTTTCTCTGCCGGTGCGGTAACGGCGGTCATCTCCATGTGGTTGGGCGGGTTGCTTTTTTTCCGGTTGCTGGAGCGGCGCGAGAGAAGACGGCTGTTGCAGACGCAGCTTGCCGAACTCGTTTCGCAGGCTTATGAGGTTGAACAGTGGCTGCGTCGTTTGCGCTCGGCCGAGCTGATGAACGGCCCACCCCTCGAAGAGCCTTCGCCCATGAAGCATGTCAACATGATCGCCCGCCTGTTTGTGCCAGGGCTGCGTGCGGAGGTGAAGCGTCTTAACACGGCAGTGGTGGCATTCGAGGCGTGGGTACAGCAAGGGGTGGCTGACAAGCGGGACAGCCGCACAGTCAGTCAGGCAACGCTGGACAAATATCCGGCGGTACAGCGGGCGGTGCTCGACAGTATTACGGATATAGCCAACAAGGCGGAGATTCTGGCAGGAAAACAGGGTATTTGAATGCATTGCGCTATCTATCGTTGCAGCAAAAAGGCGGAAACCTATCTGTATGTAACCATCTCGGAAGGGGAGGCTGATTTTTCAAAGGTGCCTGACGCACTGCTGGTTTCGCTGGGGAGGCGGGAGCATGTCATGGATCTGGAACTGACACCGGAGCGAACCTTGGCCAGAGTGGATCGTGACGAAGTGGTGGCGGCGCTGGCCAGCCAGGGGTTTTTTCTGCAGATGCCACCGCCCGTGCTGACGATATGATAGCGCACCTCTTTTTTTCGCGACTTATAACGCCTGTTTCTATAGAATATATCAGTCAAGCATTGGGTTGTACCCGGAGCCACGGATTCGGGTATGGATAAAAATTAACCGGGAGAGTCTCTTATTATGTCCGTAGAACATCCAGTTATCGCCGTAACCGGTTCCTCCGGCGCCGGCACCACTACCGTAAAAAACGCCTTTGAACACATCTTCCATCGTGAAAACATCAATCCGCTGGTGATGGAGGGCGACAGTTTCCACAAGTATGATCGTGCCGAGATGAAGCGTGCGATCAAGGAGTACGCCGAAAAAGGTAAAACCATCAGTCATTTTGGCCCGGAGGCCAATTTGTTCGACAAGCTGGAGGATACTTTCAGGACCTACGGCGAGACCGGTGGCTGCAAGCGCCGTTTCTATCTGCACAGCGACGAAGAGGCGGAACCCTATGGGCAGAAGCCTGGCGAGTTTACTCCCTGGGAGGAGATTCAGCCTGGCACATCCGACTTGCTGTTCTATGAAGGTCTGCATGGCGGTGTGGTTGCCGGTGATGTGGATGTCAGCAAGCATGTGGATCTGCTGGTGGGTGTGGTGCCTATCGTCAACCTGGAGTGGATTCAGAAAATTTTCCGCGACCATGGTCAGCGGGGATATTCGCCGGAGGTTATCGTGGAGACCATCCTGCGCCGCATGCCCGATTATGTGAACTACATTACCCCGCAGTTCTCCCGCACCCATATCAACTTCCAGCGGGTGCCAACGGTGGATACATCCAATCCCTTCATCGCCAGGGACATTCCCACCCCGGACGAGAGTTTCGTGGTCATTCGCTTCCGCTATCCCAAAGGTGTGGATTTCCCCTATCTGCTCGATATGATCGATGGTTCGTTCATGTCACGTCCGAACACCCTTGTGGTGCCTGGTGGCAAGATGGGCTTCGCGATGGAGGTGGTGCTGACGCCTGTTATTCATGATTTGATTGAAAAAAAGAAAAAGGGTAGATAAGGGTATTTGCGCACAGTCGGAATGCCAGCTTTCTGCTGGCATTTCGCGTTTGCAGAATGTAGATGTTTTTTGCAACCAAAAATTTGCATCCGTCGTGCGCAAAACCCGGGTGCTCTGAACGTAACATATCTTGTTTCAGTGAAGGACGGATACAGTTCCTGGAAAAACAACACACTCAGGGGTATTGAATAATGAAAACAGACTTTCTGGTTATCGGTGCAAGCATTACTGGCGTTAACGTTGCTCGCGAGCTGAAGCAGCGCTTTCCTGACGCCACAGTAACCCTAATTGACAAGGAAAACGGTTGTGCCCGACACTCCAGCGGTCGTAACAATGGTGTGTTGGATGCCGGATTTTCCTGGTCGGCCGATAGCCTGAAAGCCCGGTTTTGCAAAGAGGGTAATCAGCAGTTAACCCGGTACTGTGAGAACAAGAAAATCCCCGTTAACAAGTGTGGCGAACTGGTGATTGCCAGAGATGGTGATGAGCTGTCGGCTCTGGATGAGCTGCAGCGGCGCGCGGATGGTAATGGGGTGAAACTGGAACAGGTTACCGCCAAGCAGGCAAAAGAGATTGAGCCGCGAGCCAGGGTTTACGAGCATGCCCTTTTCTCTCCCACTACCGCATCGGTAGACCCAGTTACCGTGATGCAGCAGATGGAGCAGGATGCCCGCGATGCCGGAGTAAAGTTTTATTACGAAACCAGTTTTCTGCGCAAGGCCGGCGATGAGTTTGTAACCACGCTGGGAACGGTGCAGGCGGATTATGTGGTCAACTGTGCCGGTCTCTATGCTGACCAGATTGCGCAGGAATTCGGTTTTGCAGAGGGTTATCGCCTGCTTCCCCTCAAGCACAACTACCTGGAGTCCAGTGATGTGCCGGGTGCCTTTCGTACCCATGTAACGGCGGCTGCTGATCTGTCCGGCTCCTATCCCGGGGTGCATATCGTTCTGGGTGTGGATGGCAAGGCCAAACTGGGACCGGCGGTGAAGCCGGCGTTGTGGCGGGAACAGTATCATGGAGCAGATGGTTTCCATCCGTTTGAGATGTCCAGTGTCGTCACCACAGGTATCGGCCAGATGTTTCAGGGGGGACGGGAGATCTGCAAGGCCTGTCTGCAGCGCTTTACCGGGAGTGCCCAGTCCCGTTTGATCACGGCTGCTGGTCGGCTTGTCGAGGGAATCAGATCGAGCGACTATCGTGACTGGGTTCGCCCCGAGATACAGCCGCAACTGGTGAATACCGAGACCCACCGGATGGTTTCAGACTTTATCGTCGAGGGAGACGCCAAATCCATGCATGTGTTGAATACTGTCTCACCAGTGTTTACCTGCAGCATGCCGCTGGCCAGATATATTTGCGAGCAGATAGCCGCTGCAACCGGCAGGTGATCGAGACCGTGAGGGGGGAGAACACCTTCTGGGCCGGGAAAAGGGTTCTCGTAACCGGCCATACCGGATTCAAGGGGAGCTGGCTCTCCCTGTGGTTGCAGAAGCTGGGGGCCGAGGTGGTGGGCTACTCGCTGGAGCCACCCACGGAGCCCAGCCTGTTCAGGGTGGCGAATGTTGCCGATGGAATGGTCTCTGCCATCGGGGATATCCGTGATTTTCCCACCCTTCGTGAGCTGTTTGCGCAGCATCGGCCAGAGATAGTTTTTCACTTGGCAGCACAAGCGTTGGTGCGCCACTCCTACCGGGATCCCGTTGAGACCTACAGCAGCAACGTTATGGGTACCGTCAATCTGTTGGAAGCGGTGCGCCAGTCTGGTGGTGTCAAGTCAGTAGTCAACGTGACCAGCGACAAGTGCTACCAGAACAAGGAGTGGGTGTGGGGTTACCGGGAGAATGAACGCCTGGGTGGACATGATCCTTACTCCAACAGCAAGGCCTGCGCCGAGCTTGTTACCTCCGCCTTCCGCGACTCCTACTTTTCCGCAGCAGAGCATGACCGCCATGCCCTAGCGCTGGCGAGTGCGCGTGCCGGTAACGTGATTGGAGGAGGGGATTGGGCCGAAGATCGCCTTATTCCCGATATCATGCGTGCTATCGCGGCCAGGCAGCCGGTACTGATAAGAAATCCCGATGCAATACGTCCCTGGCAGCATGTGCTGGAGCCGCTGGCCGGTTATCTTTTGCTGGCAGAGCGTTTGTATACAGGGGGGACGCCATTTGCCGAAGCGTGGAACTTTGGCCCGGAGGAGTCCAGCGCACGGCCGGTTTCCTGGATTGTTGATTACCTGGTTCAGCTCTGGGGAGAGGGTGCCAGTTGGAAACTGGATAGTGGAGAACATCCGCACGAAGCGCACTATTTAAAGCTGGACTGCGCCAAGTCCAGGGACGTGCTCGGTATTACTCCCAAACTTGATCTGCCCGTGGCGCTGGAGTGGATTGTTGAATGGAACCGGGCATGGCTTCAGGGTGATGATATGCGGCAGATCACCGGGAGCCAGATTGCCCGCTATCAGTCGATCCAGCCATAAAGCCAGCCATTCCGGTTTGCGCCGGACAGCTGTCGTGCGTGGCGTCTTGAGTAGTATTGCTGCTTCTAAGATGTCACAACTGTTATTTTCGTAATGTTACATACAAAAAAATATGTTGTTAGTCGGTACAGGTTGTTGAGTAACTTTTCTCCCCAACGTCTTCATCGGGCCCAGTATATGGTCGTTTTGACCGTGGTGCTGTTTGTTGGTGCGATGGTGCTGTCTGCAGTGCTGGCGGGCGGAGGTCAGGTTATCGAACATATAACCCGAATCAGCCCGGTGGTTGTTGTGGTGTTGCTGTTGTTGTCCCTGGTCAACTATTTCACTCGGGGGTATCGCTGGCAGTTTTTATCGCAGCATATTGGTCTTGAGGTGCCGACTGGACGAAGCCTGTTGTACTATTTCACCGGTTTCTCCATGACCACGACACCTGGCAAGGTCGGTGAATTATTGCGGCTGTGGTTGATAGAGCGGTGTCATGGCTACAGCTATACAAAGGTGGGTCCGCTTTTCATAGGTGACCGGCTGGGCGATATGAATGCCATGCTGGCGCTCTGTCTGGTTGGTATTACCGCTTTTTCCGGCTATCTTTGGCTGGCGCTGGCGGGTTGTGCTGCTGTATTGCTGCTTACCTGGCTGTTTGTGCGGCCTGCCCCGCTGATTTCAGCTACGGGATGGCTTTATGTCGCTACCGGGAGAAATCGCCCCCGTTTGTTCGCCAAAATGCGCCACATGCTGCGCCTGACTGCTCGTCTGTTTACCTGGTATTCGTTCAGTGTTGTACTAGCCCTCAGTGTAATCGGCTGGCTTGCAGAGTGTGTGGCTTTCTACATTTTGCTGCATGCGCTGAGCGTGGATGTGACCTTGCAACAGGCTGTTTTCATTTTCTCGTTTTCCATGCTGGCAGGGGCGATATCCATGCTGCCAGGTGGTCTTGGGGGGGTTGAGGTGGGAATGATCGGTTTGTTGATGGTGCTGGGTGTGGAGCCACATATTGCAGTGGCCGCCACCGCGATTATACGGCTGACGACCCTGTGGTTCGCCGTGGGGCTGGGTTTCGCCGTGTTACCTTTTGCGCTGCAACTGGTACGGCGTTCTGCCAATGAATCGGCTCCGGTTGACGGAACAGCGTAATGGCTGATTGTGAGACCAGGGTGTTTACCGGATGGGGCAGAAGCAGTTACGCCCGTGCAATGGCATGTTTGCCAGAAACAGTCGATGAGGTGCCGGTAGCATTCGAGCACACTTCACAGACCGGCAGTGTGATTGCTTATGCCGGTGGTCGCAGCTATGGGGATATCGCGCTGAACAGTGGCGGTGGGGCGTTGCTGGTGCGGCAGCTCAACCGGATTCTCTCCTTTGACCCGGAGACTGGAGAGCTAGTATGTGAGCCAGGTGTGACTTTCCATGAAATACTACATACGTTTCTTCCTCAGGGGTACTGTGCTCCGGTAAGCCCCGGTACAGGCTTTGTTACAATCGGCGGCGCAATCGCCAATGATGTACACGGCAAGAATCATGAGGTGGCGGGAAGTTTTGGCCGGCATGTGCAGTGGATTGAGCTGTTGTTGCCAACGGGCGAACAACGACGCATCTCACGACAACAGCACGCCGGACTGTTTAGTGCCACCATCGGTGGGGCCGGTCTCACCGGCATCATTCTGGTGGTCTGCTTCAGGATGAGCCGGAGAGCAACTAATGCAGTTCAGGTGCGGGAGATGCGCATGGCTGGCCTGGAGGACTTTTTTTCCGCATTCGAGCAGGCCAGGGCTGATGGTATCAGCTATTCGGTAGGCTGGATTGATGCCATGGCGCGAGGCAGCCGGCTTGGGCGAGGTATTCTTGAACTTGCGGAGCCGGCAACGGAATCCCTGGACGAGCCGGCTCCAAAGCGTTTGCGGGTGCCGGCAGATTTGCCGGGTTTTGTATTGAATCCGTTGAGTATAGCTGCTTTCAACAAACTGTATTATCACCGCATACCCAACGGCGGGCGGGAGCGGCTGGTGTTGCTAGAGCGGTTTCTCTATCCTCTGGATGCCCTGCTTGAGTGGAACCGGGTTTATGGCCGGCGCGGGTTTTATCAGTTTCAGTGCGTATTGCCGGATGAGGCAGGTATTTCAGGGATTCGTCAGTTGCTGGAGCAGATTGTCCGCTCTCGTGCAGCTTCTTTTCTTGCCGTGCTCAAGACACTGGGTGGCGAGGGTGAAGGTTATCTCTCTTTTCCGCAGCGCGGTTATACTCTGGCGCTGGATTTTCCACACAAGAAAGGGGTTGTCGAGCTGCTCCGGTCACTGGAAGCGATAACCCGTGACTATGGCGGCCGAATCTATCTTGCCAAGGACGCCTGCATGTCTCCCGAGAGTTTTGCCGCCATGTATCCCGGACTGGAGCAGTTTCGGGCAGTTCGGCAGAGTATCGATCCTGATGCGCTGATGAACTCTGATCTTGCGCGGCGGCTGCATATTTGATTTTTAAAACACCAGGGCGAAATTATTCCCGAGGGGGTACAACAAACATGTCGAATCAAACCATAACCAGGCCGGAGCTTTTGAGTGTTGAACAGGCCAAGAGTCTGGACATACAGAGCATAACCGATCTGTTCTGTAACTACATGAACCCGGGTCAGCTCCATTTTCTCAAGCTGCTGGGGTTTAACAAGGTAAAAGTTGAAAGTGCGGAAGGGATGTATTACACGGATCAGAACGGCCGTAAAATTCTGGATTTTTTTGGCGGGTTCGGCTCGATTGCCTGCGGGCACAATCATCCGCGCTTGCTGGCAATGAGAAAACAGTTTCAGGATGAAAAACGTCATGAAATCGCCATCGCCTTCATGTCCCAGTACGCCGCGGCCTTGTCCAAAAATCTTGCTGCTATTGCTCCGCAGGATCTCGATATGGTTTTTTTGGGATCGAGTGGTTCCGAGGCGGTAGAGGCTGCTCTCAAGCTGGCAGAAAAATATCAGGGACCTGAGCGGGCCAGAATTGCCTATGCGGAACACTCTTTTCATGGAAAAACCCGCGGGGCATTGTCGGTAACTGATTCGGAGTTTTATCAATCCTCTTTCCGGTTGCTGGATAACCGGGTGCGCATCCCCTTTGGTGACAGCGAGGCACTGGAAGAGGCTCTGCGTAACGACTCTTCCATCGGAGTATTGATTCTGGAAACTGTGCAGGGTGGTGCGGGAATTGTAGGGGCTTCAGCCTGTTACTGGCAGGAAGTTCGCCGTTTGTGTGATCAATACAATGTTGTATGGATAGCGGATGAGGTTCAATGTGGTGTCGGACGTACCGGGCGGTTTTTCGCGTTTGAGCATGCCGGGGTGGCTCCTGATATCGTGACGCTGGCTAAATCCCTGGGTGGGGGCAAGACGGCAATGGGCGCCATGATTGCGCGCCGATCCATATACATGGCCGCCTACGGAACCCCTCAAACCGCATTGATTCACGGGCCGGCAACTTTTGGCGGGATGGGCGAGGCCAGCTGTACCTCAATTGAAGCCCTGAATATTCTCTACGATGAGGGTTTGATTGAGAACTCAGCCCAACAAGGCGCCTATTTGCTGGAAAGGCTGCAGAAGGTGCAGGCCAGGTACCCAAAAATAATCAAGGAGGTGCGTGGCTACGGATTGATGATCGGCCTGGAGTTTCGTGATTTCAGCAATACATTGCCGCTTGGTCTGCGTACAGTTGTATCGGTGCTGGACAACAAGCTGAAAGGTAGCCTGTGTGGCTTTGTCGGTTGTCTGTTACTGAAGGAGTATGATGTTCTGGTGGCGTTTACCGAATATAACCGCAATGTGATTCGGCTGGAGCCCCCGTTGATCGTGACCCGCGAACAGATAGATACTTTTGTGGATGCCCTGGATGATCTTTTGTCCCGGGGAGTGACACGTATTGTAACCGCCTTTGCCAAAGAGGTTGTTGGCAATAAATAGCCGGGTTGCATGAATACCACAACGACAGATAGCGGTGGACTGCATCGCTGGTATTATTATCTGGGCGGCGTTTTTTTTTTCTATGCCGCCACACGGTTGCTTGCCTGGAGCAATACCCTGCTGCTGGAGGATACCGACAGTATTGGTTATCTGCGTACGATCAAGCAGGTTGCCACGCTGGATCCAGAGACCATTGCCTCAATAGATGCCTATTACACTCCGTTTTACCCTGTATTTGCCGCATTCTTTACGCTGATTGCGGGAGATGTGGAAACAGGAGCGCGATTGTGTTCATATTTTTTCAGCCTGCTGCTGTTTGGTGCCATTGCGGGTATTGGTCTGCGGCTGGCCAGGCCAGCTGGGGTGATTGCGGGGCTGTTGCTGGTTGCCTGTAGTCCGATTCTTGTCTCTCTCTCCTTCGCCGTATTGACGGAGCCTTCGTTCATCGCGACAGTGTATCTGGGCCTGTTTCTGTTCTGGATTCAGAATGAAAAACCGGGTTTGCTGAAGGCTGCTTTGATCGGGGCGGTGTTTGCGCTTGCTTTTTTGAACCGGATTGAAGGGCTGATTTTTTTGGTGCTTATTCCCCTGTTTCAGTCTCTGCATTTTATCATGGTCAGGCCGGATAACTATGACATGCGCAAGCTGGCCGCGTGGGTTGCGATATTTGTTGTCGCTTTTTCAGTGGTCAGCGCCCCGCAAGTCTATCGGATAAGCGAACAGGCGGGAAAATTTACCATTAACGGTCGTCAGGTATGGTCCAACCTGCTCAGTATTCGTGATGGGCGTTCGTTTATCGAGAAAACCAAGTCGTTGGATCTCAGCCCCGGAGAGGTGAATATCAAGTATTTGATGCGCCACCCCGAAGAGGTGGACAAGCTCAGACCAAACAACGGGACAGTGGATCAGTCTGCTGCATTTTTACAAGATCACTATAAATCATTTGTTCGTAACGTGCGCCAGCTGATTCGTTACGGGATTCCTCAGGTGGCTGGATATGTGGTGGTCTTTTTCTTTCTTGCCGGGGTTGCTTCTCTTGTTCTGACAAGGCGCTATTTCGAATCTCTCATTACTGTTCTTTTTGTCGGCGCGGCCATTTTGCCAGCTATGTTTATACCAACGTTGCCCCGGCATCTGGCGCTGTCTGTTCCCCTGGTGCTGTTGGTGGCTGGCGTGGGTATAGCGGCTTTGGCCAGATTGCTGGCTGTTGACAGACTTCCGGCAGCTCCCGTGGCCTTGAGCCTGTTACTGATTGTGCTGGTATCGTTTGCCTCTGAGTTGTGGACAGCTGTACTCCATCCTCCATCCGTCAATCGTGAGTATAGTGCGGGAGAGTACAAAGAAGAGGTGGCGCTGATCAAGCGGATTGCCAGGGAAGAGCTGGATCATCGCCCCGCACTCATGGATCAGCGTAGCTATCTTTCCTATTTCAGTGACAGCAAGCATGTATCACTGCCCTATGCCAAAATGGAGGCGATGCTTCGATATAGCGATTTGAACCAAGTGGATTTTGTTTATTTGAATGATCGCAGAATCGAGAAATACCCGTTTTATTCAATATATAAAGAAAAAGGGCTGCCGGACAATTATATCCTGTTGCACAGCGGGACAGATGCAACCGGAGCGGAAACGCGGCTTTATCGGGTGATGAGAGAGAATCAATAAACCAGGGTGTTTACCAACCAGGCGCTGAAAATGCCCGTTGCAATTCCTGCCAGTATTTCTGTTTTGCTGTGTCCCATCCGTTCACGCAGAGAAGGGGTTTCTCCCTGGTTTTCAAGCAGTTTATTGATAACTTCCGCCTGCTTTCCAATCTGCCGGCGCAGGCTGTTGGCGTCCAGCATGACAATGAATGCCAGTGCTGTCGCCACACCAAAAGCGGGGTGATTGATTCCTTCACGAAGCGCAACCAGTGCCGCCACACTGCTGACAATGGCGCTGTGATTGCTGGGTAGCCCGCCATAACCGATCTGCCTGAAAGAGAGTTGCCGCGAACGGGCGCTGTTGAAGGCAAATTTCAGTGAGCCGGCAATCAGCCAGGCCACGAAGGGTACTACCGCATAACCTGAGTTCATATATTCTCCCTCAGCCAGGAGCCGGCCAGGTAATCCATGCTGCTACAACAATCCACAGGACCACAGTAATTATCAGTTGCCAATCACTTAACAGGACATCGGTTGGTGATTCTCCGGCATCCTGTGATTCTACAATAAACCAGTAGCGAAACAGCCCGAAAAGTACAAAAGGGATAGTGGCTACCATCTCGGGTCGTGCAGACATTACAAACAGACTGTAAAAAATCAGGGCACCCGTGGCAGCCATTTCAGCGTAGCGCTCGACCAGAGTGACACTGTAATACTCAAGAACCTTTCGCCCCGACTGATCGGTCAAAGCCAGCTCTTGTCGCCGTTTGATAGCGGCAAGAAACAGGGCCAGACAGAATGTTGTCGCAAACATCCAGGCAGAAACAGGGACCGATATTGCCACAGCACCGGCATAAACGCGCAATACAAAACCGATTGCAATGATAAAAATATCAATAACGGGTTGATGTTTCAGCCCGAAGGTATAAGCAATATTGAGTAGCAGGTAGGCCAGAATTATATATATGACACCGGGTTCAAAAAAATACCCGGCAATCAGAATGCCATACAGTGCGATGAGCAGGCTGACAGCCTGTGGAAATTCAACTATGCCGGATGCCAGCGGGCGGATTTTGCATTTTTTCGGGTGTTTTCGATCCTGTTCGACGTCACGTATATCATTAAGGATATACGTTGCGGACGAAGCCACACAAAACAACAACACAGCCATCAAAACGTTGAATACGGCGCTACTGTCGAGAAAGGCACCGGAAAAAACCAGAGGAGCCAGTACAAAGCCATTTTTTACCCACTGGCGGGGCCGCATCAAAGCGATTAATCCTGTGACAGTAGATTTTCGCATGATTTTTTAATAATTTTGTTTGATCAGAAATGGTTGTTTTTTTATGTCCGGGCAGTCGCGTATGAGCCAGAAAAATACGCAGGGTCGCGTATGCGAAACCGGGTTTAATATGAAAGACGCACTTGAAGTTATATTTTATGAGTCTGCAGCTGCGGCCGGAAAAAGTATATGAACGGCGTAACCACTCAGCTTGCCCCTGAAATGCGCCATCTCCGCATTGGAAAATGGTCGTTTACCTTTGGTCGCTCCCGTGCATCCAGATACTACACAGTATTTAAGCTTTCTGTTCGGCATAAACTCCCGCTTTCCGCCTTGAACTGGCCCGCTTCAGGAGTAATCCGGGCAGTTACTGAATGGCAACAATTGCTCACCAAGCCCTTCCAAAGCGCAAATCATGATATATCAATCTTGCCATAAAGGCTATTTGAAGAGTGGGCGTGAATGTAATTTATCAGCATTATCGGCACAAATTTCATGTTCTTTAGTAAAACTTCACGTTGTTTGAAACAACGGCGCCTGAATTGTGAGCTGCCAATCTTCGGTTATGTGAGTCATATCACGGCCCGGGCTTGACTTCATGTCCTGTTTTGGGGAGTATGCGATGATACCAATTTAATATGCGGTCGTGCTTGGCACGTTGGCGGCAAGGTGGGGAAACGCTGCCGTGGCAAGCTTTTTGGCACAGGCAGCCTGTTTTTTTATAATATTTTTATAATATTTCTTATGTCGGGGCTTCAGGCGTGCGCAGTCCAGTGCTACAGTATATTCCAATAATGAAGTCCTTGTCTGCGCGTCGTATCTTGATTCCTGTGCAGAGGGATGAAGGGCTGAATAAGAATAGTTGATGGTCAGATCAGTGGTTGACCAAACACAAACAGGCTAGAAAATAAATTTGAGCGGCGCCTGCAAAGATAACAAATTTTTGTCCGATAACTGAATGTTTTGTTTGTGACATGGGGAAGTTCCCTGTATTTTTGTTCACTAGGAGGTAGATTATGAGGCGATTATACGGCGGCAGGCTATTGCTGCTTGGGGCAGCAGCGATTTTGCTGGCGGGCTGCGGAGGCGGTGGTAGCGGCGGCGAGAACAAGACGTCGGCAGATGTTGGCGATAGCGTTGAGAGCAAGGTTCCGGTAGCTGTTGACGATGGCCCTGAGACGGTAGCTACTACAGGAAGCATCACTATAGATGTTTTGGCTAACGACACAGATGAGAACGGGAACGATACCATCGACAGCGCTACGCTCGAAATTACCCAGGATCCGGTTCTTGGTTCGGCTGTGGTGGAAGCTGGAAAGGTTCTGTATACCGCTGGAAGCGCTGCGGGGGAAGACAGCTTCAAATATACGGTAAAGGATGATTTGGGGGGTGTATCCAACGAGGCAACGGTAACCATTACCGTATCCAGTACGGCACCCGGTTTTACCAGCAATCCGCCGGAAACGGCAACCCAGGGGGCAGCCTACACATACAATATAGCGGTTTCTGATCCGGATGCCACGGATACATTGACTATTTCAGCCCCGACCAAGCCTGACTGGCTGACATTCACCGATAATGGCGATGGTACTGCAACCCTGTCCGGAACACCCGGCAATGGGGATGTTGGCAGCAACAACGTGGTATTGCGGGTTACCGATAGCAGCGGCCAGTCTGTCGACCAGAGTTTTACTATTACTGTTGGCAACAGTAATGATGCCCCCGGCTTTACCAGCACTCCCATCACGAGCGCTACGGAAGGGCAGCCCTATAGTTATCAAGTGACGGCCTCTGATCCTGATAGCGGTGATACGTTAGCCATCACAATCATATCCCCCACCGGCCAGGGTTGGTGGACCCTGATTGACAACGGGGATGGAACTGCCACCCTGTCGGGAACGCCAGACAACGGGAATGATGTCGATGTCGTGCTTCAGGTCAGTGATGGTACTGCATCTGCAGAGCAGAGTTTCACCATCGTAGTCACAGCGACAGCTTCCGGAAGCAACTGGGACGAGGCCGTGTGGGACGCGGGTACCTGGGCTCCGTAAACCTGAATCCGAGCGACACTATAACCAAGCCGGGATTTTACTTTAAAAGAAAGAGGTAAATGAAACATGAAAAAGATTGTATATTTTGTTGGTGGAATCGCAGTGGCGGCATCGGTGGCAACCGTTGCCGGTAGTCTCACTGTTCCGCATACTTTTACTGGCGGCACAACCATCTCCGCTGCGGAGATGAACGAGAATTTTGATGCTGTTAAAACGGCTGTGGATGACAATGATGTTCGTATAACTGCTCTTGAGAGTAGTGGTGGCAGCTGTCCTTCCGACATGGTTCCGGTCGGCCCTGTTTGTGTGGACAAATATGAGGCCACTGTTGAAAATCTGGTGGATGGGAGCTATGTACCCGATTTGGCAGCTGCTGCACTTTGTGAAGCAAATGGCAACGACTGCAAGGACAAGATCATTGCGAGAAGCGTTGCTGGCCAGGTTCCGACCATCAATGTCACCTGGTTCCAGGCCCAGCAGGCTTGTGCAGCTGCAGGCAAGCGCTTGCTGACCAACGCCGAGTGGCAGATGGCGGCAGCGGGTACACCGGATGATGGAACTTGTTCTATCCGCGGAGATACCGGTGCTATTGCCGGTTGTGTATCGGTTTGGGGTGTGAATGATATGGTTGGCAACGTCAATGAATGGGTTGCGGACTGGATGCAGGCTGATCCTGCAAATTATACCGCAGGTAGTGCCAGCACCGGTGGCACCAACTGGGGTGGAGATCGAATGGTTGGAGTATCTGCTGTTAGTAATGATGCCAATGATGACCACAGAAGCTTCCCTGCGGCCATATACCGTGGTGGTCGGGCGGGTTCCAGTGGCCAGGGTGTTTTTGCCTTTTACGCGGGTCTGACGCCAGCACAAACCCACCCGGCTCTCGGCTTCCGCTGCGCCAAATAGTCGACTATAAGAAAGGACTCAATGCGGAGAACCGGGAAACCGGTTCTCCGCATTGTTGTCTCTACAGGAAAGGTGTATTGAAAACGTCCTGTCAAGCTGTAATCTGCAATGATTTCAGGGCGGTATGGATAATAACCAAAAATTTAACGATTCCGTGTTGATGACAAGCCGTTTTTCTCTTGCTGCTTCTGTTCTGTCATGTTTCGTCATGTTATTGACGGGTTGTGCCGAGGACAGCAATGAAAACCGGGCTCCAGCGCCTGTGGATAAACAGTTTTACGTGGCCATAGGTGGTTCGGTGGTAATTTTACCCGATGAGTTGCTTGCAGGAGCCAGCGATCCGGATGGCGATCCGGTTGCCATTGAAAAAGTCCCTCTTGTGGCGCCGCAGTATGGCACCCTCATCCTGCTCCCCGATGGCAGTTATCAATACACCCAGAATGGCGAAGAGGTTTCCAGCGATAGTTTCAGTTATCAAATCAGGGACAGTAAGGGAGCAACAGCCGCCGCCACTGCGACCATTCTGGTGGATCTGGTCAATGACGGGCCACCCGTCGCCAACAGTGATAGTGCTGAAGTGGCCGAGGATACGCCGCTGCTGATTGATGTTGTCGGCAATGACAGTGATCCGGACGGCAATCAAAGCATCGTTTCGGTGATTATTACCGGCAATCCCTCCTACGGGACGGTGACGCCGCTGGCAGGTGGAACTGTCCGCTATGTGCCGGCAGAGAACTATTCGGGTTCGGATAGTTTTTTCTACAAGGCAGTGGACAATTTTGGTATCGAGTCGGATGCGGCCGAAGTGGTGGTTACCATAAGTCCGGTCAATGATCCGCCAGTGGCAGAGGATGATGGAACCCCCTCCACACCAGAAGATACAGCAGTAAATATCGCTGTGACAGCCAATGATTTCGATGTGGACGGGAGCGTTGGCAGCGCCACTGTTGAAATTACCAACCCGCCTGGAAATGGCACCGCCACGCCCAAACCGGATGGTACAGTGGACTATCTGCCTGCTGCTGATTTCTCCGGTATCGACAGCTTCCGGTACATCATCAAGGATGATCAGGGGGCAGCCTCCCAGCCGGCCACGGTCACCATCACGGTGACGCCGGTCAACGATGCACCGGTGGCCGCCAGCGATGCGGCGACCACGGCTGAAGATACGCCGATTATTGTCAACGTTACCGCCAATGATACTGATGTTGACGGCACTATTGATGGAAGCAGCGTTGTAATCGTGTCTGGTGCCGCCAGCGGCGAGGCGGTGGTGAAGCCGGATGGTACGGTGGAGTATACGCCGGACAGCAATTACCACGGTAGTGACAGTTTTGCCTATGAGGTGCAGGATAATAATGGTGCCACTTCCAACACTGCCACGGTCAATCTGACCATAACCCCTGTTAACGATATTCCGGTGGCAAACAGTGACAGTTTCACCGTTGCGAAGAATACCACCAGCAATATTGATGTGACGGCCAACGACACCGATGTGGACGGCAACAGTACCATTGTATCAGTCGAGATCATCGGCAGCCCTGGCAATGGCAGTGTAGCAGTCGAGCCGGATGGCACGGTGGCTTACACACCGGCCAGTGGATACAGCGGTCCGGACAGCTTTACCTATAAGGCGGTTGATGATGCCGGAGGGCGTTCCGCCGACGAGGCTACCGTCGAAATTAGTGTGAATAATGCTCCCCCGACAGCCATTGGCCAGTGCTCAACCACCCGGCAGGGAACTCCGGTCAGTGGCACGCTGAACGGCAATGATCCGGACGGGAACGACAGTGCGCTGATCTTTTCTCTTGGCGCTGATGGTTCTTCCGGTGCGGGGCCCATGATCACTGCGAATGGTGGATCAGTGGTGATAGACCCTTCCACCGGCGATTATACCTATACACCACCTGCCGATAATGACAAGCGGGGCAGTGACAGCTTTTGGTTCCTGGTGACAGACCCTGAAGGAGCCTCGGCAAGCGCCCAAGAGAGGGTGATAGTCGATCTGCGAATTATGCCTCTGGGTGACTCCATCACCGACGGAGCGGATGACAGCACCGGTGGAGCGCCTCCCTATGAGTTGAGGAAGGGGTATCGCCAGCCGCTGTACAGCCGTTTGGTCAGTAACGGTTACAGCTTTGATTTTGTGGGTGGGCGCAACCATGGCAATGCGGCTTTTCCGTCATACGACTATGATGCCGAGGGCTGGGGCGGTTATTCGGCCCACGAGATTGCTTCTGGCAGGGTTGACGATGACGGGTTTGACGGGATTCTAGATGCTCTGAACGCGAATCCGGCCGACATTATCCTGTTACATATTGGTACCAATGATATTACTCCCACTACAACCGCTGCTCCTGCTGATATAGATCCAATTGTGTCCGATGTGGAGGCAATTCTGGATGAGATTGATTTTTGGGAGCAGCAGCTCGGTAGCAACCCGGTTACCGTTGTCCTCGCGCGGATTATCAATCAGTGGAAGGTTCCTGAGGGAGAGCGGCATCCCGCGGTAACTCCGTTCAATGATGCTCTGTTGAGTATGGTTCAGGGGCGCACCGATGATGACATCATTGTTGTAAACCGGCATGAGAGTTGGGACTATACGGTTGACATGGGGGATGACTCTGTTGCCGACGGATACAAGCGCCACCCCAATAGCTCCGGTTACAGCAAGATGGCTGATGTATGGCTCTATCCCCTCATCAACCAGGGTAATAATCGAATTGTGTATGGACCAACGGGCCCGTTGCTGGAAAAATGTGACTGACTATCATTATGTAAAGATAAAAGGTCATTTTCTGTGTTTGCGGCAGAATCCCGTTTTACTCGCCTGGGCAGTTCTGTTCAGAAGTGATTTTATCCCCGTTTTTTTCAATCTGAAAACCATTGCTGCGCTGATTGCTCATCAACTTCGGTTGAAGCAGAGCCGTTCGGTATTGACGCTCCCTGTTTCCGGAACCTGGTGCCTGCCGCTGCGCAGTGGGCACAAGGTTTTTGATATTCGGTGCAAAAAGGTAACAAAGCTGTTTTCTCCAACGGTTGATGATGCGCAGGTGGAGCAGGAGATAAAACGGGTAGCCGAGGTTGGTGCCTATGACTTTACACCTTCGGTCTATCGCTGGAGTGTTACCGGGCGGTGGTATGAGGAGGAGTATGTTTTTGGTGTTTCCGGGGCGGATATTGCTCCACATGATCCGGCTGCTTTCATGGAGAGCTATTATAAAAATATCGAGCCGTGTCTGGAGAAGATGATCCTTGCCAAACAGCCGCGGCAAATGGATCTGTATGCTGCTGTAGAGCTTCTGATAGAAAGGACAACCCGTTTGTTATCGGAGCTGGAGGACAGGTGGCCTGCCGAAATCGAAACCATCAGGGAGTTTGCGGATTCGATTGTACAAAAGCTTGCAAACCAGCGGCAGGCCCCTTTGTTCAAGGTGTTCTCCCACGGAGATTTCCATCTCTATAATGTTTTTGTAACAGCTGATGGCGTGCGGGTAATTGACTGGGAGGGGATTGACCGGCAGTTTCTGCTCAGTGATTTTTACAACTATTTTTTCTCGCAATTATGGGTGGGGGATATCAGAACCGATTTGACTACCGAGGTGGGTGAGGCGCTGGCTTCGTTGCAGGCTCGATTGCAAATTTCGGCCCCGGGGCTTGCTGGCAACATGGCGGAGTTGGCTCCGGTTTACCGGTGGCTGTTCTACCTGGAAAGGATCGATGCCCTGATTACGGTTTTTCACAGCGATCCGCCGAAGACTCTGGTGTGGGTTGATATCTACCGGAAGTTTGAAAAT
This sequence comes from Chromatiales bacterium, assembly GCA_026982395.1. Taxonomy (GTDB): domain Bacteria; phylum Pseudomonadota; class Gammaproteobacteria; order Thiohalospirales; family Thiohalospiraceae; genus DRMK01. Next base: position 20,352 of record JALSHD010000150.1, on the reverse strand, counting down.
CTATGCGCTGAAAAACAGGTTTTGCTCAGAGCGTAGCCGGTCACACAAACGCCCTTCGGGAAGCTCTATATCATCGTAGGTAATGATCTCGTCTTTGTTGATATTCCGTTTGAGGCGGCACCCTCCGGCCAGACTCATCGGCAGCAGGTTCTGCGCCTGGCAGACTGGCGAGTTTTCCAGCACTCCGTAGGTTGTAAAACCACCGATTGCATCCAGAGTCTCGCCTGCTTTCAGATCCCGCTTTGCGGCAGTGATTACATCGCATACCGGTGCGCCCAGGGGAGCGGCTGCGGCATCCTGGAAGAGTAGCAGGCGGGCCACGGTATTGGGCAGTTCAAAGTGGCAAAGATGGTACGGCGTATAGAAAACATACAGTGGCCCTTCCCCCATCTTGTAGTATTCAAGATAGCGTTGCTGGATGGGGTTTTCGTTATAGCCGATTACAAATACGCCTCCACCCGGCTCTGCTCCCAATATGTAGTCTACCAGCCCGCCGTCAAGCATCTGTTCCAGGGGAAACAGGCCGGCTGCCTCGTTTACATGTTTGCAACCTGGTCCGTACATACCGCGTTTCCCGGTTTTAAAGCCTGTGGCATTGGCTACTACCGCCATTTCCATGGAGATCTTGCTGCCATCGGCAAATGAGGTGACCATTCGGGGTTTCTGATGGTATTTTTCGGCAAAACTTTTTTGGGTTTCGGGGGTGCGATAGGGGTCTTGCAGTCCCTTCATGTTTCCGGCCAGTACCGGCTGGCAACCAATCCCTCTGACAAAGCGCACCAGGTTCATGATTACGCCGGGCTGGTCGCCGTCTGAGTTGGTGTACATGACGCCCGCGCGATCAGCATAAACTTTCAGGATTGGCCCAACCACGGCATCCAGCTCCGAGTTCATCAGGATGATGTGCTTGCCGTGTTCGATCGCTTTTGTTACTACCTGTGCGCCAAACTCTATCTCGCCGGTTGCTTCAATAATTGCCTCAATCCCCTCCGCCTCCGCAAGTAACAAAGCGTCGTCGGTAATAGCGGGAGTTTCCCGGCTGATGGCCTGTTCCAGCGCGGCCACGGTTTCCACGGTTGTTACGCTGTCAATTCCGGCATCGTGATAGGCGCGCTGAGCAGAGGAGATAGTGCGATTGGATATGGCTACTAGGTTGATTCCCGGCGTGGTTACCAGTTGCAGGGCGATGCCGCGTGCCATGTATCCGGCGCCAACCAGTGCTATGCGCAGTGGTCTGTTTTCCTGGTGGCGTTTTCTCAATGCAGTGTCGACAATGATCATTTTTTGTTTGTTTGGCAGTAGTCGGGCCAGGCCCGGTCTTTTTCCGAAATCAGCAGGTTTGGTGTTTCCGGCCATTCGATTCCGAATGCGGGGTCATTCCAGCGTACACCTTTTTCGGCTCCGGGAGTGTAAAATTCGGATACCAGATAGAAAATTTCACAATCATTGGTCAGCGTCAGGTAGCCGTGGGCGAAGCCTTCCGGGACATATAGCATTTTGTGGTTGTCCTGGGTCAGTTCAACACCGAACCATTTTCCGCAGGTGGATGAACCGGGCCGAAGATCGATAATTACGTCAAACAAGGCGCCGCGGGTGCATCTTACCAGTTTGGCCTCCTCATGGGGAGCTGTTTGCCGATGCATGCCACGAAGTGTTCCCGCCCGGTTGTTAAAGGCAATGTTGGCCTGGGCAAGATTTGTATTTAGCCCATGTTCCGCAAACTCTCTCTGGCACCAGCTGCGGGCAAAAAATCCCCGATTATCGGTCAGCTTTTCCGGCTCTATGACGAAAGCGCCCTTGAGTTTGCTCTCTGTGAATATCATGGGTGGGTCACCATACTTTCCAGGGGGCGGTGCCGGACTCCCACAGCTGTTCAAGATAGTTTTTGTCCCGCAAGGTGTCCATGGGATGCCAGAATCCGTCATGTTGCCAGGCTGCCAGTTTGCCATCGTGGGCCAGGCTGGACATGGGTTCTGCCTCCCAGACTGTAGCATCTCCTTCGATGTAATCGATTACCTCGGGTTCCAGTACAAAAAAGCCACCGTTGATCCAGGCGCCGTCCCCTTCCGGTTTCTCGCGAAAGTGAAGAATTTTATTCTGTCCGGCATCCATGGTAAATGCACCAAAGCGCCCCGGGGGTTGTACTGCTGTCAAGGTTGCGGCAACTTTTTGTTGATGATGAAAATTGATCAATTGGCGGATATTGACATCAGTTACGCCATCACCGTATGTCAGGCAGAATGTTTCATTGCCGAGATGTTCTATGACCCTTTTGAGACGTCCACCAGTCATCGTGCGCTCGCCGGTATCTACCAAAGTTACCTTCCAGGGCTCCGCTTCGCTCCGGTGTACTTCCATTTGATTGCTCCTGATATCAAAAGTGATATCGGCACTATTGAGAAAATAGTTGGCAAAATACTCTTTTATCACTTGGCCCTTATACCCGCAGCAGATAACAAATTCATTAATCCCGTGGCTGGAGTAGATCTTCATGATATGCCATAAAATAGGTTTGCCACCGATCTCCACCATCGGTTTCGGTCGTACGGCTGTTTCTTCAGATAAGCGGGTACCTAAACCACCCGCGAGAATAACCGCTTTCACAAAATACCTCCTGTAATATGAATCTGGTCGATTTTAATATACTGACAAAAACGGGTTCTGGTGACTGGGCCAGGTACATATTGGGTTGATTGTAATTCGATTTCCAGCCATAAAGGCAAAAAAGTTGGTTCTGGCTCCGGGGTGTTCTCCTGATATCGGATGTTTGAGATTTACCTTTAACTTGTTTTGAGTGGCGAACCAGTCAGGCATTTTATGGTATTTGTGATAGTGCGTTGAGTGATAGCGTCCCGTTTCCTGTGTGTACTTAAATTTGATGGTGATAGAAAGAGCAGCTCAACCATCTCGTAGTTGTATTGAACAATGAATCGGGATTTGGGCCATATCTACGGAGCTTCTGAATCATACCCATCTCACCTGCCAAAAAAATTGTGAGACGGTTAAAGTACTCCCAGCCTGCTCAAATTCCAGTAACTGCTCAGCTTGCCTTGCCCCTGAAACGGGACATCCCTGCGTTGGAAAATGGTTATTTACCCCTGTAAATTACATTTTCCGCCTTGATCTGACCCGCTTCAGAAGCAATCTGAGCAGTTACAAATTCTCTTGCTTTATACTGCGGTTTTTTGGTGCGAGTTTCCTGCTATCGTGAAAAACCGCTGAATCAAAGGCGGTCTTATATCACGGATTCCGTTTTCAGCTCAACCGTTTTCTTTGACCGGTCAGTTTTGGCGTTCGATTACAAGATTTTTAATCACGGGCGTTGACGGTTTTGTTTCTGCGGACGGAGGCGGCTGCCTGTCTTCCGCTGGGGCGGGTGCAGGTTCCGGCTCAGGTGGTGTCGGTTTATCGTCAGTTACCGGAGGCTGCGATGACCGGCTGCCGCAGCGTGGAGCAACATCAGAATATCTGTCTGATCCTACAGCGGAGCTAACTTCATCGACATAGTGGAGTCGGCGACTGACATCACTGGGTTCGTGTCCCGGTTTCCAGTCGGGTTTGTAGTTCCCGATTTTCCAGTACGGGCCTTTTTTGTCGTTATAGCCTACGCCCCGGCTATAGTTATCTACGATCTTGGTCCCATTTTTCCAGACATCAATACGGCCCTCGTTTTCGCGATAAGAGAGGCGGAAGCGAAAAACAAAACTTGTCCATTTGCCGGTTTCTGTTTTGCCAAGAGATTGAAACCCGTACTCTTCATACTCCATTTTTGCCTGATCGGTTGCAGTTACCCTCCTGGAGTCACGCTTTGTTGCAACAGCCCATTCGTCTCCCCGGATGTGGAAGTTGAACATTGGGTTTCTGTACACTTCGCCCTGGTCAGTGTCGGGTACTCCATGCAGTTGGGCCAGGATGTCGATCGATTTGTTGTCCGGTCTCCAGCTTCGCGGAAGATAAATGCTTAGCGCGAACCAGTAATCATTGTCGTACTCCAGGTTTCTCAGAGGATGTGCCTCGTTTCCTACCAGAGATAGCTCAGTTCTGAATGAAACTTTATCCTTGTTACGATCCAGTGGTATTTTTAGAGAGAACTCTCCTCTGCACACGGGCTCTGGTGCACGTGCTATTTGTGGGTCGTTGCCGGACTGCCGCCAGCCGGTACTCTCATATTCGCCAGTTTCAAATCCTGTCTTGACGATTTCCTCATCTGCCCAGACTGGATAGACAGGCAGAGCACAAAGAATACCGGCAAATATCGTAGCGGCTGCATTGAAGCGCTGCTGAAATGAACGGTAAAGGTTGGCAGATAATGGCATGGTAATATTTTTCCTGACAGGGTTGCTCTTCCTAGATGCTTATACACTTCGGTGTGGACAGGCTGGACTCGGTTTCATTGAGATATGCGCTTATGGAGAAACAGACCTCATCACCTGTGGCGCCCAGATCAGACCAGCTGCGAAATTCCATTGAGGGGTTCCGGGGGTCCTTGATGTCGTGAATGTCTACAGACGTAAACGGGATCATCTCTGTCCCGTTATCGATATAGATAGTATAACCATCGATCTTGTCCCGGTTGGGGAACCAGGAAAGCTCCAGATTGTGATCGTTTTTGAGTATGCAGTCGCCGGTATCATCGTCCAGAAGTACGATATACATGCTGCCGGCATTTTCGTTTCCGCCCAGCTCAATAGTAGCGTTTTCGGAGAACTCTTTTTTGAACAGCCGTAAACCCAGGTGCAGCCAGTATCTCCCCATTTCATCGTCTATGATGATCTCCTCTCCGGTATCTTCCCAGTCTGACAGCCACAGGGGTAACGGTGAACGTGTATCGTAGCCGATATATACAGTGATGGCCCGGGAGGCGGTAAATGTCAGAAAACTGTTGCCAAGCTTTCTTTTGTCATCCATTGCGGTTTGCAATGAACAATAGTTTTCATAGGAGGTTTCCGAGAAGGAGTAGGGGCGGTCAATAAAGACCCTGTTGCCTTTTTTAACCCTTTTGAGGGTATATTTGGGATTATTGCTGAGGATCTCCACCTGCAGTGCCTTGGCTGCGCTGCTGTTGTAGTCGTAGATTTGGCTTCCCTGATTGCCGATGCTCGCACTATTGTCAACAAAACAAGCAGTTAGCATTAATGCTGCCCCTGATATTACAAGGTGTTTCAGCAGACGTATTGTGCAAAAAGCTTTCATCATTAGTAAAACCTGTTTCCCGTTTCGATATTCAGACTATATGCAGGATACATGCCATTCCGGCTGCAAAAAGCTCCATGTACATGATATATTGGCTGTTTTTGGGCCTTGTTTCAGTGGGCGCTATGGCAGATATAAAAAGAAGCTGTGCGAAGATGGTGATCGCAGCAGCTTGTTGGTTATTGAACAACAAATGTCTCGAATAGTCATTTTGTAGAATCCTTTCTACTTTCTATCGGCTCCCTGTGCTGTTTTTAAATGGCTATTGTCCGCATCCTGATGTATATCGATTTACTATGACAAGATCGCTTAAGCAAAACCGTGATGTGCGTCACGTTTCTTGGCCAAGTTTGATGTGTTTGGTTATCTCTTTCCAAAACTGGCCAAGCATATGTCGTTTTGCCAATAACATGTTAGCATACCCATTGGGAATGGATAATTTCAATAACGGGTGTCTGTTATTGTCGAGATATATAAAATCTCCGTGTCTCGGAAAATCGGGAAACAGATTGATGACAGGGGCGGCTCGAAGTCGTTACGGGTTGTTTACTCTCTTTCAGGTTGGTACTGACATGCACCGGTTAGGGCGCATATCCTGGGGTTGCCTGGGCGCTCGAACTTAATTTTCTGCTTCAAAAACAACTGGTTAAAACAGACTGTGCTGTAGTGTTTTGTGGCGTATTCACGCTGGTGGAGATTGAATGCCGTTTTGCTAAAGGGTTGACAGGCAATTGGAAGTGGCTGGAAAAAGTGATGTCAAGGTGAAAAAACTCCATTTTTTGTTTCTGTCCTCAGACAAATTCCCCCCTTTTCGAGTAGACGTGAAATCGCTCTTTTGTGAAGAGATGGCACAGCGCGGACATCAGATTGACTGGATTCTGCAGGCAGGGGAGCCGTGTGAGCGTTCTTATCAAACGTCGTGGGGTGGTGGTACAGCATGGGTTGGAAAGAACTCAGCCTCCCGTTCCTACTGGGGTGCTTTTTTGAGCCAGCTATATGATTTCCGGAATGACTGCAGGCTGTTCCGGCTTGCTCGCAATAACAAATACGATTTTATCCAGGTCAAGGATAAATTTCTTGCGGCACTGCTGGCAATGGCGGCTTGCCGCCTTGGGGAGGCGAAATTTATTTATTGGTTATCTTTTCCATTCCCCGAGTCGCACCTGTATCGGGCGAAACAGGGAAAAGGCTATTCCAACTTCCCTTTACTGGATCTCTTTCGTGGACACCTGTTCAGATTTCTCCTTTATCATATTATATTGCCCCGTGCTGATCATGTCTTTGTGCAGAGCAAGCAGATGAAGGAGGATGTTGCAGCGAAGGGAATTTCCGCTGCCAGGTTAACGGCGGTACCGATGGGGGTGGCACTGTCAGGAATTCCCTCTATAGCTCAGGATAATGCGTCTGCGGAGGAGGGTCTGAAACGTGTTGTCTATATCGGTTCGTTGAGCAAACCTCGCAAGATCGATTTTCTGATTAGCGTATTCCGGCTGGTGATTGATGAATATCAGCAGGCAAGATTGTATTTGATTGGTGGTGAGAGTGACGCAGATGTTACGCGGATGAAGCAGTATGCCAGGGAAGCAGGTCTCCAGGATGTTGTAGAGGTTACGGGTTTTCTGCCTCTTGCGGAGGCCTGGAGATACGTTTCCATGGCAGATGTCTGTGTCTCACCGTTGGCGCCCAATCCCACCTTTGCGCCTGCCTCACCTACAAAGCTGGTGGAATACATGGCATTTGGCAAGCCGGTAGTGGCCAATGACCACCCGGAGCAACGCGAGGTTCTGAAGGCAAGCGGAGGTGGCCTCTGTGTGCCATATGAAAAAGAGGTTTTTGCTGACGCAGTTCTTGAATTGCTAAGGGATAGCAACAAAGCTGCCGATATGGGAATGCGAGGGCGGCACTATATCGAGAAACACCGCTGTTATCGAGTCATTGCCGATATGGTTGAATCGACGTATTATGACGTGCTTGCCGAAGAGCGTCTCCAAAAATAGTGATTTTTCGTGAAAGCAAGGAAGCCCCGCGCATAGAACCGCGGTGTATAAGGGGATGATATACATGAGGATTTGAGTATGGGGCTGGCGCTGCTATCGCGGAAAGTACATTTTTAGAGGTGCAAATAATAGCAAGGCGATAGGGCGCGGGCTTCTGTAGCTCTTTTTTCTATAGCTATTCTCAGGTGTTTTTTGTAATTGCAGGGGAACAAATGTCTTTGTCTGGCAGATTCAGGCGTGTTTTGATAATTGTTGAAAATCTGCCGGTACCCTTCGATCGCCGGGTATGGCAAGAAGCAGTGGCGCTGCGCGAAGCCGGCTATCAGGTATCTGTTATCTGTCCGACCGGGCAGGGCCATGACAGTCGTCATGAAGAGATTGACGGGATTCAGGTTTATCGTCATCCACTACCGGTAGAGGGAAAGGGGGTGATGGGTTATCTGGTGGAATATCCCTTGGCCCTGTTCTGGCAGTTTGTGCTGGCATGGCGGGTTTTCCTGGGGCGTGGCTTCGATGTTATTCACGCCTGTAATCCTCCCGATGATGTTTTTCTTATCGGTATGTTTTTCAAGTTGTTTGGAAAGAAGTTTTTGTTCGACCACCATGATATCAACCCGGAGCTGTATGAGGTTAAATTCGGGCGCAAGGATTTTTTACATAAAGCCCTCCTTTTTATGGAGCGGATGACTTTTCGTACTGCCAATGTGGTTATCAGTACGAATGAGTCCTACCGCCGGATTGCCCTGGAGCGTGGCCGCAAGGATCCGGAAAGCGTTTTTGTCGTGCGCAGCAGTCCCGACCTGACCAAATTGAAACCCGGGCCACCGATTGATTCTCTCCGGAACGGGCGTAACTATCTTGTGGGGTACATTGGTGTAATGGGTGCACAGGATGGTATCGATATACTTTTGCGGATCATCCATAACATAGTCCATGAGCGAGACCGAACCGATATCCAGTTTCTTCTGATTGGTGGCGGTACCGAACTGGAAGATATGATCAAATATGCAGCAGAGCTGAATTTGTCAGAGTTTGTCAATTTTACCGGGTTCCTCAGGGGGCAGAAGTTGATAGAAACTCTTGGTTCCATCGATATTGGCGTGTGCCCTGATCCCGTAGATGACTACAATGACAAATGCACAATGAATAAAGTGATGGAATACATGGCACTGGGCAAGCCGCTGGTACAGTTCGATTTGACCGAAGGACGGTTCAGTGCACAACAAGCTGCTCTATATGCCCGGGACAATGATGAGAAGGATTTTGCTGCCAAAATCCTGCAATTGATTGATGATCCAAAACTTCGGGAGCAGATGGGGCGCTTCGGGAAGCAGCGCATGGAGACAGAGCTGGACTGGAAATATGAAGTCCCCAAATTGCTGGATGCATACAAAAAGGTATTTGAGTGAGTTTTACAGCTTCAAACAAAGGTGGAAATTCCAAAACTGGAGAAGCGATAGTTAAAAGCAATCGAAGGTTGAGAGTGCTTATTTTATCCAAGGACCTCAGCGCGCCGGGAGGTGTGGTTCATTTTGTTTCTTTTTTGATGGAACATTTGCCGGCAAATATTGAGGCAGAACACCTTCCTATTGGCAGGCGTACAGAAGGTGGAACAGCAATTGATAATGTTGTTTTCCCCTTGGTGAACAGCGTCTCACTTGTTCGCAAGCTGGCCAAAAACAGATTTGATTGCGTTCATCTCAACCCATCTTTCAATATTTCTTCCTTGCTTAGAGACGGCCTTTTCCTATTGGTTTTACGTATACTGCGCTTTCGGAATGTCGTCGTATATTTTCATGGCTGGAGTGATGATGATGCCAGGCGGATTCAGCGTTCACCAATCCTGCTTTTTGTATTCAAGGCGTTGTTTGGCCGGGCGTGCAAGACACTTGTTCTGGCTGCTAGGTTCAAGAAGTCACTTGTTGATATGGGCGTTCCTTCCGGGCGGGTACAGGTTACCAGTACCATGTTTGACGGCAGAACCTTTCGCGGGTTGAGCGCAAAGGGGCACAACAGCACCAAAGAACTGATTTTTATGTCGCGTTTCGTTCGTGAAAAAGGTGTTTATGAGTTACTGGACGGATTTGTCGGAGTTGCCCGAAAGTACCCTGAAGCCCATCTTACCCTGCTCGGTGACGGCCCCGAGCGGGCAGGTATGGAGCAGCGTGTTGCGGAGCTTGAACTGGAGGGCCGGGTAAGTTTTGCGGGATATTTGCGTGGAAGCGAGAAAGCCCAGTTGCTACTGGATGCAGATCTGTTTGTATTTCCGACATACTACGGCGAGGGTTGTCCTGTGGTATTGCTGGAGGCAATGGCGGCCGGACTTCCGGTTGTGACCCATGCCGCAGGTGGCATCCCTGATCTGTTTACAGATGGCGAGCACGGGATATTATTGGATAGCGTAACACCTGAGTTGATTCAACAGGCAGTTGAAAAGCTGTTGGCCGATGAGCGTTTGCAATCCGAAATTGGCGAACGAAACCGGAAATATGCCTGGGAACGTTTTGAGGCCGGTACCGTAACAAGGGAGATGGAACAGGCTTATCGACATGCAGCAGAGCGTTGTTGAGCGGGTATGATAAAAGACGCTCCAATTTTCGTTGTTGGTACTCCGCGCTCGGGAACAACACTTACCGCGCAGATTCTGGACAGGCATCCTGGAATCATGATGCCTGGAGAAAACCACTTTTTTGAAGATATATACTCCAGGAGGAAAGAGATTGGAAATGCTGCCGATCCGGCGGTGATGGCAACTATTGTTGAACGTATTTCTACTATCTATGGTCGTTACAACCAGGTTTCTGATCAGCAGCGCATAGACCGGCTGATTACAGAGGAGGCGCTGATTTCCCGTCTTGCCAATGGATCCTGTTCATATAAGGATGTACTGGACAGATTCATGGAGATACAGCTTGAGAAGCAGGGGAAACGGCGCTGGGGAAACAACACCCCCAAGGATCTGTTCCATATAAGGGAGATTCTGTCTTTCTACCCGGATGCTGTCATTCTTGTTTGTGTAAGAGATGTCAGAGACTTCCTGATTTCTTATAAAAACCGGTGGACCGTTACCACTGAGGCCCATAAAGATCGTTTGAAGAAACTTTATCATCCGGTACTGACATCATTGCTCTGGAAAGCCAGCATGAAAAAAATACCCGCGCTGGAAGAGCAGATACCAAAAGGAAACTTCATGGTGATTCATTATGAGGATTTGGTAACAGATACGGAGGCCGTCGTTAAAGATATATGTGATCTGGTCGGAGAAAAATATGTTCCGCAGATGCTGGATGTTTCTACCAATAATAGTTCTGATACTACAGCGCAGAGAGGAATATTTTCCTCATCCATAGGAAAGTGGCGTAGCAGTCTCGGGGCGGAAGATGCGTTGATCGCCCAGTGGATAACCCGAAAAGAGATGTCTTATCTGGGATACAAGCCAGAGTCATTTTCCGTTAGATGGATAGTGGTGGTGAAATTGATACTGTCGTTTCCTTTTGCCGTAACAAAAGCCTTCAGAGCCAATGCTGATAACAGGGGCCCACTTTTTCAGTACTTGGCCAAACGGGTTTCGGCCATAATTTTGGGGCGCTGAGTATCTGTTTTGAATCCGCAGCTGTTTTTGGCTAAATGGCGCAACCTTATTACAGGTTGGGATAGCATTTTAGGTAATGAATCAGGGTTAGGCTGGTTTTGGAGTGATGGTTTTTCGAGAAGGATAGAAAAATCAGTTTTTTTACGGGGTGAGACAAGTGATGAAAATACAGTCCTTTATATCTGGAATGATCAGCTATGCCCCCGGTGGAAATGAATGGCTGTTCAATCGGCGTAAAGCCAGGAGAAACGTGGCTGGAACATTAAATGCGCGCTATTGCTACTCCGTCTGGCTCAGGCATCTGATACTCGCCAACCGCCATGGTGTTTTGAAAGGAGTGCCCGAAACGGTGGCAGAGCTGGGGCCAGGAAATTCGCTTGGTGCAGGTTTGGCAGCCCTGCTTTCCGGCGTGGACACCTATTATGCATTTGATGTTGTTGACCATACGGCAAGCGACAATAATCTAAACATATTTGAGCAATTGCTGGATCTGTTTCAGCGCAGGGAAAATATTCCTGACAGAAACGAATTTCCCCAAATCATGACGGAAGTGGACAGCAACCGCTTTCCCGACAATATTCTGACCGACAAAGTGCTTGAAGCGTCTCTGAGCAAGGATAGAGTTGAAGCTATCCGGGAGGATCTGTTGAATATCGAGGACAAGAAAAGGACGCCAAATCATATTACTTACGTTGTGCCATGGAATGATTCCCGTGTTATCAAAACATCAAGTGTCGATATGCTGTTTTCCATGAGTGTCCTTGAGCATGTCGATAATCTTGAGCTGACTTATCGGGCGATGTATCAGTGGTTGAAAAAGGGTGGTTTTATGTCTCACGAAATTGATTTCAAGTGCCATGGCCATGCCAAACAATGGAACGGTCATTGGGCCTGCTCGGATATTGCCTGGCGTTTGATACGAGGGAATCGGCCCTTTCTCCTCAATCGGGCGCCTCACTCTGCTCATATCCGTTTTCTTGAAGAGAACGATTTTGAAATTATTGCTGATATTCAAAAACAGGCTCCTTCCGAAATCGGGCGCAATGAACTTGCACCAAGATTCAGAAGCCTGTCTGACGATGACCTTATTACCTACAATGCTTTTATCTTGTCCAGTAAATCCTGTAAGTCATAACCGGTCCAACTATTGGATGAGGGGTGTCGCCAATGCCTGAAATTATTTGGTATTACAACCGGTTGCGCTGTATGTCCTGGCGGGAGCTCCGGGATCGGGTGTACACCACGGCCTATATGAAAGCCCAGAATATGGGACTGTTTACCGTTAAAAGCCCGCCGAAGCCGGATTTCTCCCGAATCGGCCATATGGCACTGGCTGGTTCAAAAGAGCTGGACGTAGATAAATATACGAGCGCGGCAGATATAATTTTGCAAGGAAAACTGGATCTGTTTTCCCTGGAATCAATGGACTACGGAATAGTTCCCGCCTGGAACCGCAATGCCCTGTCTGGCCAACTTGCCCCGTTAAGCTTTGGCAAGACACTGGATTATCGAAACGTGGCGCAGATTGGCGATATAAAATATATCTGGATTCCCAATCGCCATGATCATCTGGTTACCGTTGCTCAAGCCTACTATTTGACTGATGATGCGCGTTATCTCCAGTTTATCGAGAAGCAGATCAAATCATGGATTGCTCAGTGCCCTTACATGAAAGGTCCGAACTGGACCAGTTCGCTGGAGCTGGCGATTCGCCTGATCAACTGGGCCAATATATGGGCCTTGATAGGCGGGGTTGACTCCGGTATTTTTTCTGGTGATGAAGGAGAGAGGTTCCGCGACCGTTGGCTGGATGTGATTTTTCAGCAAGCAGACTTTATCCGCGGGCATTTTTCTCAAAACTCATCGGCAAATAACCATTTGATCGGAGAGGCTGCCGGTTTGTTTGTTGCGTGTGAAACCTGGCCTTTTTGGCGGCAATTCGATCGCTGGCGGGTTGTCAGCCAGAAAATTCTCGAGCGGGAAATTCTGTCGCAAAATTATGAGGATGGTGTCAACAAAGAGCAGACTTTCTTCTATCAGCAGTTTGTATTGAATTTTTTAATGATTGCCGAGCTTGCTGCAAGAGCAAACAACCACCCCTTTTCCAATATCTACAAGGAACGCATGGAGAAAATGCTGGAGTTCCTAGCTTCAGTAATGGACAAAAACGGAAATGTTCCTATGGTTGGAGATGGTGACGATGGCTATATTCTGCGTCTGTCAACCGAAAAAGAATTTTGTCATTACCGGTCCATTATAGCTTCAGGGTCACGCCTGTTTGGGCGCAAGGATTTTGAGACCAAGGCTGGGGGGATTGACGATAAAACACGATGGTTGTTTGGAGATTCCGCTACGGAAATCCATACAGCTTCTGAGGAAGAAAATTCCGCAACGCCAATCCGGCGGGACTTTCCGCACGGGGGGTATTATATTCTTGGCTCGGATTTTGGAACCGAAAACGAGATCCGCATGATAGTCGATGCCGGGGCTCTTGGATATACATCGATCGCGGCCCATGGACACGCCGATGCACTGTCTGTATTGCTAAATATTGCGGGTCTGGAGTTTCTCGTTGACCCGGGGACATTTTCTTATCAGTCCAATGTGAAATGGCGCAACTATTTCCGAGGCACTTCTGCGCATAACACTGTACGAATAGATCAGGAAAATCAATCCGTAATTGCCGGAAAATTCATGTGGCACCATAAAGCCAACGCGGTCTGCGAACGATGGGACTCGGATGCAGATAAAGATGTGTTTTCCGGGTACCAGGATGGATATCTGCGGCTGGATGACCCGGTGCTTCACTACCGGGAGATTTGTTTTGACAAAGCCACAAGGCAGTTCCGGATAACTGACAGCGTAAAATGCGAGAGACACCATGTGGTCGAGGTATTTTGGCATTTTTCAGAACGTTGCAAGGTGGTGCTGGAGGGGGGGACCATATATGCCGAGCAGGATGGGTGCAGGGTTATCATGGAGCCGGAAGGGACGGGGTGGGAAGTAGAGAGCTGTTTCGGCCAAGAAAGTCCTCCCTGTGGATGGCTATCGCGTTCGTTTAACGTGAAAGTTCCTACGACTACCATCGTGTGCAGGCGCAGGATAAATGGTGTAGAGCAATTTGCGACGCGTGTTACTATTGAGTTTGCCAATGAACACACCTAGAGAACACTTGACCAACCATGATGAAGAAGTTCTGTTTGTTATTGGGGCAGGCCGTTCGGGTACCACATTGTTATATAAATCGTTATGTCTCCACCCGGATATCGCATGGATATCAAACTATCTGGCGAGGTTCCCGGGGAATCGATTATGGCCGCTGTTAAACCGGGGAGTAGCGTTTTTTCCATCTGTACGGAAGCGGGCTTGGTTTGGCACTGACTCAAATGCTTATTTTAATAAACGCAATGCGCTGATCAAATTGGTACCAACGCCAGTGGAGGGGGAATCGGTTTTTTCTCGTTGTGATATTCCTCTCTATCCCGGTCATGACTGGGAGATAACCAAAAAGCAGTCTGCCTGTATCGCAAAGGCGTTTCATGATATCAGGAGGGCTCAGGGAGCAAAGCTCTTTATGAGCAAGCGCACCGCCAATAATCGACGCATACCCCAATTGTTCAGCGCATTTCCCAAAGCCAGGTTTTTATACATAATCAGGGATGGGCGTGCAACTGCCACTTCGATGTTGCGCGCGCCCTGGTGGCAGGATCACGAAGTTTGGTGGCTGAACCAAAAAACCCCCAGGCAGTGGGAGCAAGAAGGGGGAAATCCCCTAGAGCTGGCGGCAAGAAACTGGGTAGAGGAAATTAAAGAGATAGAGCGTGGCCTGGAACAGGTGCCAAATCACCATGTCATGCAAATACGTTATGAAGACCTGATTGTAGACCCAGCCAATGTATGGGCGGCAATAGAGCTCTTTTTGGGGGTCCATAGATCGGAAGGCTGGTTCTCTGAGGTGTCGAAACTGAAGCTGGCGGATCAAAATAGAAGTTGGATTGAAACACTTTCTTCTGCGGAAAAAGATATTCTGAATAGCGTACAAAGGGAGCTGCTCTCCTCTTTTGGATATCGCTGATCGCCATAGGATCCCACGGCGAGCGCGACGCTATAATACAGGTTGGTAAGAGCGTATTGGCCGAGTGGTTAGTACGGTTAATTCCGGCTTTATAACGAAAGTGGCATGGCTACAAGATATGAACCGAAAAATAGTGTATGTGGTGTCAAGCCGTACGGTCACAGGTATCAACGAACGGGAGAAAAACCTCCTTTTACTGAGAGGGTATTTTGACAAAATGGTGTTGATATGTCGTGGTGATAACCTGTTCTCCGAGGAGGTATGGGAGATTAGACATGACACAAATCCTACTGGTGTGCTGCGCAAACTGGGCCTTCACTCGTTAAAAAAAGCAGTGGACCGGTGGCTCTTCTTTCCCTCAGTGAATATATTATTTGTTAATGCCATATACCGGAAAATAAAAAAGCAGATTCAAACTGATATTAAAAAAGGAAACGAGGTCAGCCTGATAACATGTCTGCCACCGCATGACTTGTGTCTGCTGGGTATAAAACTGAAGCATCATTGTCCGACCATGCGATGGATTTGCGACTGGCAAGATCTGTGGAGTTATGACGAATACTATCTGGAGCGGGTTCCCAAGTTATTCAGGAATAAACTTTTGCGGATGGAGCAGCAGGCTTTTAATCGTTGCGATATGAATGTAACGACCAACCCTTACGCAAAATCTGTTTTGATTGAACAGTACGGAGTTCCCGAAAAACGATGCATGAGCATCTACCACCCATTCAATGAAAGTGATATTGCTGATGGTCCAGACGTAGACAAGCTCTCTTACGCCAGAAACGACAGCAAACGTTCCTTGAGGATTATATTCCTCGGGGCACTGTTTAAGCCACCCAAGGTGCCGGGTGACAAGGTACTGGAGGCGATGCGGTTTGTTCGGGCAAGAGGTATAGATGCAGAGCTGCATGTGTATGGCAGCTATCCCCCCGTGGAAGATGTTGCGATTGAATGGGCGAAAGAGGGTGGGGTTTTGTTCAAGGGGTATCTTGAACGTGAAGAGATAGTCAGCAGGATTAGAGCATGTGACATGCTGCTACTGATTCTGG
This sequence comes from Chromatiales bacterium, assembly GCA_026982395.1. Classification (GTDB taxonomy): domain Bacteria; phylum Pseudomonadota; class Gammaproteobacteria; order Thiohalospirales; family Thiohalospiraceae; genus DRMK01. The sequence continues at coordinate 4,443 of JALSHD010000150.1, read as the reverse complement.
CTGAACTGCCAAATTGCAGGGCGATTATGAATATAAAGCTGCCATCCTACCTTTTGGCAGAGCGACCAATTTGCGCCATTGTCCCGGAGCACTCGGCCGTTGCAGAGATTATAACGAAAACAGGATCAGGATATGTGATTCCTGCTGCCGAAGATTGGGGTGAGGGGTTGTACACGCTGTTCGATAACTATCTTTCCGGTGTGTCGGTGCCAACCAGAAACAAGGAGGCGATACAGCATTTCAGTTGGCGTAATTTATCAGCGCAGTGGCTGGATATTATCTGAGTTTTTGATTCAATATTAAGGTCTTTGTGATATACAAGCTAATGTAGCTCTTCTGGTAAAAGAGCTCGAATGCGGCGACACATATTTTTGATTCGGCAAGATGGTTTTTATCCTTGTCTCTTGTGATCGTGGGGGCTCTCCGGATTATTTGGACAGAAGGGTTTGACGGTGTTCCCGTTAGTGTTTTTTTATAGGTGATTGGGGTGATGTTGTTGACGAAGATGTGCTCTGTATTAATCAAAGGCAGACTATCTGGAGATAGAAATGTCTGAAAGAGATTCTGGTGAACGATACGTGTATTGCAGGCATGGTGATATTATTGATGAATTAAAGCGTATAGGGGTTGGCCCAGAGAAAATTCCGGCAGGTGGTGGTGATCATTATCTAGCTGCATTTCTCCAGTGGAGCGGTACATCCCCTGTCTTGCTGATGGCCTCAAGGCCCGAGAGCGCCAAATTTTCTATAGATCATGTTCAGGCAAAAACTTTTCGGTACAGTCGTGGTGGCGGTAAAACTGTCAGATCATATATAGAAGAGATAACCCTGTTTTTTTCCGTGCTTTCATCTCTTGTCTCATTTCGACCTACCAAAATACTATGCGCCAAAATCGGCCCGGCCTTGTGGGCCTGCTTTCTATACGCACGAATGCGAAATATCCCTTTGGTTCATTCCCGACATACTCGTGTGGAGGTGTTGTCTGCAAATCCGGTAAGGAAGCTGTGGTTTTATCTGGACCGCTGGGTTCTGAGAAGAGTGTTCCGGGTAATTTGTCATGGCCCTTACCTTGAGAAACAACTGTTGAATATAGGCGTTCCGGAAAGCAGAATTCTTCAATACAGTCTGGACTATCGTTATCTGTTGACAGAGGAACGGGTGCAAGTGAGATCTCCTGAAACAGCAGAAGATTCGCGTCATTTCGTGATCCTTTTTGTTGGGAGAATCCACCGGAACAAGGGGGTTTTTGATCTATTGGCCGCTGCTCTTCCCCTGTTGGAGGCAAATCCTGATGTGCGTCTCGTTTACGCAGGGCAGGGGCCTGATTTGGCTTTACTTGAGCAGAGGATTCGCGAAAGCAGGAGGTGTCGGCAGATCGAGTCTGCCGGTTTTGTTCGTCATGAACTTCTTCCTGCATTGGTTCGTCAATCGCACATTGTCGTGGCGCCAACGCGCCCGGCCCTCACAGAGGGGTTGTGCCGCGTGGTTCCGGAGAGCTTTGTGCTGGGGCGGCCGGTAGTGGCGCCAGAATTTGGCCCTTTCCCCTTTCTGATAGATGACGGTGTTAACGGACTGTTATTTCAACCTGAAAGCGTTAGCGATTTGAGACTCAAGATTAGCCAGTTGATCGAAAACCCGGAATTTTGGAAGAAACTGAAATCGGGAGCTACAGCAAGCGGGAAAAGACACTTGGCTCCGGAGCTTGATTTTCCACGAGCCTTGCGAAAGGCGCTGGGAGATTGAACGAGTGAAAAAAATTTGTATTTTGTTGGGGGGGCATTTTTCCAATGCGCTTGGTGGTGCAGAGTATCAGGCTGGCTGTATAGCAGATGCGCTGGTCAGTACTGGTGGTTTTGATGTGCATTATCTGGCACGCGCGATTGATTCGTCCTATAGTCCAAAAGGTTACCGGCTGGTTCAAATAAGCAAGCGCAACTTTCTCAACCGGCATGCCTTTTTTTTTGATGCCATTGATCTTTATAAGATTCTGAATGAGATTCAGCCTGATATTATCTACCAGCGCGGTTTGCTGGCCTACACTGGCGTTGCGGCATATTATGCAAGGAACAAGAGAAGCCGGCTGGTTTTTCACATTGCCAGTGACTTTGATGTGTCTCCATCCCATAATAATTGCTCGCCCAAAAATTTATTTAAGTTGATAGACAGGAAAATCGGGGAATACGGGATTCGGCGTGCAGATGCTATTGTAGCACAGACACAACAGCAGGCCGATCTGCTAAAGTCCAATTTTGGGAAGGAGGTTGCCGCGGTGATCGGAAATTTTCACCCGCTTCCTGACGAGATAATTGACAAACGGGAGCCGGTTAAAGTTATCTGGGTTGGAAACTTCAAGCCTAACAAGCGCCCTGAGTTATTCGTCCGATTGGCTGGCGATTTGCGGCACTGGCATGGAGTGGAGTTTGTCATGATGGGTCATCCGGGGAACTTGCAGCGATATTCGGATATGAACAGAAAAATTCGGGAGCTGAACAACATTGAATTTCTGGGTCTGCAGCCATTGGCAAAGGTTAACGAGCTTTTGGCTCGGGGGCATATTTTCGTAAACACAAGCAGCCGGGAAGGTTTTCCCAATACCTTTATCCAGGCCTGGATGCGAAGCGTTCCGGTTGTCAGTCTCGATGTGGATATCGACGGTCTGCTTGCGGGTGGGACGGTTGGTTTTTTATCCGGTTCGTATACTGGATTGAGGGATGATGTCGAGCGTTTGTTGAAGGAGCCGGATTTGCGGAACAGAATTGGTTTGCAGGCAAGTGAATATGCGGTTGCGAACCATTCACTAGGCAACTTTAAAGAACTTTTACGGGTTATCAGAGGATGATGGCTAGCCTAGTTTATAATACCTGTCATGAATAAAATCGCATATTTAATCATTATTCTGGCTTTTTCTATTGATTTTATAACAACTCAGCTTCCTGGTGGGAGGTTGTTTCGGCTTGCGCCGGAAATGCTGTCTGCTTTTGTGTTGGTTATCGTTGCATTGCGAATCGGGCGAAGAGCTCCTATTGTTGTCTCCCCAAAATATTTATTGTTTTTTGTTGTTTTTCTCCTTGTAATCATGGCCGGGGTGGCCACTAATGCTGTTCAGCCCGGGGCTATTTTTGCCGGAATGCTGATATATCTACGCTATATTCCCTTTTTCCTCTTGCCTGTTGTGTATGATTTTTCTGAAGAAGAAATATGGGGGCAGATTAAACTGATATTGGGGTTGTCCTTGTTGCAGTTTCCCATTGCACTTTTTCAGCGTTTTGTGCAGTTTAGCGGAGAGGCGAGTGGTGATCGTATCGTTGGCACGTTGGGATTATCGTCCAATTTGTCTATTGTTCTTATTTCCTGTGCTGCAGTTGTAATGGGGTTTTATCTGAAGAAATATCTTTCAATCAATGTTTTTTTTCTTATCATGATAATGTTGTTGATTCCAACAATGATAAACGAGACTACGGTGTCACTTTTTCTGATTCCCCTAGCTCTTATTGCTCCGGCCCTTTTTATCAAGGGAACTGCCAAGCTCAAATATTTGCTCCAGATTGGGGGGATTGCCACAGTTTTTCTGATTATCTTTGTCGCTGTTTACAATACTTATTATACCCGTTGGGGTGGAGATGTTCTAAGCATCGTTACCGAAGGGAAGATGACGGAGTATGTATACAAAGGCGCGGACAAGGACAGTCGAACAGGTGATGGAAAGGAGCATAGTGAAATCGGTCGTGTAGACAGCATGATAATGCCCTTTAAGTTGATAGATGACCCGGTAAAATTGCTGATGGGGCACGGTATGGGAAATGTATCGGATATAGATGCAAAGAGACTCCAGGGAGAGTATATCGCTCAATACGGGGTGATGGCTGCTGGTATGACAACCGTATCATATTTGATTTGGGAAATAGGGCTGTTCGGATTGGGTTTGTCCCTGTTGCTGCTGTTGATGTTGATGAGAGATGCGGCTGTTCTCGGCCAGAGCGATGATGCGTTTGGTGCTATCGCTCTGGGTTGGACTGGTGTGATGATTGTAATGATTATTGTACTTGCGTATCAGAATATCATACCGGTTGCATCGGTCGGGATGTTAATGTGGTACGTGAGCGGAATTATTGCATCCAAACGCTTTCGGGCGCAGCGATTGCAACGTTTCTAGTTGATTTCAGGAACACCAGGCAGGTAAGGTGTCATTGACAGGGACAAAGCATGCCTTGACTCTTGTCAAAAACATGCGACTGGAAACAGCATGGTCAGTAAAAGTTCGGCAGCGAACTGGTTTAAAGCAAAAAACGACCACCAAATCAACTGCAACGGACTGTTTTTAAAGACAAATATGGCGCGCCCGGAAGGATTCGAACCTCCGACCACCTGGTTCGTAGCCAGGTACTCTATCCAGCTGAGCTACGGGCGCATGAGAGCACCGAATTATCCTGATATGAATCCCCGC
>JALSHD010000149.1 GCA_026982395.1 Chromatiales bacterium | reverse complement strand
CTACTGTAGTAACATTGGCTGGCTTCATCCGATCACTCCCGATCATTCAACATTTGCTATTGTCAAATGATCCGATCGGATGAAGCCTCAAGAGTTCCCTTGAAATTCAATAACTTTAAAGATCCTACCTATGATCGGGGACTAACCGCCTTCGCTTCGCTCTCCATGGCGGGCAGCGCGGGTAGTTGTTTGTTACAACCAGTCGGTGAGGGCGATGCCAACGCCCATACGGTTCACCGGGGCATCGTAGTCAATCAGACTCTCGCCATAGCCGTTGAAATACTGCACATAACCTTTTAGTCGTTCGCCCACGGGGAAAGACCAGCCAAGCTCCACTGCACCACGATTTTCTGTGCGCAGGTTGTTGCGTAACATCAGGCTGTAGGTGTGTTGGCCGCGTTTATGGATCATTCGGAACTCCCCATGTCCCATGTAGTTTTCGATCCCTGGGTTGTCATCTCCCGAGGGGTCAGTGGGAGTGCTTTTTTTCTCCTCGGGGAGCCGGTACCAGGGCCGGAAACTGAATACGGTGTTGTGTTTCTCGAAGATGAAATTGGCATAGATACGGTTCCAGCTGCGTGACTGGCTACCGGGGCGGCCATTTGACTGATGATTCAGACTCAGGGCAATGAGGCGGTTCTGCAGCCCAAACAGGCTCCATTTTTGCAGCAGAATTACAAATATCTCCGGCTCATGATTGGTTTCACGGAAAGGGCTGGAAAACTCCTTGTTGTAAGCCTGCCAGTAGGACTGGTTGGTGTAGGCAAAAAAAAGCAGGCTGTTGGGTCCAAGTACGCCACTGGCCATCTGAAGTTTCAGGCTCAGCTGGAACTTTACTTCCAGATGTTGCAAGTCTCCCTGTAAATCGGCATAGGGTGCCTGGTTGGGCCGGGTGTTGTAGGTCAGTGGCAGCACGTAGTTGGGCTTGTGAGCAGTAATAACGAAGGGGTTGTTCTCTATCAGCCACTCATCAAACAGGCGTCCGCCTACGACAGATCTCTTTTCTGTCACCCTTTCTTTACAGTAGGCACGCAATTCACTCACCGGTGTATTTGCACTCGTCTGCTCGAGACGATCCCGCAGGCAGCGCTCCAGCGCAGCATTGTCGGCTATCGCAGCCGTTGCATAAAACAGCGCGAAGCATGAGAGGATATGGCTGCAATATCTAATACTTTTCATCATTTTTTTTCTTGCGCCTGGTTCAGTCCGTTAATCAAGAAAATGGACTTTCATTAGGACGAAGAGCAGGATGGGTCCGGCTATCCTATTATACTTTCTGATCAAAGTATCCACTTGAATAACGCATGCTCTGCCTAAAAGTTGCCGCTTGTTGTTGCCGGATGTGCTGACCTGGAAAAAGGCTATTTGCAATCTGGTCGGTGAAAGGTGGTTAATAATGTCTCCATTGCGGTTTGGTCTGGCTGAATAAAAAAGGACGACCGGAGTCGCCCTTTTTCAGTAAAAAATTGCGTTTGGCTAGCAACACTCTGATCCCGGTTTGCAGCCTGGCTTTACCCCTTGAATCGTTGCCGACAACACGTAGTCGGTTACATTATGAACCGGTGCCCAGTCGCGAATAAATTCCCTGGATTCATCCTTCGGTTCGATACGCACGTTCTCGAAGCCAGCGGCCTTGATCATGGTCTCCAGATCCTGGATCAATGATGCGTTGCCCATGCAGCCGGCAATCAGAGCAGGGTCGTTGCGCATATG
>JALSHD010000148.1 GCA_026982395.1 Chromatiales bacterium | reverse complement strand
TCACTCTGCCAGCAAAAAAATCCTGTTTGTACTGACGGACGGCGAACCTGCTGACAACGATGTGCAGGATCCCCAGTATTTGCGTTTCGATACCAAAAAAGCGGTAGAAGAGCTGGCCCGCAAAGGCATAACAACTTTCTGCCTGACTCTGGATCCCCATGCAGACCAGTATGTCGAGCGCATATTTGGCGCCAAAAACTACTTGGTTCTGGATCATGTTTCACGTTTGCCCGAGAAACTGCCGGAGTTGTATCTTGGGTTGACGAAATAAAACAGTTTTCATGGTGGTGCTTTGAGCGCCTGGACAAAAAATTGACAGTGAGGATATAGACTTGATTGATCAATACCGGATAACCGAAGAACCTTATTACCACCCGGTTGGCAAAGAAATGGAGCGCTATGAAGCTGCTTATGCTGTACGCATGCCCGTGATGCTGAAAGGCCCTACCGGCTGTGGAAAATCCCGTTTTGTGGAACATATGGCGTGGAGATTGCAAAAACCGTTGATTGCTGTGGCCTGTAACGAAGATATGACGGCCTCTGATCTGGTAGGCCGCTTTCTGCTGGATGCCAGTGGGACACGGTGGCAGGACGGCCCTCTTACCGTGGCTGCCCGCATTGGTGCCATCTGTTACCTGGATGAAGTGGTTGAGGCGCGGCAGGACACCACCGTAGTGATTCATCCGCTCGCTGACCATCGTCGGGAATTACCGTTGGAAAAGAAGGGTGAGCTGGTCAAGGCTCACCCGGATTTTCAGATTGTTATTTCCTACAATCCCGGTTACCAGTCGATGCTGAAAGATCTCAAGCAATCCACCAAACAGCGTTTTGGTGCCCTGTCGTTTGATTACCCTCCTGGCGAGATCGAAGCGGAGATCGTTGCCCATGAGTCCGGTGTCGATACCGCTACAGCGGAAAAACTGGTACAGGTGGCGCAGCGTTCCCGTAACCTCAAGGGGCATGGTCTGGACGAAGGTATGTCTACTCGCCTGCTGATTTATGCAGGCCAGCTAATTGTCAAGGGCATTACTCCTGCAGATGCTTGCCGGATGGCTTTGATAGAACCTCTCTCTGATGATCCGGATATGCGTGACACGTTGGAGGCGACAGTCAATACATTCTTTACATAAAGGGCATCTCTAAAAATACACTTTTTCCACGATAGCGGCGTCAGCTCCTGTGCTCGATTCCTCATCATGTATTCCGTTATACACGGCGGTTCTATGCACGGGACTCTTTCCTGCTTTCGCGGAAAAAATACTTACTCGAAATATGGCCTCGCAGGCGCTGTGAGCCAGTAGCTATCTATTTTTACTCAGGGGTAACCGCTCGGCGAGCAGTGCTGTTCAGGGTTGTTCTGAAAGGACTCGGCGTTAAACTCTGCAGTTGGCGTGCGTGATGTGGCCTCAGGAGGGCGCAAGAGGCGCTCCATTACGAGGTCAACAAGCGACAGCAAATAAACCTGACTGCGAAGCGGGTTATTTATTGGGCTATTTATCACCCCGTTGTTCGTAACGAGACAGGCAAGGCCGTGACCCGGCTCGTGCGCAAAATAGTAAACCGGAGTCATCGTCAATGGATTGGCTATCCGGTTAGTCTAGCGAAAACTGGCATGAATATTCTGAAAAGAAACAGAGCCACGTCACCTAACCCCCCAAGTCTCTGAGTAGCTGAGGTTCTGATTCAACCACTGGATTTTTCTCTCGGATCGCGGTATAACGTCCCCAT
>JALSHD010000147.1 GCA_026982395.1 Chromatiales bacterium | reverse complement strand
TGATCTTGTCCATCTCCGCAAGGAAAAGCTCTCGACGCTTAGGTTTTCGGTAGCGTTCAAAGGTGCCTTCGGCAAAACTCATCTGGCGCATCAGAAATCCCCACTGGCTGCATGAATCACAATAGGCATATTATGACGTTTTCGGTAAATAAATCAGAGTCTCCCTTTATCGATTTGTGCACCACAAAAAATACCATGACTGCATCAATCTACCCCTCATGGTATCGCCGGTTTATTCGTTATAGTGCCCGGAAAATACCATGCTCAGTTGTGCTGCTAATCATCCTATAAATTACCAAGTGAACACAGTCACGCTGCACTATAACCAGCCAGGTTGACATCGCGGACTTCTTGGCATATGCTATGTCATATGCCATGTAAACAAGAGGATACCCGAATGCCAACTCCCGAACGTCATGTACGCCTCTTTCGCAACGGCCGCAACCAGGCACTACGCATCCCTCGCGAGTTCGAGCTGGAAGGTGATGAAGCACTCATCCACAAGGAGGGGGACCGATTGATCGTGGAACCGATTCGTAAAGGCAAACTCCTGGCGCTGCTGGCCTCCCTGGACCCATTAACGGAACCCTTCCCCGATATCGATGATGACCTGCCTCCACTGGATGACGTGCAACTGTGAGTGCATCGCTTGCGTATTTGCTGGATACCAACATCCTGTCTAATCTGGTCCGCAATCCGCAAGGCTTGGTCGCAGCACGGATTGCCAAGGCAGGTGAGGATACCGTCTGCACCAGCGTCATTGTCGCCGCAGAACTCCGCTATGGCGCGAGCAAGTCAAACTCAACAAAACTGGCAGAACGCATCGATCTGATTCTTTCCGCACTGGAAATCCTGCCGCTGGAACCCCCTGCTGACCGCCAGTACGCGGCATTACGCCATCACCTCACACGCCAGGGAACACCCATCGGGCCAAATGATCTACTGATTGCTGCACATGCTCTCGCCAGCGACCTGACGGTTGTGACCGCCAATGTCGGGGAGTTCTCACGGGTTCCGGGACTGAAAGTGGAAAACTGGTTACAGACATAGCCAATGATACTTGCCCAAAACACATTCAAGTCTGCACCCAGTAATGCAATGACATCAGATCGCGTTTATCTTGCTTGATGCAGTTCACAAGGTGCTCAAACTCAAAAATGGGCTGACCAGAAATACCATGACTGCACCAATCTACCCCTCATGGTATTGCCAGATTCTGTTTTACAGCCCGCAAAAAATACCATGAAAAATACCATTAATGATGCAGATTACATCATCAATTCTAAGATTTTAAACCTTTAAAATCAATAGGTTACAAATTCCTGCCACTCCCACTCTATTATCAATAAGCCTTTTTTATGCTTTATATTCAATGGCTTGTTTTCCTACCAAACGGTAATACCATGAAAAATACCATATTCAGAAAATCCTTCAAAATACTTGAAAAAATTGCCGATTGAACACTTCTAGACAGCACCCCCTAGCCCGGATTTCTCACCGATAGAATTGAAAAAGGCTGTTTTTCATGGCATAACCTATGTGAGATCAAAACGTTATAGCCAGGAGGAAAAACAGCCTTATGAAGACAGAGTGTACACCGGATCAGCTGGAATTTCACGGTCTTGGGTGCCGGATGGTGGTGGGGCAATTCGACGGTGGGAAGATCAGTTCCGACAGTGGCGGGCTGTTGCTGCGCGAAGTTGAGCAGCGCACCCATATCCTCAAGCGTCTCGCCGCCTGTTTCACGGACCACC
>JALSHD010000146.1 GCA_026982395.1 Chromatiales bacterium | reverse complement strand
TTCTGGTGCCGGTGCAGACAGAGTTTCTGGCACAAAAGGGGTTGGAGCGCATGTTGAAAACGTTGGATATGGTACAGCGCTCCGGTCAGGAGGCGTTGCCCCGGGTGATCATTCCCACCATGTACGATCGCCGCACACGCGCCTCCATTGATAGTTGGGCGGCGCTGCGTAAAAGCTATCCGGAAGATATCTGGGAATCGATCATTCCGGTCGACACCGGCTTTCGCGACGCCAGCAAAACGGGGTTGCCACTGTCCATGTTGAGGCCCAGGGCGCGTGGGGTTCTGGCTTACAACAAATTACTCCAGTATCTGCTTAAACCGGAGCAGACAGTGGTTGAGTTACAGGCTCGGGCGTCATGATTGGTGAAAGAAGACAACAGGGCCTGGCCGCAGAAAAACAGGCGCTGGATCTCTATCTGGATTCGCTGTACGACGATGCAGGGACGGGGGAAGAAGACCTCTCCTCTGCCGTGGTTTCTCTGGTGCCAGAGAGCGCGAAAATTGTCCCAGATGTTTCTGCCGGGGAGATGGAGCCGCTGGTGGGTGAACTGCAACCGCGTTTACGGCAGGAGGCGGATGCTCCATCCCGCCCGGAACAGGATCTCCTGCAGGTGCTGCTGTTCAATCTGTCCGGTCTGAAAATGGCTATCTCCATGGCCGAGCTGGATGGTGTTGTTGACTGGCCGGAGCGGCTTGTGTCCGTGCCGGATAATATGCCGCTCTATGTTGGGCTGTTGCAGGAGAGTGGACGGCAGATTCCGGTGATCGATCTGGCCCGGTTGATTTTCCCGGCAAGGCTGCGGGCGCAACAGAAATCGTCTGCTTGTGAACGAATATTGCTGATTGGTAACCGGCGCTGGGGACTGGCCTGCAGCGGGGTGGCCGAGGTGGTTACTGTTGAATCATCCGCGGTGAATTGGCGCAGGGAGCGCACTACCCGAAAATGGCTGGCAGGCACGATAGGCAGTCATGGAAGCGCCCTGCTCGATGCGGCAGCACTGGAGCGGTTGCTGCAGCAGGGGAATGAATTGGTGTGTGGCTGATTTTTTTGAACCGGGCATGGCCAACAAAAGGCAGTATGGTGAAATTTTTTTCTAAACCGAAACGAGATTCAGAGCTATGGAATATGCAGTTGAAGATGATTCACTTGATGAAGTCAACGATCCACTGACCCAGTGGGTAACTTTCTTTCTGGAAAATGAAAAATATGGAGTGCCGGTATCCCAGGTGATGGAGGTGCTGCGTTTTACTGAAATCACACCTGTACCCGGCGCACCCGATGCGGTGATGGGAATTATTAATCTGCGTGGCAACGTGGTGACTGTGCTGGATACACGAAAAAAATTCGGTCTTTCTTCAAGAGTTCCCGATGATTCTACCCGGATTGTTGTTACGACCATCAATGAGCATGTGATTGGTATTCTGGTGGACAATGTTTCCGATGTAATGTGGCTGCGTGCCTCCGAAATGGAGACCACGCCGAGTACCAACGGGGAGGAGAATGCCAAATTTATCCAGGGTGTTGCCAGCCGTGACGGAGATCTGCTGATTCTGGTTGATCTGCTCAAACTGTTTGCAGAAAATGAATGGAAGTAGGATTACGCAGTAGTTGCGCAGAATTTATGTTGGCGGCTGAACACGGTGTGGTTGGCTGCCGGATAAATGGCAAGGTTGTCCAGGGGTAACGAATGGAAATTATCGGGATAGTTGCTGTTGTAGCAAGTCTGGTGGCAATCGGAGCGGCCGCCTTTATCTATTATCAGAACAGACGCTGGATGGTGCAGACGGAAGCGAGTCAACGGGTGTTGCAGGCGGACATGCGCGCATTGGCCACCGCGGCCGTTGGCGTGGGAGAGCGGGTCCGGGAGCTGGAGCTGCGCCTGCGCAGCGTAGCAGAGAGGCAGGATCAACAGGAGCTGAATGAGCCTGCCAGTCAATCCTACCAACATGCCAAACAACTGGCGCAGCGTGGCGCGGATATGGATGAGCTTGTGGATGTGTATGGCCTTACCCAGGGTGAGGCCGAACTGATCTCCATGCTCAACCACATGGAAGGAGAGCAGTCCACGGCGCGGATTTAGCTGAAATAACTGTTTTTCTGGAACTCTTCCGGATTTGGTGTAACTGCAATCGGAGCAAGGAGAAACCGAAATCTTTCGCTGAGTGTTTTGACTTTGTTCATACCCGAATGGAGATGGACGGCAGGTTACGCCTGCCGGGATTAATCAGGATATGGATATAGAGTACCTGGAAAAATGCACTTTTCCCGCGATAGTGGCGTCAGCCCCGTGCTTGAATCCTTATGTGCTTCCTTATATTACTACGGTTTTCCGCGCTCTCGCGAGAAACTCACCTTTTTTGGAATCGCCGCTATAGCGGGAGCTTTATCGTAAGCAGGTCCGGATTTGCCCCTCCTTTTCTGTCACAATGCTCCAAGGCCGGAGCCAGTCCGGTTTTCAATCATTTATACCTGTGTTTTTGTGCTGTTTTGCCACAAACAATAGTGAGATAGTCGGTTTGGTGTTCGATCAATATCATATTGACTGATCACTAATAACAGTTTCTCGCTATAGCGGATAACCCGGAGAGGTGGTAAGTTATCTGCTTTTCTTTGGCACAACAGATCTCTACGCGGGCTGTTAACGGGATTGTATTATTGGCTGAGTGCAAAGTTTCAGGTTGGGGCTGGGCCAACCGCTTGTTTGATATTGTTGTTGCCGGATTATTATTGATCCTGGTGCTGCCGATACTCATTGTGGTCTGGTTGGCGGTGCGATTCCGGTTGGGCTCACCGGTTCTTTTTTTGCAGCAGCGGCCGGGTTTGTATGGAACGCCTTTTACCCTGTATAAGTTCCGCACCATGACCGATGCCTGTGATGCGAACGGCAAGCTGTTGCCTGATGGCGAGCGGTTGACAGAATTCGGACGCTTCTTGCGTAGCACCAGCTTGGATGAGTTGCCGGAGCTGTTTAACGTGCTCAAAGGGGAGATGAGCCTGGTGGGGCCGCGGCCATTGTTGACTGAATATCTGCCCTACTATACTGAACGTGAACAGTGCCGGCACTGTGTTCTTCCAGGAATAACCGGTTTGGCGCAGGTCAACGGGAGAAACCAGACTCCCTGGGATGAGCGGTTGGAAATGGATGTCTGGTATGTGGAGAACCGTTCACTGTTGCTGGATATCCGTATCCTGTTGATGACCGCCGGCAAGGTGCTCAGACGGGAGGGGGTAGCCAGTAATACCGATGATGCGGAGACCTATCTGTCGCAGGAGCGTCAGAGAACCACACCAAACAGATAAGGCAGGAAGAAACGTGGCAGAGTTGACCCATGCCGAGACAGATGCGATTGCGCAGCAGTACGGTTCGCCGTTTTACGTTTTTGACTCGGTACGATTCCGGAATAGTATTCAGCGATTCAGCGCCGCAATGCGGGCCCGTTACGAGCCATTTATTCTTGGTTACTCGTATAAAACAAATTATCTTCCTGCAGCGTGTATCCAGGTAAAAGAGGCGGGCGGCTTTGCCGAAGTGGTTTCACGTTTTGAGTATGATCTTGCCATCCGGCTTGGTTATGATCACCCCAATATCATTTTCAATGGTCCGCTGAAAAAAGAGCAGGATCTTGATATTGCCTTCGCAGGAGGAGCCATTGTCAATCTTGATTCCATGACGGAGCTGGAGTTTCTGTGTGACTGGATAAAGAAACACCCCGGAAAGAAACCGGCTGCAGGTCTGCGCATCAATATAAAGCTGACCGGTGCCGACGGGGAGTCTCATGTTCAGGATGGGTTGAAAGCTGGGCGTTTCGGTTTTTCCGGAGAGAGCCTGGACAGTGCAATAGAAAAGCTTTCTACCAGTGGAGTGGAACTGGTCTCCCTGCATGGCCACTCCTCCTCGAACAACCGCAGCGTGGACAATTTCCGCACCATCTGCCGTACGCTCTGTTCAGTTCGGGAACGCTATTCACTGGATGGGCTACGTTATTTTAACGTGGGTGGTGGTTTTTTTGGCAGGGTGCCAAGGGAGCTGATTGGACGAGAGGTTCCGACCTTTGAGGAGTATGCCTTTGTCATATCAGAAATCCTGCTGGATGATCCCTGGATCAGGAAGAGCAGGCCTGCATTGGTAGCTGAACCCGGGGTCTCTGTCGTTGCTGACAGCATGAGCTTCTATACCAGGATACATAGTGAAAAAACCGTCTCCGGAGAAAAAAACTTTATTACAGTCGATGGCAGTGTTTTCAATGTCAAGCCGACCATGCACCCCTACAATATGTTGTTCCGCCATATTCCCGCGAATCCGGGACCTGGTGTTGAAACGTTGTATGATGTGGTTGGCTCTACCTGTATGGAGAAAGATGTGATTTTGCGGGATGTTTTCATGTTGAATCCACAGCCTGGAGACTATATTGAGATCAGGAACACGGGGGCCTATACCATTGTTATGACACCGCCATTTATAAATCTTGCACCAGCTATTGTCGCCTCCGATGGGAAAGGCGGGTTTGAGTTGCTGCGCGAGGCTCAGAGTTTGGAGCAACTCCTGGCCTGCTATAATCTTCAGGTTCCCGTGGCATGAATATTCTCCTTACCTGCGCCGGTCGGCGAAACTATCTTGTTGATTATTTCCGGTCTGCTCTGGGTGTAAACGGCGGGCGGATTCTGGCAGCCGACGCCCAGTGGACTTCTCCTGCCATACAAGAAGGGGACAAGTCATTTTTGTTGCCGTATGTCAATGAGCCATCCTATCTTCCAAAACTTCTGGATATTTGCCAACAGGAGGAGGTAACGGCCATTATTTCGCTTAATGATTTGGAGCTTCCGTTACTTGCCAGCCATAAAAAAGAGTTTGAGCAGGCGGGAACAGCGGTTTTGGTCTCCGATCCGGAGGTGATCGATATCTGTTTTGATAAATGGAAGACGGACATTTTTTTTTCCCGCCTGGGTATCCGCTCCCCGGTTACCTGGTTGACTGTTGACAAGGCAAAAAATGCACTTTCCGGAGGAGAGCTATCGTTTCCCGTTGTGGTAAAACCCCGCTGGGGAACAGCGTCTGTTGGTATTGAATTTCCGGAGGACATGCGCGAGCTGGAGCTCGCCTGCGAGCTGGTGCGGCATAAACTGATGCGGACATTTCTGGCTGATTTCAGTTCAACGGATAAGCAGCATTCAGTCCTGATTCAGCAGTATTTGCCAGGCATTGAATATGGGCTGGATATTGTCAATGACTTGCAGGGAAATTATCAGGCTACTGTCGTCAAGCAGAAACTTGCCATGCGTGCCGGAGAGACTGATAAGGCGATAGTGATAGATAGCCCGGGGCTGGTTTCCATCGGGAAAAAGATCGCTACTACGCTGAGGCATATTGCAAATCTTGATTGTGATTTTTTTGAGCATAATGGGGAGTTTTATGGTCTGGAGATGAATCCCCGGTTTGGGGGTGGGTATCCATTCTCTCATATGGCCGGGCTGGATCTCCCCGCTGCAATCGTCAGTTGGCTGGGTGAAGCACCTGTAGCCGAAGAGACTTTTTCCGTCCGTTTTGGAACACAGACTGCAAAGTGTGATCGGTTGGTCAATGTAGAGAGTTTTCAAGTGTAGTGATTTTTCATCCACTATGATATTTTTTGGCTGGCTGAATGGTTGCAACTCAATAGTTGCATAATTTTTTTGTTTGCGGAAATTTTCAGGGCAGTGTTTTCCGGGATGTTCGTCTCACTCTATGTGGGGAGTGGAAAAGTGGAGACGGCTCTGAAAATGCTCTCATGGAAGGTGCTGCTATCCTGCATCGAAATGCACGGCTGGGTAAATACAGGAGAAAAATTTTATGCCTTCATTTGACATAGTTTCCGAGGTGGATATGCATGAGGTTTCCAATGCTGTTGACCAGGCAAATCGGGAGGTGGGAACCCGTTTTGACTTCAAGGGAAGTGATGCAAAATATGAGCTGGAGGGGGCGGATATTGTCATGAGTGCGGAGGCTGAATTTCAGCTCAAACAGATGCTGGATATTCTGCAGACAAAACTCAGCCGGCGCGGTGTGGATATTGGCTGTCTCGAGGTGGACAAGGCAGAGGTTACCGGAAAGCGGGTCCAGCAGAAGGTGACATTGCGCCAGGGTGTGGACAAGGAGCTGGCCAGAAAAATCGTCAAGATGATCAAGGATGGAAAATTCAAGGTGCAGGCGGCGATTCAGGGAGAGAAGGTGCGCGTCACCGGCAAGAAACGTGATGATCTGCAACAGGTGATTGCGATGCTCCGCGAAGCGGAACTGGGATTGCCCCTGCAGTTTGAAAATTTCCGCGACTGAAAGCTGTCCGGTCAGTATCTATTTGCCTGCCCGAATCAGGCCGCCCAGGCCGGCCTGTTCCAGCGCTTGAGTCAGGTGCTGGCGGATCATGTGAACATCATCCATAGCCAGTACCTCATTCAGCAGAGTGACAGCTTGCTGTTTGGTAAAGCTGCGGATTACCCATTTGATTCGTGGCAGGCCGGAGACGGTCATGCTCAGTGAATCCATGCCCATCCCCAGCAACAAAATGGCCGCTGCAGGATCGCCAGCCATCTCGCCACAAACGCTGACCTCCTTGCCGAAGCGGTGGGCGTTTTCCACCACCTGCAGCAGGGCGCGCAATACTGCCGGGTGCAACGAGTCGAACAGATCGGCTACCCGTGAATTGTTGCGATCAACAGCCAGCAGGTACTGGGTGAGGTCGTTGCTGCCGATGGAGAGAAAATCCACCCGCTGGGCCAGAGCGTCTGACTGATAGACCGCAGCGGGTACCTCTATCATTACCCCGATTTGCGGCCTGTCCAGTTGTACACCCAACTCTTCGCTCAGTTCATGGTGCGCGCGCCGTATCAGCTGCAGGCTCTCATCCACTTCGGACACGCTGCTGATCATGGGTAGCAGCAGACGCAGGTTGCCGAGCCGGTGGTTGGCACGCAGCATGGCGCGCAGCTGTACCAGGAATATTTCAGGGTGATCCAGGGTGATACGGATACCGCGCCAGCCCAGAAAGGGGTTGTCCTCCTCGATGGGGAAATAGGGCAGGCTTTTATCTCCGCCCACATCCAGGGTGCGCAGGGTTACCGGCTGTGGTGCGAAAGATTCGAGTACGGTGCGATAGATCTGCAACTGCTGTTCTTCACCGGGGAAATGTTCTGCCACCAGAAAGGGGAATTCGGTGCGATAGAGGCCGATACCTTCCGCACCGCTGTCACGTGAAGGGGCAATATCTGCAATCAGGCCGGAGTTGATGTAGAGGGGGATGCGTACCCCGTCACCGGTTTCGGCAGGCAGGTCACGCAGATGGGAAAGACCGGCGGCAAGCTCGGTCTCCTCCCGCGACAGCCGCGCAAACTCTGCCCGTACCTCGTCAGACGGCGAGATATAGACGCGCCCAGTGTATCCATCGGTGATGATTTCCCGGCCATCGATCCGGCTCACCGGCAGGTTTTTTGCGCCCATTACTGCCGGGACTCCCATGGCGCGGCACAGGATGGCGATATGGGAACTGCGTGACCCCCGCGTTGAGACGATTCCCGTTAGCTGCCCTGCCGGCACTTCGGCAAGCATGGTGGCGGTGATCTCTTCCGCCACCAGCACGGTCTGATCCGGATAGCGGGGCTGGGTGCGCGGGTTCTCCTGAAGATAGGCCAGAATCCGCAGCCCCAGATCACGGATATCATCGCTGCGCTCGCTGAGATAGGGGTCGTCCATCTCCTGGAAGATGCGCACATGCTCGTTGATGGTGTCGCGCAGCGCCCCCTGAACCCAGTTCCCCGCCCGGATATGCTCGATCACCCGATTGCTCAGCGTGCCGCTGTCCAGCAGCATGATATAGGCCTCAAACAGTGCCAGCTCTTCGGCGGGCAAAACCTTCTCCAAGCGGGCGGAAAGTGCCCTGATATCTTTTTTTACTGCCTCAACGGCTGTGTAAAATGCGTTCTCTTCCTGTTCGGGATCATCTGGCTGACGATCAGGGATGGCATTAAGATCGGCATGTGGATATACCACCACCGCTGTTCCGATGCCCACTCCGGGGGCGCCGGCCAGCCCTTGCAGCGGGCGGTTTTCAGGGATGGATGGCTCTCCCGGGCTTTGGTGCAGTCCACTGACACCGCCGCTGGCCTCGGCATGGGCGATTCCTCCCGCCAGCTGCGCGGCAATCGTGATCATGAATGACAGTTCGGACTCATCGAACCGGATCGGTTTGCGCCGCTGTACCACCAGCACGCCAAGCAGTTTGCGATGATGGACGATGGGAACGCCCAGAAAGGCGTGATACTGCTCTTCACCACTGCCGGGACAGTAACGATAACGCAGATGCTGTGGTGCATCGTCGAGGTTGACCGGCTCATTTCGTTCACCAACCAGACCGACCAGCCCTTCGCCGATCCCCAGTCTCACCTGACCGACGCTTTCCGGATTGAGCCCCTCGGTGGCCATCAGTACATGCTGGTGATTAACATAGTCGGTAAGATATACCGAACAGAGATCGACGGACATGGCCTGTTTTACCCGGCGCACGATGAGAGCCAGCGCCTGATCCAGATCCGGCGCGCAGTTGACCTCTTCTATAATCCTTCGCAGTATCTCCAGCATAAATCAAGTCGCGCTCTTTCAAGGGGCGGGGTGAAGGTGCGGCCAGTCAATACCATGGCGAACGTCAAACCGGCAGCTGTTTATTAACCCGGCAACAATATATATCGTATTCAGCCGTGGCGCGCCGGTTCGCAGCAAGGCAGCCCATCGCCGCTGTAGTCACTCTACAGCAAGATGGGGTAACGTAGCCTGCGGGCCGGCACGCCGCGGCCTGTCGTTGAATATCATAGGGTTAGGGGCTTCAGGCAGGCCCCGGACCTGCGTTCCAGCGCTGGACAAGGGAGCGACCCTTGCCTGCGCACTGTGCCTTGTCCCGGTGTCTGCCTGAAGCCCTGAATGCGACATATATTGTTGCCGGGTTAATAACGTTTTCTGGTTGTTTGTTGCGGTACTTCCAGTGACAGCAACGGTGCCAGCTCCTCCAGGGCATGCCGGTAAACCCGCTGCTTGAAAAAAACAACTTCCTCTATCGGGTGCCAGTAATCCACCCAGCGCCAGTGATCAAACTCCGGTTTTTCACCCCGGTCGAGGCACACTGCACTCTCTCCGCCAACCAGCCGGAGCAGATACCATTTCTGCTTTTGGCCAATACAGAGGGGAGAACAGTTGCGCCGCAACATCTTTTCCGGCAGGCGGTAGCGCAACCAACCGCGGGTATAACCGATGATCTCTACGTGTTCGGGAAGCAGGCCGACCTCTTCACCCAGCTCCCGGTACATGGCCTGCTCCGGGACTTCATTACGCCGAATCCCGCCCTGCGGAAACTGCCAGGCATCCTGGCGGATGCGGCGTGCCCACAGAACCTGGTTTTCCTCGTTGGTAACGATAATGCCTACATTAGGTCTGAAACCATCCGAATCAATCACTTGAGTATCTACGCCCAGGTTACTATCGGGTACCCCAAAAATGCACTTTTTCCACGATAGCGGCGTCAGCCCCGTGCTCGAATCCTCATGTATTCCCTTATACACTGCGGTTCTGTGCGCGGGGCTTCCTTGCTCTCGCGAAAAAATCACTATTTTTAGAGGTACCCTATTGTTAATGATTGTTCCACAATTCAAGCCTTGAGGGCAAGATAATGGCCGTCTAATTGGTATGATATGTTCCCGATTCTGATATATCCGGAGAAATAAAGAGTGGCATTAGCGATATTTGACCTGGACAACACCCTGCTGGGGGGAGACAGTGATTATCTGTGGGGCGAGTTTCTGGTGGAGCAGGGTCTTGTGGACAAGGCGTACTATGCCCGGGAAAACCAGCGATTTTATGATGAGTACAAGGCGGGAAAACTGGATATTCAGGAGTTTATGGCCTTCAGTCTGGAACCGCTGACCCGCTATTCTGTTGCTGAACTTGGTGCCTTGCGCGCACGTTTCATTGAACAAAAAATCACCCCGGTTCTTTTGCCCGCCGCTGAGGAGCTGTTGCGCAAACATCGGCAACAGGGTGATTACCTGCTTATCATTACTGCTACCAACCGTTTTGTGACCGAGCCGATTGCTGCGGTGCTGGGGGTTGATGATATCCTGGCAACCGATCCGGAGATTCGTGATGGCCGATATACCGGCGAGGTGGAAGGTACGCCCTGTTTCCGTGACGGGAAGGTAACGCGGCTCGAGACATGGCTGGCGGCCAGTGGCAGAAATCTTGCGCAGAGCTGGTTCTATAGCGATTCTCACAACGATCTGCCGCTGCTGGAGCTGGTTACGCATCCGGTTGCCGTTGACCCGGATGAAACACTTGCCCGGCACGCCGAGCTGAAAGGGTGGCCGATTATCTCCTTGCGTGACGAATGTTCCTGAGCGCTCTCGGCACGTCCCTGCGCCCCCTCGTCTGGCTGTTGCTGCTGACGCTGTTCGTTTTTCTCACCTTTGGTTTTGCGTTGAACACAGGCAGTATCGAAATTGGTTGGGAAAATCTGTGGCAGATCCTGGCAGGTAATGGTGAAGGGATAGAACAACAGCTGGTCATGGAGCTGCGCCTCCCCCGGGCGCTGTCTGCCTTTGCCACTGGGGGACTGCTCGCGCTGGCGGGGGCGCTGCTGCAGGTCTTGTTGCGTAACCCCCTGGCGGATCCCTATGTGCTGGGTGTCTCTGGCGGGGCGGCGGTTGCGGCCTTGCTGGCGATGTTGGCCGGGATTACCGGCTGGTGGTTCTCCGCCAGCGCCTTTGTCGGGGCGCTGTTCACGGTGCTTCTGGTATTCGGGCTGGCTCATGGCCGGGGGAGCTGGAGCGATACCCGTTTGTTGCTTGTGGGGGTAATCGTTGCTTCGGGTTGGGGTGCCTTGATTACCTTCATACTGGCTACTGCGCCTGAACAGGATCTGCGCGGGATGCTGTTCTGGCTGATGGGGGATCTGAGCAATGCCGGGAAACCGCTGCCGGCATTACTGGTACTGGCTGCCGGGGTTATGTTTGTTGTTCCGGTGGCGCGCAGCCTTAATGTCATGGCGCGCGGGGAACTCCAGGCGGCGGCATTGGGAGTGGAGGTTGGCCGGCTCCGACTGGCCATTTACGTCAGCGCCTCCCTGTTTACCGCGACGGCGGTAACTTTGGCGGGAAGCGTTGGTTTTATCGGCTTGGTGGTGCCTCACCTGCTGCGCCTGTTGCTGGGGAATGATCATCGATTGTTACTGCCTGCCGCGGTTCTGCTGGGAGGCGGCCTGCTGGTGCTGGCGGATACGCTGGCACGAACCATTATTGCGCCGCAGCAGCTTCCCGTCGGTGTGCTTACCGCGCTGCTGGGTGTGCCGGTTTTTCTCTATCTGTTGCAACGCAGCCGATGAATCCATTACTGAAAATCAGCCATCTGGATGTTGTTGCTGGTGACAAAACGTTGTGCCGCAATCTGAGTATCGAGGTTCTGCCCGGCCAGCGCTGGGGTATCCTCGGCCCAAACGGTGTTGGCAAGACCACCCTGCTGCATACGTTGGCAGGTTTGTCCACTCCCGGTTCAGGAACCGTGCTGCTGGATGGATGTGCAGTGACGGATTTGCCACGGCGGCAGGTTGCCCAGCGGGTGGGCGTGCTGTTTCAGGAACAGTCTGACCCATTTCCTGCCACCGTAATGGAGGCCGCGCTGATTGGCCGCCACCCCCATCTTGGGCGGTGGCAATGGGAGAGTGGGCGGGATATCCAGTTGGTGCGTGAGCAACTGGCTTTGCTGGGGCTGGAGTCCTTCTCGGGGCGGCAGGTTTCAACCTTGTCGGGGGGAGAGCGGCAGCGCCTTGCCATCGCTACTCTGCTGGCCCAACAGGCAGAGCTTTTATTGCTTGATGAGCCAATCAATCATCTCGATGTTAATCACCAGATTAATGTACTTGAGTTGTTGACCGGAACGTCTTGTCAGGGGCGGACTGCGGTAATGATGGTTCTGCATGATATCAATCTGGCGGCCCGTTATTGCGATCATCTGCTACTGCTGTTTTCCGGCGGAGAAGCGGTGCATGGCAGAGCGGAAGAGATTCTCGACCAGGAAGTGCTGGGCCGCCTGTACCAGCATCCGATGATGATTCTGGATGGCCCTCATGGGCCGGTTTATTTGCCGGCTTGAACAATGGTTCTAACATCGCCAGATCTCCCGATTCGTACTTCGCCTTGACGTTTTGATCAGCGGAGTACCAGACGCCTCCACTTTCACGTTTGCCGAAGTCACTCTGGACAAGCCTGTGAAGTGGCTAGACTATCCCGGACACACAACCTCAAGTAATCTTGGGGGCTAACTTGGAGCTCGAAGATAAGCGGCAGGGAGAGAAAGTAAAGAAGATCCATGAGAAAAGCCGGGAGACCTACGGTGCAAGGCGGATCCGCCAGGAGATGATAGAAGGTGGTGAGCAAATCAGTCGTAC
>JALSHD010000145.1 GCA_026982395.1 Chromatiales bacterium | reverse complement strand
AGGTTTTTTCCTGGAAATCATGCGCCTTGCACAGTTGCCCGCACTGCGGACACGCATATTCCGAACCCCGATCCGATTTGACCTCCAAATGCAGTTCATGCGGTTTCTTATCTGTATCCAAGTGCTGGTCCACCAATTTCCAGGGAGACTGAATCCCTAATCCAAGAAGCAATATCTCGTTGCCGTCCACGCTTTTTCCTCATGCCAGTATTTTTGGATATACTGGCATAGCTTTTTGCGAGAATTCCACTCACAACGTCGAAGAGCCTAAATCATTTACCTTGCGCATCTCTGGGCTGTTCGCCAGAATGGGTCTGCGAACATATTTTTCAGGTTTTCGGGATGGAGGAGGAAGATGGAAGAGAGCTATTACCGATATCACCTCTTTTTTTGCACAAACAGACGCAGCGACGGGAATTCCTGTGGCAAGGATTTTCCCGCAATGGAGTATAGAGATTACGCCAAACAGTGCGTCAAGGAGTTGGGCGATACAATTGATGGAAATGTGCGGGTGAATATGGCCGGTTGTCTTAACCGTTGTGGAGAGGGGCCAGTGTTAGTGATTTATCCTGAAGGCGTATGGTACCACTACAATGTGCGGGAAGATATTGATGAAATTATTTCCGAACATCTGTGCAATGGACGAGTTGTAGAACGGTTGGAAATCTGATGACCCGGGAGTTTGATGTTTCCAATCTGCAGGAATGGCATTTGTATGATGGTCTGGAAGAGGCGCCGTGTGTCGGTGAGGAGTTGTTGTTGTCCGGTCCGGCTGGAAATATAGAAATCTCCACCTCCTATCCCGCTGAACTTGCCGATGATTTTGCTGTTGCAGTGATCTGTCATCCCCATCCCCTTTATGGCGGCAGTATGGCCAATAAGGTAGTACATACTCTGTCCGGGACCTTTAATGATATGGGGATTCCGACGGTGCGCTTTAATTTCCGCGGCGTTGGCCAGAGCGAAGGGCTGTTTGATCAGGGGAAGGGCGAAGTCGACGACTTGTACACCGTTATTCAATGGGCACGCAGGCGCCATCCCGCTGCCCCGCTGTGGGTGGCAGGCTTCTCCTTTGGGGCTTATGTGGTAATGCGTGCTCAGCCAATAGCCAAGGCCCGACGTCTGCTACTTGTGGCGCCCCCCGTGTCGCTATTCGATTTTGAGCGCCTTGACCCTGTAAGCGTGCCTTGGGTGGTGATTCAGGGCGGCCATGATGAAGTTGTTGACAGTCAAGCGGTTATTGATTGGGTTCAGCAGCAATCTTGTCGCCCGGTTTTTCGCTTGATGGCCGACGCAGATCATTTTTTTCATGGGCGGATGAACCGGCTGCGTGGCGCCGTTGAAACCTGTTGGGGCCGCTTGTCTCGCATGGAGACAAGCGGTTAAACTCGGGGGGATTATCGATAAAATTGAATGGTTTTCCGGCATTAACAATGCCTTAAACGTCGATTCTGTCTATTTGAAATGTTCCTGATTCGTCAGAATCAGGAACATTCTGGTTGATTGCCTCCCCCATGGGTGGTGTTTGGACGTGCGGCTCTCCTGTCGTGCTTTTTATCCCGATTCCGTCTGCTGATTTTTCCTCGTAAAAACAGCCGGATATCACATGTCGGGAGGGTTAAACCTTGACCTTGCCAAAACTTTGTATGAAACTACCCCGCTTAATAAGTGGGAAATTTGATTTTTTGGTGACGAGGCGTGCCTGGCGCCGATGCGGGGATTTCTCTGCGCGTCAAGTGATAGGCCACTTTGATAACGACACAACCCAGGCAAAACCGGGAGACGAAGACTATGAGTGCAGACGCTGTTGATACCAGCAAGCGCCGGTTTCTGACTGCTGCCACGGCCGTGGTGGGCGGGATTGGAACAGGGTACGTGCTGGTTCCTTTTCTATCTGCGTGGAACCCCAGCGCCAAGGCCAGGGCGGCCGGTGCTCCGGTAGAGGCGGATATCAGTAAGCTGGAGCCGGGCCAGATGATGACCGTTGAATGGCGTGGAAAACCAATCTGGATTGTTCATCGCACCGAGCAGAATCTGAAGGATCTGCCGACCCTCAACGACCAGTTGGCAGATCCAAATTCGGAAATGCCTCAACAACCGGAGTACTGCAAGAACGAGTTTCGCTCGCGTAAACCGGAATATCTGGTGGCAGTAGGAATTTGTACCCACCTTGGTTGTTCTCCCACATACCGGCCGGAAATGGCTCCTGCTGATCTGGGGGCAGACTGGAAAGGGGGCTTCTTCTGCCCTTGTCATGGCTCCCGTTTCGATCTTGCTACCCGGGTTTTCCAGGGGTTTCCTGCGCCGACGAACTTGGAGATTCCGCCTTATTACTATTTGTCCGAAACCAGGATACTGGTTGGTGAAGACGGGGAGGCTGCCTGAAAATGAGCTTATTATCCTGGATTGATGAGCGTTACCCCTTGACCAAGGTGTGGAATGAGCACCTGGCCAAGTACTATGCGCCGAAAAACTTCAATTTTTGGTATTTTTTTGGTTCCCTGGCGATGCTGGTGCTGGTCAACCAGATTCTTACAGGTGTCTGGTTGGCAATGAGCTACAAACCCGACGCCAATCTGGCTTTTGGTTCCGTCGAATATATCATGCGTGATGTAAACTGGGGCTGGTTGATTCGCTATATGCATTCCACCGGAGCCTCGGCCTTTTTCATCGTTATCTATCTGCATATGTTCCGCGGATTGATTTATGGTTCTTACCGTCAGCCGCGCGAACTGCTGTGGATTATCGGTGTGATCATCTACATATTGATGATGGCAACGGCTTTCATGGGTTATCTGTTGCCGTGGGGGCAGATGTCCTTCTGGGGTGCCCAGGTTATCGTTAACCTGTTTACTGCAGTTCCCGTCATCGGAGAGGATCTGGGGGTATGGATCCGTGGTGATTACGTTATCTCTGATGTCACTTTGAACCGCTTCTTTGCCTTGCACTTCCTGCTGCCGTTTCTGCTTGCTGCAGTAGTGTTTATTCATATCGTTGCTCTGCACAAGGTTGGCTCCAACAACCCTGACGGGATTGAGATCAAGAAGGGGCCGAAGGGGAATAAATGGAGTGATACAGCTCCTGCTGACGGGATTCCGTTCCATCCTTACTATTCGGTAAAGGATATTGTCGGTGTGGTTGGCTTTCTGTTTCTGTTTGCATTGGTGTTGTTTTATGCACCGGAGATGGGAGGATTTTTCCTGGAGTATCCCAACTTTGAGCCAGCCAATCCGATGAAGACTCCCGAGCATATTGCCCCGGTATGGTATTTCACCCCGTTTTACGCTATTTTGCGTGCGGTTCCATCCATTGCCGGTTCAGCTTTCCCTGGCGTACTTGCGATGGGAGCGTCCATTGTGCTTTTCTTCTTCCTGCCATGGCTGGATCGTAGTCCTGTGAAATCAATTCGCTACAAGGGAATTATTTTCAAGGCCTGGATCGCCATCTTCGTGATTTGTTTCTTCATATTGGGTTATCTGGGGGTACAGCCATCTACGCCAGGCAAAACGTTGCTGGCACAGATTTGTACCATTTTGTATTTCGCATTCTTCCTGCTGATGCCCATCTACAGCAAGATGGATAAAACGAAACCAGTTCCAGAGAGGGTGACCAAATGAAGAAGCTGATTGCACTGTTTCTATTGGCGATGGCTCCTGCTCTCGGGCTGGCAGCCGGTGGCAACGTCCATCTGGACGATGCTGATATTGATCCTGCTGATCAAGCGTCGTTGCAGCGGGGAGCGAAATTCTTTGTCAATTATTGCCTGGGTTGTCATTCAGCCAAATATCAGCGTTATAACCGTATGGCGCAGGATATTGGCCTGACAGAAGAGCAGGTAAAAACGAACCTGATGTTTACCACTGATAAAATTGGTGACACTATGGAAATTGGCATGAGTGGTGCTGATGCGAATGTGTATTTTGGCACTACTCCCCCCGATCTCAGCCTGATTGCCCGCTCACGGGGTGTTGACTGGCTATATACTTATCTTCGCAGTTTTTATATAGATGAGTCGCGTCCTTTCGGTGTGAACAACGTGGTGTTCAAGGATGTGGGCATGCCTCATGTCATGGGGGAATTGCAGGGTTGGCAGAAGGCCATATTCAACGAGGATGAACACGGTGGAGATCCCGTGTTTGAGCGCTTTGAACTGGTTCAGCCCGGGACCATGACGCCCGAGCAGTTTGATGGCGCAATTCGTGATCTGGTTAATTTTCTGGATTATGTTGGCGAGCCCTACAAACTTGAACGGCAGCGTCTGGGCGTGAAGGTATTGTTGTTCCTGTTTGTGTTCTTCATTCTGGCCTATCTTCTGAAGAAAGAGTATTGGAAGGACGTTCATTGATTTCTCTTTAACGTCACTTGCAGCCCACCAGTTGTGGTGGGCTGTAAATTACGAATTGTCAGTGGGTGTTTTCCCTGTGCAGGAAGATGCCAGAGTTAAGGGGGGAAAGCCCCCCTTTGCTTTTTCAGGTAAAAGGAACAAGGGTGTACGCTAAAGTGACGATAGTCACCTTGTTGTGCAAATTGGTTACGGGATGAAATTGATGGTGTCGTTCGCCGAAAGAGTCATAGATGGCGGAGAGGCATACCTGCAAGGAGAATCATTGATATGGCGGTGATTGCAAACCGGCGTACGGTAATGACCCTTTTTTCCGGTGGTACGGATATCGATAGTCATCGAGTGCGTATTGTGTTGGCGGAGAAAGGCATTAACGTCGATATTACCGACGTAACCCCGGATAATTTGCCGGAAGATCTAATCGATCTGAATCCATACAATACAGTACCAACGTTGGTTGATCGTGAGTTGGTACTGTTTGAGACGGCAGTTATTGTGGAATATCTGGACGAGCGTTTTCCTCATCCCCCTTTGATGGCCGTGGATCCGGTCTCACGCGCCCAAAGTCGGCTGATGTTTCATCGAATCAAGAACGACTGGGATGAGACGGTGGAGCGTTTGGTAGCTGGCAATGATAAATCTGCTGCCAAAATGCGGAAAGATTTACGCGACAGTCTGACAGCCATTGCACCGCTTTTCAGTCGGCAACCCTTTTTTCTTAGTGAGGAGTACTCGTTGGTAGATTGCGCCATTGCACCACTACTGTGGCGTCTCCCAGCTATTGGGGTTTCTTTGCCACCACAGGCCAAACCACTTCTGGATTATGCAGATAAACTCTTTGCCCGGGAGAGCTTTCAGCAGAGCTTGACTGAAGCTGAGCGGGAAATGCGGAGTTAGTGTCATGTCAAGCCTGTGTTTTCGTAATTCAGTTGGTCTGTCAGCGCCCGTGGCAAGAGGCGTAGCTCGCAGCGAAACGCCTGCGGGAATGCTGAGTGTGACAATACAGGCTTGACATGACACCAGTATTCCTTAAAGGTCGAATGGGAAATATAGTGTTTGGGACAGACGCTGATTTTTTGCCTGGTTTACAGGTGTTCTGGGTAAATTCTGGAGGGGATAGATGACATCGAGTCGTCCTTACCTGATCCGAGCGATTTATGAATGGATTACAGATAATGATATGACCCCTTATCTGTTGGTAAATGCTAATATGACAGGGGTGAATGTTCCACAACAGTATGTGGAAAACGGCAAGATAGTTTTGAATATCGCCGCTGGCGCAGTAGGTTCCCTTTCGCTGGGAAGTGACTATATCGAGTTTAATGCCCGGTTTGGTGGCGTGCCGACGGAGCTGGTGATACCGGTGCCTGCGGTGATGGCTATTTATGCGCGGGAGAATGGTCAGGGAATGATGTTCAATGAAAACGATAATGGTGGTGGAGATGAACCGCTACTGGACAGCTCTGGTGGTGGCTCCTCTCGCCCCCATCTCAAGGTAATCAAGTAACGCCTTCTCGAAAAGCTCCTCAGGGTAACTGTTTGGCGATACCTAATGGTTATGAAAACATCTTGCCGGGATTCAGAATTCCATTCGGATCGAACTGTTCCTTGATGCGTTTCATCAAAGCAAGTGTTTGCGGCTCGATTTCCCTGCTGACAAATTTTCTTTTTTCGATACCAACCCCGTGTTCGCCAGATAGTGTACCGTTGAGCTCAAGCACCAATGTGAACAGCTCATCCAGGCAGCGTTCAGCGCGAAGAAGTTGCTGCTGGTCTGTGGGGTCAATTAGCAGATTGACATGAATATTTCCGTTCCCGGCATGTCCGAAATTGATAATGGTAATGTCATGTTTTTTTGCAAGTTGATCCAGTCCGGTAACAAGTGCTGCCATACGCGATACAGGTACCACGACATCTTCATTTATTTTTTTCGGTGCAATAGTGCGCAGGGCGGGTGAAAGCGCCTTGCGCATTGCCCATAGTGATTCGATTTCCTGCTGACTACGTGCAGTTTGAAGATCCACCAGACCCGCTCCTCCGGCGGCCTCGGTTATTATTGTGGTGGCGGCATCGATACCTGCCTCTATCCCGTCCACCTCGATCATCAGTAGAGCCCCGGCCTCTGCAGGGAGGCTGGCACTGCTGTAGTTCCGAATCATATTGATGGCATTGCCATCGATAAATTCCAGGGCCGAGGGTGTTACCGGTTGTGCCATAATGCGGGATACGGCTGCGGCAGCGGTTTGAATATCCCGATAGATGGCGCGCAAGGTTCGTTTGGTTTGTGCTAGCGGGATCAGTTTGAGAGTAGCTTCCGTGATGATTGCCAGCGTGCCCTCAGAGCCGATGATAAGGCGCGTCAGATCATAGCCCACCACCCCTTTGCTGGTACATACGCCGGTGCGAATCTCTTCACCAGCACCAGTGACAGCCCGCAGACCGAGAACGTTTTCGCGCGGTGTTCCATACTTGACAGCACGCGGGCCGGCGGAGTTATAGGCAAGATTTCCTCCTATCGTGCAAAATGCAGCGCTGGTTGGATCGGGAGCCCAGAAAAAACCGCTTTGCTGTGCTACTTTCTGAACGTCAGCGTTTATGACACCGGGTTCCGCAACCATATAACGATCTTCCGGGGCGTTATGCAGAATGCGACTCATTCGTTCGCAGGAGAGTACCACGCCATGATGCAACGGGACGGCGCCCCCTGGCGTACCGGTTGCCCGGCCTCTTGGTGTAAGGGGAACGGAAAAATGGTTACACAGCTTGACGATATCCACCACTTGTTGATGGGTAACAGGCAGGGCGACCGCCGAAGGGGGAATCTGACGACGGCTGTTATCGTAGCCATAGACCCAGGTGTCGGCAGGATCGGTCAGCAGATTTTCACTGCGAACGGTCCGTTCCAGTTTCTCAAGAAATACTGAAGAGAGAGGTTGGTCGGGATTATCTACTCTGGAAGGCATCTTTGACCCACTGGATAGCGTCTGTGGAGCGCATGAAAATAACATCGAATCGTGCTGGCCGGCGGGCCTGTTTGGGATTCGCCTGCAGATAATGAGTTGCGGCGGCGACGATTCGGGCCTGCTTGCGGGGGCCAACTGTTTCTGCCCCTGAACCGAAACGGCTGGATGAACGGTAGCGGACCTCGATGAAAACCAGGGTGTTGTTATCACCCATTATCAGATCTATTTCACCATGTCGGCAGTAGTAGTTTCTGCTGTATAACTCCAGCCCGTTCGCCAGCAAATACTTGCAGGCAGCCTCTTCAGCCTGCTGCCCCTGTTGCCTTGCCGTTGGACTCATTCAGGGGGGATTGCTGCCAGTGGCAGGAGTCGGGGGATGCCCCGCTCAAATACAGCCCATGAGAGGCGACGGTGAAGGCGCCCCCTTTCGCCCATCATCAGTGTACCGGTTTCTCCATCATAGCGTTCGTAGGACTGACTCTGCAGGGATGCCAGCGCCGGGATAATGTTATAGGCATCGACTCCCAGTGCATACAATCGATTAATCTGGGAGTCCGGAGCGATAGAAAAATTCTTCTTGATGTCGTTGCGCAACTCTTTGTTGCCGTTAGTGGTGTCCAGAATCCACGGCATGTCACAGAAGCGAATTCCGTTAAGATCGCTGTCCATCATCCGGTTTGGCTTACCTGTATAGACCTGAGATATAGCGTAGACCGGGATATTGCCTGCGTCATGAAAACGAAGCTGGGGCCGGAGCTGACGCAGTTGGCGCGGAAAGCCTGGCATAAATATGGCATCGACACCAATAGGTGGTTTTGTGGCCGACTCCTTGTTCCTGTTTTCTGCTGATGTTGTCTTTCTGGCATCGATAGCAGGGGCGTTGCTTTCGGCCGTCTTGAGCAACCTGGCAACCGGTGTTGAAAAATCCTGGCCACTATCATCGTATGACTGGATAGCTACGATTCGGCTGCCATTTTTCTCCCATTCAGAGATGAAGGCATTTGCTACCCGCTGCCCCCACGGAGTATCGGGGTAGATGACACCAATCTGACTGTGTCCATCCGTCCAGATTCGTCTGGCTGCCTGGCGCGCTTCATCTTCTGGTGAAAGACCCAGCTGAAACAGGTTATCGGAAAAGCGGCCATCGTTTGCGTCCATATAATTCAGCGCCAGTGTCGGGGTTGTCAATGCGCCGGAATCCACCAGGAGGGTGAGATCATTTTTATCCAGCGGGCCAACAACCAGATCAGAGCCTTCCGCTACTGCCCGCTGGTACACTTCGCGGATATCTGTTCCTCCGTTTGCATCATATATACGGATCTGCTGGTTATCCCGATCTTGGCTCTCTCTGGCGTAGTAGGCTGAAATAAAACCGTTCCGGATGGCTTCACCGGCCGGTTTCAGATTTCCGCTCAGCGGTAAAATCAAGGCGATAGTCTCCGGTTGCAGGGAGATAATACGCTCGCTCTGTTCGTACAGTGCGGTCAGGATGGCTCCTCCCGCCGGATGGCCGGGAAAATCCGCTTGCCACTGCTCCAGCTTTTTACGCATCTGCTGCGAGTTGTAGCGGGCGGACTTGGAGATGCGCATCAGCTCTATCCAGCCGCTTAAAACGTGAGGCGGCGGCAGTGTTTTCACTTTTTCGAGTATCTGTTTGTCTGATCTGGACAACGATTGCCAGATTGCTTGACGGTTTTTGTCGATAGTGCCGGGTCGGGTTAACAATTGCTCCAGTGCTACCCGTTCACGGGCGCTATGCAAATGCTTTCCTTCCATGTTGAAAGCAGTGGCTCGCAAACGATAATAGTCCGCCTTTCTGGCTGTCGGGGCGTTTGTCGGCAAAGGAGACTGAAGCAGCTGTAGCGCCTCCTGGGGTTTGTGTTCGAGAATGGCAATATAGGCACTTAACAGGTGTTTGCGTATATGTTGTGAGTCGTCCAGCGCCTGTTCGGGAATGGCGCCGAGAATCTGCCGTGCATGTTCGGTGAAATTCCCCAATGCCAGTATATTGGCGGCTCTCAGCTGATAGTCCTGCCGTTCCGGTGCTGACGAGGTGCTGGCAAGCCGGGTGTATTCGCGGGCTATCTTGAGGTAACGTTGCCGTTCTGCTGTTGTTTTGGCTGGTGTGACCGGATCAGCAAATGCGGGTTGTGGCGGTTTGGTTGTTGCGCAGGAACTCAGACCGAGCACAACAAGAAAAACAGAAACAACGAAAAAAAATCTTGGCATGACTTGACTGCAATAACTTGTTAGATTGGTAGCGACAGTGACTACGGTTCACGCATTGTAACAAGAATGACTCCCGAGACCATCCTTTCACCCGGAACGCTCTACGTCGTGGCTACACCCATTGGGAATCTGGCGGATATTACTTACCGCGCCGTTGCCGTGCTGGATGAGGTGCAACTGATTGCTGCGGAAGATACCCGCCATAGCGCCAGATTGCTGCACCATTACGGTATCAACACCCCCTGTATCGCCCTGCATGAGTACAATGAGCGGGAACAGGCGGCAAAACTGGTTGAGCGGCTGGATAGTGGTGTGTCGATTGCCTTGATCTCCGATGCAGGGACGCCATTGATCAGCGACCCCGGTTTCCATTTGGTAAGCGCTACCCGTGAACGCGGTCTTCGGGTGATACCCATACCGGGTCCGAGCGCCATTCTTGCGGCGCTATCGGTTTCCGGGCTTCCCGTCGACAGATTTTGTTTCGAGGGTTTTTTGCCTGCCAGGGCCAGTGCTCGCCAAAAACGCCTGCAGATGTTGGCTGATGAGACACGAACGCTGGTTTTTTACGAATCACCCCATCGAGTCTGCGCCACCCTTCAGCAGATGAAAGAGACTTTTGGAACGGAGCGGCAGGCCGTTATCGCCAGAGAGCTGACCAAAACCTTCGAGACTATCCATGGTGACACTCTGGAAAAGCTGTCAGCATGGATAGCCGGGGACAGCAATCGGCGGCGGGGAGAGTTCGTGTTGCTGGTGCGGGGTGCGACCAAATACCGGTCAGGTGCCGGGATCAATGCAGAGGCGCAAAGAGCAGTAGAAATATTGGCAGCGGAGTTGCCCTCCAGACAGGCGGCGGAACTGGCGGCAAAAATCACGGGCGAGAAAAAAAACCGGTTGTATCGCCACATTATTGGCGATAAACAGTAGAGAGTTTTAACAAAGATAAAAAGCTGAACAACCGAATGGGTTTATGCACTATAATAGATAAGGAGAGTTGGCCAGGCAGTCGCTGTATCCATCCGCAAGGGTACGGAGGAAAGTCCGGGCTCCGAAGGGCAAGGCGCCAGGTAACGCCTGGGAGGCGAGAGCCTACGGAAAGTGCCGCAGAAAATATACCGCCTAAGCACCGTCAGGTGCCGGTAAGGGTGAAATGGTGCGGTAAGAGCGCACCGCGCCGGTGGTAACACCGGTGGCAGGGTAAACCCCGCCTGGAGCAAGACCAAATAGGGGAACAATGCGTGGCCCGCGCGGTTCCCGGGTAGGTTGCTTGAGGTATACGGTGACGTGTATCCCAGATGAATGACTGTCCACGACAGAACCCGGCTTATCGGCCGGCTCTCCTCTCTTTTTGCCAGGGACGCGTTGAATAACAGATTTTTCTTTCGCGCTGTCAGGAAAAACAACTTGTGCATATTTTTCACGGGGCTTCCCATCTTCGTTCCAATTCGGCACGGTTCTAGATTTTACTATACCTTTTGTTGTTAACTTTCTGTTTTTAAACACCCCATTGTTTCGGCATGTTTATTGCCGGCTTCCATGAGCCGTCGGATTCTCTAAGTCATTGTGTGCAAAGCAAGAATTTTTGCTTTTTAGTGATCAATTTCCCTTGACCTGATTGGTTTGTACTCATATAGTGTGACAAAGGAGTAATAAAGTGGATCAAAGTGGGACAAAATGGATCCACATCAACCAACAGAGGAAGCAGAATTTTGCTACGGGGACTGAATGCACTCACGCTGGATGGCAAGGGCCGCATGGCCATTCCCACCAAATATCGTGAGCTGCTACAGGACAATGGTGACAAGCAGCTGGTCGTTACGGTGGATCCTAACGACCCTTGTCTGCTGTTGTATCCCCAGCCGGAATGGGAAGTGATAGAGCGCAAGCTGGTGCGCCTGCCTGCTCTGAACAAGCAGACTCGCAAACTCCAGCGTCTGCTGTTGGGACATGCGACCGAGGTGGAGATGGACGGGGCCGGGCGCATACTGTTGCAGCCGTTGCTGCGCGAATGTGTTGGCCTGGAAAAGCGAGTGATGCTGGTGGGGCAGGGAAACAAATTTGAATTGTGGGATGAGCAGCGCTGGAGTGACTGCAGGGAGCAGTGGCTGACAGAGGATGATGGCGAACTGGCTGCTGATCTGGAAACGCTGTCTCTCTAGAGGCTATGACTAATTGTTCTCAACATCATCATCCAGTGCTGCTGGATGAGGCTCTGGATGGATTGAATATCCGTACAGACGGTTACTACATCGACGCAACTTTCGGCCGAGGCGGACATACGTGCATGATTTTGCAGCGACTGGGCCCCAAAGGGCGTTTGCTGGCTATCGACAAGGACCCGGATGCGATCCGGGCTGCGCATGAGCGATTCAGGAGTGAAAAGCGGTTTTCCATTGAACAGGGCTCTTTCGTGAGGCTCAAGGAGCTGGCACGGCAAAGGGAGTGGCTCGGCAAGGTCAACGGCATATTGCTGGATCTGGGCGTTTCCTCGCCACAACTGGACGATGCTGATCGTGGTTTCAGTTTTCGTCAGGATGGGCCGCTGGATATGCGGATGGATCCGGGGAGCGGCTTGAGTGCTGCACAGTGGTTGGCAACGGCAGATGAAAAGGAGATAGCCAGAGTACTGTGGGAGTATGGTGAAGAACGTTTCTCACGTCGTATTGCGCGTAATATCGTCGCTGCACGAACCCGGGCGCCGCTGAATACCACCGCACAGCTTGCAAGGCTTGTTGCAGAAAGTGTACCGCACCGCGAACTGGGCAAGGATCCAGCCACGCGGAGCTTTCAGGCCATCCGGATCCACCTGAATCAGGAGCTGGATGATCTACGGGAGGTGCTCCCTCAAGTGCTGCAAGTGTTGGCGCCGGGTGGGCGTCTGGCCGTGATCAGCTTTCATTCGCTGGAAGACCGGATTGTAAAGCGGTTTATTCGGGAGCAGGCCCGTGGAGACGAGTTTCCACCGGATTTGCCAGTCACCCAGGCCCAACTGCGGCCAAGTAT
>JALSHD010000144.1 GCA_026982395.1 Chromatiales bacterium | reverse complement strand
CTTACAATGAAACTGCATCATGTAATCGCAGCATCGCTGCTGGCATTGGCCAGCATGGGGGCACAAGCGGCAACCACGTTAAATTTTGACAGCACGGTCTCCGGACTACCTCCAAGCTTTACGTTACCAGCAACTGGAACGATCGTGGATGACGGTGCTGTTTCAGTAACCATGGGCGGAACGGGTAACTTTGATCATTTGTGGAAACTTGATGTGGATGCCGCAAACAACAACTTATACATCAGCTTCAACAATGACAAAGATCCTGATAATGGCGTTATGGATATCACCGGTCTTACGGTTGCCGGGGCGCCAGAGCCTTCTTTCACCCAAGTCAATGATGACCTGTGGGTGTACAAAGGCTCGTTAGCAGCAGGTGTGTATGATATTAACGTTTCGGGTACGGCAACTGGCCTCTTGGGCGGAGGCTATACTGCCGTAATGGCACCGGTACCTCTCCCGCCCGCCGCTCTGCTGTTTGGCTCAGCCCTCATTGGTCTGGCCGCCATGAGACGCAAAAAAGCAGCCAAAGAGCTGGTTGAGGCCTAATCGGCTTTAACGTTTCTGGTCTGGCGGCCACCTGTTTTTTACGGGTGGCTGCCGGTTCAGGCTCACCTGTTCCGCCCGCGGGGTTCCCCGCCCCCGACCTCAAGCTGATTTTCCTCAGGCTGTGAACACAGCAGCATTCCGGGTTTCAGTCATCATGTAATATTTTTGTCAACTATGTGACCGCTGCATGCCAACCTGCTCTATCTTCTCTCATAATGTAATGGAATCGTGGTTCACACTGCACTCCAGTCAATTGACCCCCACAAGGAGAGATGAGCTAATGAAACTACACTATCTGATTGCAGCATCACTACTGGCACTTTCCAGCATGGGCGCACAGGCCGGCAGCACATTGTCCGGTAGCAACGGGTCGGTGCTCAACAGCGGAGACACCGCTACCATGCTCCACCAGCCGGGCAGCTTTGCAGACTCCTGGAGCCTGCATGTGGATGAGACAACCGGCTGGGCAAATATCAGCGTTGGCATCGGCGACATCCAGGGCAATATTGGCAATTTCTCATTCAATATTGACGATATGGATGTTACCGGTGACATTGTGTTTGACGGTTCCAATGACAGCTGGATATATTCAGGGGTATTGGCAAACCACCCCTCATACATTTTCTCGGTAACAGGTACAGCCAATGGCGCCACTCTGCCCGGATATCCCGCCGGCGGATACGCTGTCGCATTCGTTTCGACCCCGGCTGCCGCGCCGGTTCCCATACCTCCGGCCGCTGTTCTGTTCGGTTCAGCCCTCATTGGCCTGGCCGCCATGAGACGCAGGAAAGCTGCCGGAGAAACAGTCAAAGCCTGATTGAACTCCATTCCTCTGTGTTCTCCGTGCCTCTGTGGTGCAAACCCCAAAACCGGGTTCACCACAGAGGCACGGAGAACACAGAGATTTGCCAAGGGTTTATAACAACAGCCGTGTCCGCAGTTTGCTCTCCCGACAATCATCAATCCCTGACAGCCTGAAATAAGATAGAATTCACTATTTCAACCGGAGATCGTCAACGGATGACTCTCACCAGCAAGCTGCGGTACTACGCAAACCTGCAATTGCAGTTGTGCATGCTCTCCAGATACAGCACGGCTATATTGGTTTTTCTGCTGTTCTCACCTTTCCCGGCATACGCCTCTCTCGCAAAACAGCCGCTCGTTATCGTAACCTCGTTTCCGGAGCAGATGACCGAAATATTCAAAACCACCTTTGAGCAAAAAAATCCCGGCATAAAGATCGAGATCATCACAAAAAAAACCTCTGCCGGGCTGAAATATCTGGATAACAACAGAGGCAGTGCAGATCTGTTCTGGGTATCAGCGCCGGATGCGTTCGAGGTATTGAAAAAAAAGGAGATGTTAAAGAGATACCGGCCTGAAGCAAAGGGGATCCCCAGACGACTGAGCGGATATCCGGTCAACGATCCGGATGGTTACTACTGCGGGTTTGCCGCCGCCGGGTATGGAATCATGTGGAACAGCAATTACCTGAAGACCCGTAATCTGGCAGCACCGAAGGAGTGGATTGATCTCGCCCGACCTGAATACCAGGGCCATGTGGGTCTCTCCGCACCCTCACGCTCCGGCACCACCCACCTGACCGTCGAGGCCATCCTGCAGTTGAGGGGTTGGGAGCACGGCTGGGCGCTGATCAAGGCCGTAGCTGCCAATGCAAAAACCATTACCGCAAAAAGTGGTGATGTACCCAAAGGGGTTGCAGCAGGCGAGTTCGGGATCGGAATTGTCATTGACTTTTATGGTTTGATGACAAAGGCCGAAGGGGCGCCGGTGGAGTTTGTTTATCCGGCTGAAACCGTTCTGGTTCCAGCCAATATTGCCATTTTGAAAACAGCCCCTCAACCTGAACTGGCCGGCAGGTTTATCGAGTTTCTGCTCTCTCCACAGGGACAGAAGTTACTTCTGGAACCAAAGATCAGTCGCCTGCCGATTCGGCCTGCAACCTATCTGGAAAACAAACTCCCGGAATATTTTCCCCGTCCCTACGGCGCCAGAGAGTTGGGAGCCCACGTTGCTTTCGATGTACTGAAAAGCCGGCGGCGCTATAACGTGGTTAACTCACTGTTTGATGTGATGATCACCTATCGACTGGACGAACTGCATGAAGCGATGTCATCCATTCAACGGGCCGAAATCCTGTTGCAATCCACAACCCGGGCACAGCCGGAACTTGCCGGAGCCGCAGCACGGGCACGTGCGCTCATCAATCGGATCCCCGTCGATGAGTTGACCGCTGGCAATCCTCGTTTCGCTGCAAAATTTACCAAAAAACGCAAGAAGGCAACCGATACGGTAACGGGGGAGCAGGGAGAGATTGAAAAAAGCTGGGATACCTTTGTGGCAAACAACTATCGCAAGGCAAAAGAGATTATCGAGGCGGCTCTACCCCCGACCGATTGACCTATTGACCCGGCGCCCAATACTGGGCGCCTATTATTTTGCGAGAGGGAGGAAGCTCCGCGCACAGGCATAAGGATTCGAGCACGGGGCCTGACGCCGCTACCACGGAAAAGTGCATTTTTTTGAGCTGCCCTATATCGTCTTCAGCCGCTACTTCAGGACTCCGTCTTTTCAGAGGGGACAGCCGACCTCCTGTTTCTGCTCAACAGTTGCCGGAGATCTGCAGGATGAGCGCCGTCCCCCCTCCGGCCTGCCCGATCACTACGTTGCAGTATTGAGTCGATAGTCTCAAGACGGACTTCGATATCCTGCTCAAGATCCTGGGCAAACTGCGGGTTTGATTTCAGTACCTGTTCAACAGAACCCAGCGACAGCTCCACAACCTGAACATCACTGCTGGCATAGACAGTGATCATGTTTTTACAGTGCCGCAACGCCGCCACCACTCCGATCAGATCACCCGGTTCTGCTGTCCCCATGCTCTGCTCACGTCCCTCATGATCCACCACATATTTGCGCGCACTGCCGCGCAGAACCACAAAAAATTTCCCATACTCCTCTCCGGCGCGGAGAATCTGTTCCCCGGCACCAAAGCGCTGAATTACTGCACCGCGAACGAGATCTTCCATCTCTTCTGCTGACAATTCGAACACCTCCAGCTCCACCAATCTGTCGAGCAGTTTTTCCGGCGTGACCAGATCATCACTACCCCGATTCATCTCCGAACCGGCGAAGTGATAGAGCTGATAATCCTCATAGGGGAATACGATATTGTAACGCTTGGCCGCATACCAGGCACGGGTGAGGAAAGCATCTCGAATCACATCAATCTGACCGTAATCATCGAAGTAGAGCAGCGCCTCATAGGCACCGGCATCATCGGCCAGTTCACGCAGTATCACCTGGGGAGAAGGCTCCTCCAGCACCCCCGGGGTGGCGTGAGCCGCCTCCAGCAGCGCCTTTCTGACCAGACTGGGGGGATGCTCCTCCCAGAACTGGATGATGATGCGCTCCATATGTACCGGCGAAGGCTGACTGTAGTTACGGAAGGTGTCCCGCGCCAGCACCGAGTTGGGAATCACCAGCAGATCATTCTCCAGGGTCTTCAGGGTCACCGAGTACCAGTTGACCGTGACCACCTGTCCGGTCACGTCGCCGGTCTTCAACCAGTCACCCACCTTGAACTGGCGCGCCGAGATCAGGGTGATGCCGGCGAACAACCCGCCCAGGGTGTCCTGCAGCGCCAGACCCAGGACAATAGAACCAACCCCCAGTGCCGCCAGCATCTTGCCCAGGTCAATACCCCACACCGAGGACATGACAAAGGCAATGCCGAGCAGAATGAAAAACATCCGCACAATGTTCAGCACCAGAGAGGGGATGCGGCTTTGCCACCCCTCCTCTGCTGTATGACCGGACCAGAACAGATTGAATAGAGCCAGGCCGAGATAGATCAGACTGATCCAGAACAGGGTAGCGGCCAGCCGCACCCATACATTGCTGTCATCAAGCTCCAGCACATTGGTCAACAACAGCCAGAGCACCAATCCGGGGAGTACGAAATAGAGGGCATATCCCAGGGAGCTGCGCGACCCCTTGTTGCTGCTCTCGATACGGTAGAGCATCTCCCCGAACAGAATGGTCAAAAGGGGAAAACCAATCAGCAGCCCAACCCCCCAGGCAAGCCAGCTCTCCTGCAGCAGCCAGTCAGGCACGGGGCGACTCCTGTCCAGCCGGTATGCTGCACCAGATCTGCACACTCCCGCCACCATCCACCCTGATCTGCCCATCCTTGCTGAACCCATCCTTGTCATGCAACTGCGCATACATCTGTTCGGTAATGCAGATAGAGCCTGGTGCAGCAACAGAGCAAACCTCACTGGCAAGATCCACAGTGCTGCCCCAGATGTCATAGGTAAAACGGTGCCGGCCAATGACGCCGGCCAGTACAGTTCCCGAGTGGATACCGATACGCAGTTCAAGATTCTTCCCGTACTCCCGACCGATGCGTTGCACGATCTCCATCATCTCCCCGGCAAACTCCAGCGCCCGCTTGCCGTGGTCAAGCCGCGGGGTGAGCAGACCGCAAGCCGCGATATAATCGTCACCGACGGTTTTGATCTTGTCCACACCGTGGCCCGCAGCAGACTCATCCAGTTCTGCGATCAGGTGGTTGAGCCGAACGATGGAATCCGCGGGCTCTTCATCCTCACCGTAGCTGCTCAGGCCCGTCAGCATAGTAACGATTACCGAAACATTGGGAATTCGATCCACAATCTGCTCCTCTCCTGCCTTCATCCGCTCCGCAACGGATTCCGGCAAGAGAGTATGCAGCAACAGGGCATTTTCCTGCTCCTTGTCCTCAATAATCTGTCTCTGCTGCTGAACTCCCTCTACCATGGTATTGAACGAGTTCGCCAGTTCACCAAACTCATCCCGGCTGTCAATATTCACCCGGACACCGGACTCCCCTGCCCCGACCCTGCGCATCCCGGCCACAAGGGTATGAATCGGCCGGGTGATATAGCTGGCCAACAGCATCGCCAGCAGGGTAATAACCACACCAAGAATAGTGGCCGAGACCATTACATTCCGCCGGAAATGATCGATGGGCCGATTAACCTCGGCAATATCCATCTCGGACAGAATCACCCAGTCCATACCATGCACCCGCAGCGGCGCATAGGCGCTCATTACCGGGACACCCCGGTAATCAACCACCTCCTGAGTACCCGTTTTACCACTCAGAGCCAGATCCACTGTCTCTCCATGCACTGGTTGAAAAAGAATCGTGGTGTTATTTTTCTCGATACGCTGGATCTCATCAGCGGGCATGCCTATGTCACGCAACATCTGCAGATAATGTTCCCGATCCTGAAGCAAAAACCGGGAATCGGAGCGCATCAGATGATTACGCCCCACCAGATATACCTCACCCGTCTCCCCCATGCCGCTGCTCTCCCACTCGCGGTTGCTGGTCATAACGTTGTTCAACTCGTCACTGGGGACCTGCAGGGCCAGAATGCCCGCAATCTCCCTGCCATCGAACACCGTCACCGCAACGAAAGCCGCCGGAGCACCATAGGAAGGGATATAGATATCGTAATCCTGAAACCGGACGCGGCCACGCTCCCGGGTACGCATCACCTCCTTGACAAGTTGGGCAAAATTGCTGGAAGCGTAGGGACCATGCAGCAGACTGGTGGCAAAATCGGTCTCCTTGAACACCGAATAGATAATATCGGCACTCTCGGGATCAATCAGGAACAGATCATAATAACCAAATTTTTTAATCAGGCTGCGGAGACTTTCATGATAACGCTCGTGCACCTGGGCATAATAACCGTCGTCACCCGGCGCCCGCATCAATTCATCCTTGTGGCCCACCTTGTTCGGATTGGCGGCAATATAGTGATATTGAAGCCACGCGGCGGCAGTGTCATCCGGGAGATAGTGTTTTACCTCCGGTTCACCACCCATGCGATCTTTCAGGCGGGGAACAAATTCACTGCGATAATATTCGGCAAGTTGCTGCCGTTGCGGTTCTGAAATCGATTCACGCTCAGCCAGATGATAGGCAGTGCGAAACTCGTTCAGTGCCTCGATGATGGTACGGTTTTCCGCAAATGCCAGCACCTGATCATGAATATCGGAAAAATAGGCCTGCACCTGCTGGGTCTTGGCAGCCCGCAGCGTTGTCAGTTCATTATAGATTGCCTCATTCAAGGCATCCCTGGCGGAGCGAAACCCCTGGTAACCAACCACCCCGATGCTGACAAAACTGGCAAGCAACAGCAAAATAACCAGCTTGGATCGGATACTCAAACGTCCGCCAAAACTCATCCGCCACTCCCTTCACGGTAAAAAAACAGCTTTGCGCCTGAGCTCATTATACATAAACACCATATGGCCTACAGAACTCCGGATACAGGCTTGTTTTTGCACCCTGCGAACCGAAAATCCGCAATTTTGTACTACAGTTGCATATAACCCTGAATAAATTTCAAAAAAGGGAACCCCATGCAGATTAATCGCAATCCATTACATTTATCCATATTAATATTCTTTCTTTTCGTTGCGCCGGGAGGCAGTGCGAATGCTGCAACAGAGGAAAGCGAACTGTTTGCCATCAACTGCGCCGCCTGCCACGGTGACAACGGCGATGGTGGAATCGGTATTCCCCTGGCACTTCCGGACTTTCTTGCCAGCGTAACGGATGATTATCTTTTCAAAACAATTCGTCACGGCCGGCCGGGACGAATCATGCCCGCTTTCCAACATCTCGACGATGAACAGACCTGGGCCATTGTCAGACATATCCGCAGCTGGTCATCAGGAAAGGTGAAACTCTCACCGGAAGGGGCACCAGGAGATCCGGAAAAGGGACGGGAGATATTCGCCAGATACTGTGCCCGTTGTCACGGGCCGCTGGGCAAGGGGGGAGCTGGCACCGGAATCAACTTTACCCGGCTGCATGATCACCCTGTCGTCGCCCCGGGACTTAACAACCCCGGTTTCCTCGCTGCCGCTTCGGATCAGATTATCCGAACGACCCTGCTCAAGGGACGGCGCGGAACACCCATGCTGCCTGCCGCAAAAATGGGGCTCAGTTCTCAGGATGTGGATGACGTAGTCAGCTACATCCGCAGCTTTGAAAAAGAGCTTCAACGCCCGACCAAAACGGCGATGGTACCAGCCAAACCCACGCTCATTGCCACATCAACAGACTCCTTTGCTGAAACGGTAGAGAACATCAGACAGGCTATTTCTGAAAAACGGCTGCGCATCATCCGGCAACACTATCTCGATGATGGCCTGGTTGCCCAGGGAGAGGAGAATAAAAAACAGCTGGTCATTCATTTTGGCAGTATCCAGCAGATAAATACGTTGCTGACAATTGATCCACGGATGGGGCTTTTCCTTCCCAATCGCCTTACTGTCATGGAGCAGGATGATGGCAAGGTCATGGTCACCGCTGTCAATCCACTACGCTTTGGCGCCCTGTTCAACAACGCCAATCTGGAACACACGTCCAGAGAGCTGTACAAAATCTATTCGGCTATTCTTGAAGAGGTTTCAGAATGAAAACAGAACATCCTCTGCGTAGCATCCTTTTGTTCATCCTGCTGATGCTGACGGCCCTGCCGCTGCAGGCAGATCATCTGATTATGGTTCGCGCCCATCAGCCACTCCCTGCAGCACTGGACAGTTTGAAACAGACAATACAACAACAGGGATACACCGTGGCCAGGGTGGATATGGTCAATATCGGTCTGCTTGGCATGGGCTACACCAGTAACAAATACCGCGCCGTTTTTTTCGGCAAAGCTGACGAGATAGAAAAGCTCTCCCGTAAATACCCACAACTCACGCCCTACCTGCCCCTGCGCATCGCAATATTCGCTGAAGGGGACAGCACCCTGCTGGTGACAATCAATCCATCAACCTATCATGAATTTCTGGCTGCACGAGAACCTGCTGAAATATTCAACCGCTGGGAAAAAGATATCGAGCAGATTCTTTCCCTTATGGCAGAGAGGCCAGGCCAAGCGCAACAGGCCAGCGGCGGAAAATAGTGTAAATCTGTTCAAAGTAATTTTCTCGCGAGAGCAGGGAAGCTCCACGCACACGACTGCAAGGATGCAGGCAACACTACAACAACGGCAATCCGGCACCTGATTTCTTGCCAAGTCATCCCCTATCCTGCCCACCTTGAGTTAGAATACGGCTCTTTTTGCACCACTTGTTTATGAATCAGACGCACTATCCATCCCCTCTGCAACCTGAACTACCGGCCAAACCCGGCACACGCCTGGACTGGGGGCGGCTGTATGGCAGCAGTTTCGGCCTGGCCATCCACGCCGCGGCAATCCGGCACAATGCGCCAACCATGGTCATCACGCCGGACACCCCGACCGCACTGCGACTGGAACAGGAGCTGGAGTTTTTCAACCGGGGCGCGCAACAGGCCCTTCCGGTACTCAGCTTTCCCGACTGGGAGACGTTGCCCTATGATATTTTCTCCCCGCACCAGGAGATCATCTCCCAGCGGCTGGCTACCCTCTACCGTCTGCCGGAGCTGAAAAACGGTATTCTGACCGTACCGGTCTCCACCCTGATGCAACAGCTCCCCCCGCGCCACTATCTGGATGCGCATGCCCTGATGCTGGACACCGGCCAGCGGCTGGATCTGGAAGGGCTGCGGGGGCGGCTGGAGAGCAGTGGCTACAACTGTGTCTCACAGGTGATGGAGCATGGTGAGTTTGCGGTACGTGGCAGCCTGATCGATCTGTTTCCCATGGGCAGCAAGCGGCCCTACCGTATCGATCTGTTCGATGATGAGATCGAGACTATCCGCACCTTTGATCCCGAAACCCAGCGCACCCTGGAGAAGGTGGAGAAGGCACATCTGCTGCCGGCCAGGGAGTTTCCCCTCACTCCTGAAGCGATCAAGCAGTTTCGCCAGGCCTACCGGGACCAGATCGAAGGTGAACTCACCCGCAGCCTGATCTACCAGAGTGTCAGCGATGGCCTGGCGCCACCCGGCATCGAGTACTACCTGCCGCTGTTCTTCGAGCGGACCGCCACACTGTTCGACTACCTGCCGCAGGGGGGACTGGTGTTTGTTACCGAAGGAGTCCACGAGGCAGCCGAACAGTTCTGGGAGGAGGCACAGCAGCGCTACGAGAGCCGCCGTCACGATATCG
Source organism: Chromatiales bacterium (assembly GCA_026982395.1). Lineage (GTDB taxonomy): Bacteria > Pseudomonadota > Gammaproteobacteria > Thiohalospirales > Thiohalospiraceae > DRMK01. The sequence continues at coordinate 2,906 of JALSHD010000144.1, read as the reverse complement.
AACGGCCCCTGCTGCCACCGGAGGAGCTGTTCCTGCGCAGCAACGAGCTGTTTGCCGCCGTGGGCCGCTTCAGCCAGATACGCCTGCACCACTTCAAACAGATCAGCAAGGGCATCAACTATGCCACCGCCGCACCGCCCGACCTCAATCTGAACAGCCCCGCCGCACGCGGCAGCGAGGCGCTGCGCCACTGGCTGAAGGATTTTTCCGGGCGGGTTCTGCTCGCCGCGGAGAGCACCGGCCGCCGCGAGGCGCTGCTGGAGCTGCTCAAGGCCGACGATATCCATCCCACCCAGTATGAGAGCTGGCACGGGTTTCTGCAGGGAGATGCACCCGTGGGCATCACTGTCGCCCCGCTGGAACAGGGGCTGGTGCTGGAGCAGCCCGCCGTCGCCGTGGTCACCGAGGCGCAGCTGTTCGGCGCCCATGCCATCCAGCGCAGCCGGCGCCGCACCCGCCAGCGCGAGGCGGAGGCCATCATCCGCGATCTGGCCGAGCTGCAGGAGGGCGCCCCCGTGGTGCATGAGGATCACGGCATCGGGCGCTTCCTCGGCCTGCAGAAGCTGACCGTGGGCGAGACCGAGGCGGAGTTTCTGGCCCTGGAGTATGCCGGTGGTGACAAGCTCTACGTGCCGGTCGCCTCACTGCACCTGATCAGCCGCTACAGCGGCGCCGCGCCGGAGAACGCCCCGCTGCACAAGCTGGGCAGCGGCCAGTGGGAGCGGGCCAAGCGCAAGGCCGGCGAGAAGGTGCGCGACGTGGCCGCCGAACTGCTGGACATCTACGCCCGGCGCGAGGCGCGTCAGGGACACGCCTACCCTGTCGATGATCAGTACGCCGCCTTCGCCGCCAGTTTTCCCTTCGAGGAGACCCCCGACCAGCTGGAGTCCATTCACGCCGTACTTGCCGACATGGCCTCGGACAAGCCGATGGATCGCCTGGTGTGCGGCGACGTGGGTTTCGGCAAGACCGAGGTAGCGATGCGCGCCGCCTTCATCGCCGTGCAGGGAGGCAGGCAGGTGGCGATGCTGGTACCCACCACCCTGCTCGCCCAGCAGCACTACCAGAGCTTCCGGGATCGCTTCGCCGACTGGCCGGTCAACATCGAATCCATCTCCCGCTTCCGCTCCCGCAAGGATCAGGAGCAGGTGCTGGCCGGGCTGGAAAACGGTACCATCGACATCATCATCGGCACCCACAAACTGCTGCAGGAGGGGGTGAAGTACAAACAGCTGGGGCTGGTGATCATCGACGAGGAGCACCGTTTCGGCGTGCGCCAGAAGGAGCGTTTCAAGGCGCTGCGCTCCGAGGTGGACATCCTCACCCTCACCGCCACCCCCATCCCGCGCACCCTCAACATGGCCTTCTCCGGGCTGCGCGAATTCTCGGTGATCGCCACCGCCCCGGCACGGCGGCTGCCGGTCAAGACCTTCGTCAGCGAGTGGAGCGACACCCTGCTGGCCGAGGCCATCCTGCGCGAGATCAAGCGCGGCGGGCAGGTCTACTTCCTGCACAACAAGGTGGAGACCATCGAAAAGACCGCCGCCGCCATCACCCGGCTGGTACCCGAAGCACGGGTACAGATCGCCCACGGCCAGATGGGCGAGCGGGAGCTGGAGCGGGTAATGGCCGACTTCTACCACCAGCGCTTCAACGTGCTGGTCTGCACCACCATCATCGAGACCGGCATCGACGTGCCCAGCGCCAACACCATCATCATCGATCGCGCCGACCGCTTCGGCCTGGCCCAGCTCTACCAGCTGCGTGGCCGGGTGGGCCGCTCCCACCACCGAGCCTATGCCTACCTGATCATCCCGTCACGCAAACTGATCACCACCGACGCCCTGAAACGGCTGGAAGCGCTGGAATCCATCGAGGATCTGGGGGCCGGCTTCACCCTCGCCACCCACGACCTGGAGATTCGCGGCGCGGGCGAACTGCTGGGGGAGGGACAGAGCGGACAGATGCAGGAGATCGGCTTCAGCCTCTACTCGGAGCTTCTGGAGCGCGCGGTCAAGGCGCTCAAGGCTGGCAAGCAGCCGGAGCTGGACCGCCCCCTGGATCACGGCGCCGAGGTGGAACTGCACCTCCCCGCCCTGATCCCCGACGACTACCTGCCGGACGTGCATGCCCGCCTGGTGATGTACAAACGAATCGCCAGCGCGGCGAACCGGGAGGAGCTGCGTGAACTGCGGGTGGAGATGATCGACCGCTTCGGCCTGCTCCCCGACCCGGCGAAGAACCTGTTCCAGATCACCGAACTCAAACTCGAGGCAACCCCGCTGGGCATTCGCAAGATCGATATAGGGGATCAGGGCGGACGAATCATTTTCGACCAGCAGCCCAACGTGGATCCGATGAAAATCATCCAGCTGATCCAGCAACAGCCGCAGCGCTACAAACTGGACGGGCAGGACAAACTGCGCATCACCCAAAACCTGCCGGATCGGGAGCAGCGGTTCCAGGCGGCGCAGAAGCTGCTGGATATGCTGGGGGGATAAAATAGCCAAGCAAATGAAGTATATTTCCATACTTCGGATAATAAACACAGCCGGACAAGACGGCTTGGCAGTGACGCAGCGATAAAACGCGCCGCGCCCCTCAACCTCGTCGTGTGTATCTGGCTGATTTTAACCCTCCTGCGATACTGAACAAAATACATCTGAATCAGCTATCCGGCACCGTTTTCGCAGTGTGGGTAACTATTCCGATCACATAACAGATGATCTTGTTCAAGATCCATTTTCGTACGCTTCGTGGAGATTGGCATCTACATATCCCTGTCCTGTTCCGTCCGCCCATCCAGTGGACGAAAAACCACGCCCTGCGGATGACGCTCGGTCTTGTATTTATCACTGTAACCATTCACCGATTCAGAGCTTCCCAGAATCAGATACCCTCCGGGC
>JALSHD010000143.1 GCA_026982395.1 Chromatiales bacterium | reverse complement strand
CTGAAATGGTAATGCCGGGAGACAACGTCAACATGGTGGTATCCCTGATTGCCCCGATTGCGATGGAAGAGGGGTTGCGCTTTGCTATCCGTGAAGGTGGCCGTACCGTGGGTGCGGGTGTTGTATCGAAGATTCTTGAATAAGCAGTTATAGTGGTAAGTGGATGTTTGGAGCGTGAGACGGCAGGGCTGTCTCACGCTCTTTCGCTCATTCTGCAGTACCGGTTTTTTGTTACAGGCCAGTAGCTCAATTGGCAGAGCAGCGGTCTCCAAAACCGCAGGTTGGGGGTTCGATTCCCTCCTGGCCTGCCATTTTTTAACAGGGAAACTCGACGACTAAACTATGGCAGACAAGATTAAATTGTCCCTGGCGGTAACTCTGCTGCTGGCGGCTATTGTTGCTTTTTATCTGTTGGGTGAGTATCCCCTGTTATATCGCGTCCTGGGTCTGTTGGCAGCCGGTGGTGTAGCTGCTGCTATTGCCCTGCAGACAGAGCCGGGACGCAATGCGCGGGAATTCTTGCGTGGTAGTATGGTGGAGATCCGCAAGGTTGTCTGGCCGACACGCAAGGAGACAACCCAAACCACCCTGATTGTAATTATCATGGTCATTATCTTGGGTATTTTGCTGTGGTTGCTGGATATGTTTTTGTTATGGGCGGTGCGTTTGCTTACCGGCCAGGGGGGGTGAATTCGTGACAAAGCGCTGGTATGTGGTTCACGCCTATTCCGGTTTTGAAAACCAGGTAAAACGTTCACTTGCCGAACGTATTGCACGTTACGGCATGGAAGACAAGTTTGGTGAGATTCTGGTACCGACCGAAGAGCTGGTTGAGATGCGGGAAGGGCAGAAACGCAAGAGTGAGCGCAAGTTCTTCCCCGGTTATGTGTTGGTACAGATGGAGCTGGATGACGATACCTGGCACCTGGTAAAGGATGTTCCGAAGGTGATGGGTTTTATCGGCGGAACTTCGGATCGGCCTGCACCGATTACCGACAAGGAGGCCGAGGCAATCCTTAACCGTATCCAGGAAGGGGTAGAGAAGCCGCGTCCCAAGGTATTGTTCGAGCCGGGCGAGGTGGTTCGTATTTGCGATGGTCCTTTCAACGACTTCAATGGCGTGGTCGAAGAGGTGGATTATGAAAAGAGTCGCATGCGTGTATCAGTATTGATTTTCGGGCGTTCAACCCCCGTGGATCTGGAGTTCAGCCAGGTCGAGAAAGGTTGAGTTTCAAGGGGAGCCGCGAGGCGTTTGTACCCATCCAGGAGTAAAAAATGGCGAAGAAAATTGAAGCCTACATCAAGCTGCAGGTTGCAGCGGGTCAGGCTAACCCCAGTCCTCCCGTTGGCCCGGCGTTGGGTCAGCACGGCGTGAATATCATGGAGTTCTGCAAGGCGTTTAATGCGCAGACGCAGAAGATGGAGCAGGGTCTGCCTATCCCCGTGGTAATCACTGTTTACAATGATCGCAGTTTTACCTTTATTACCAAGACCCCGCCTGCCTCTGTGCTGCTCAGAAAGGCCGCAGGTGTTCCCAAAGGTTCAGGCGTGCCCAATCGTGACAAGGTTGGCAAGGTAACCCGGGCCCAACTGGAAGAGATTGCGAAGACCAAGGACCCTGATCTCACCGCGAGCGATCTGGATGCCGCCGTGCGTACTATCGCCGGTACTGCGCGCAGTATGGGTCTGGAAACGGAAGGGGTTTGATCATGGCAAAGCTCAGTAAGCGAAAAAAGGTATTTCTGGAGAAGGTCGAGGCAGGCAAGCAGTATGCTGTTGAGGAGGCACTGACACTGCTTAAAGAGCTGCCTCCAGCAAAATTTGTTGAATCGATTGATGTGGCCATCAACCTTGGTGTGGACCCACGCAAGTCTGACCAGGTGGTTCGTGGTTCCACCGTGCTTCCCCACGGTACCGGAAAGACGGTTCGTGTTGCCGTATTTACCCAGGGCGCCAATGTGGCTGCTGCCGAAGCGGCAGGTGCCGATGTGGTGGGGATGGATGAGCTTGCAGATTCCATCAAGAAGGGCAATCTTGATTTTGATGTGGTGATTGCCAGTCCTGATGCGATGCGGGTAGTTGGTCAGCTGGGACAGATTCTCGGTCCGCGCGGCTTGATGCCCAATCCCAAGGTTGGTACGGTTGCTCCGGATGTTGCGGCTGCAGTGAAGAATGCCAAGTCCGGGCAGGTGCGTTACCGTACCGACAAGGGGGGCATTGTTCACTGCTCCATTGGCAAAATGAATTTTGAAGTGAATGCGCTCAAGGAGAACCTCGAGGCATTGTTGGCCGATCTGAAGAAGGCCAAGCCCGCTTCTTCGAAAGGGCAGTACCTGAAAAAACTTACCCTTTCTTCAACCATGGGTGCGGGAATCGTTGTCGATTTCGCATCGCTGGCCTCCTGACGCCAGCAACAGACTTTGGCCGCCGGTTTTATTGTTGCCGGCGGACGTCAAAGACCGCAGGTACATTCTTGCTGGATGTTTAATTGGAGTTGGTTCAGCCTGCGTAGACGGTGATACCGGAGACAGGTTTATCCCGGCGAAGGACACCGTAGGGGAGATGCATATCCGGCTCTGCTGATGTGCATCTCAAGTAGTAACTCAAATTGATGGGCGGTAACTCCCATCTGTCAAGAGGTGACACTGTATGCCTTTGAATCTTGATGATAAAAAGGCCATCGTCTCCGAAGTCGCCGAGGTTGCTTCCAGTGCCCTGTCTGCCATTGCGGCGGAGTATAACGGGTTGACTGCCGCCGAGATGACAGAATTCCGGGCCAAGGCTCGGGAGTCCGGCGTCTATGTGCGGGTGGTCAAAAATACACTGGCGCGCCGCGCTGTCAGCGGTACGGAGTTTGAGTGCATGTCGGAAGCCCTAGTCGGGCCGCTGGTACTGGCATTCTCGCAAGAGGATCCGGGTGCAGCGGCACGGGTGGTTTCCGATTTTGCCAAGGAAAATGACAAACTGGCTGTCAAACTGGTCTCCATTGGCGGAAAGCTGCTGGATGCCGGCGAGATTGATCGGCTGGCCAAGATGCCCACCAAGGAGCAGGCAATCAGCATGCTCATGTCGGTGATGAAGGCACCTGTCAGCAAGTTTGTTCGTACCTTGGCGGAGCCGCATGCCAAATTGGTTCGTACCATTGCCGCCGTGCGTGACAAGAAGCAGTCCGAGGCTGCGTGACGATAGTTTTTTAACCTGATTTTCCCGCGCTGTTGAGGGCGTGGATAAACCTGATTGAACGAGGAGTAGCATTAATCATGGCTGTTTCAAAAGAAGATATTTTAGAAACCATTTCCAACATGTCTGTTATGGAGGTGGTTGATCTGATCGAGGCGATGGAAGAGAAGTTTGGTGTATCTGCTGCCGCTGCTGTGGCTGCAGCCCCTGCTGCCGGTGCTGCCGGTGGTGAAGCTGCTGCTGCCGAGAAGGATGAGTTTGATGTGGTAATGACCAGCTTTGGCGACAACAAGGTCAAGGTGATCAAAGCCGTACGCGGTGTAACCGGTCTTGGCCTCAAGGAGTCCAAGGAGATGGTTGAGGGTGTACCTTCTACCGTCAAGGAAGGAGCCACCAAGGAAGAAGCCGAGCAGATCAAAAAGGATCTGGAAGAGGCTGGTGCAACCGTGGAGCTCAAATAAGCGCTTCCGGGTTTGTTCACCTGAGTATCTGTTACAGAACAATGGGGTACAGTGATGTATCCCCTATCAAACGGCCAGGGATGGCCATTTAGATATTTCCGGGCTGGTGACTGGAGTCACCGGCCTTTTCCTGTTGGTGGCAGTTAGCTCTGACTGTCATGGCAGATGACGATTGACAAGCTGAGGAATACCGATGGCCTACTCTTTCACCGAGAAAAAACGCATCCGTAAAGATTTCGGGAAGCGGCGCAGCATTCTGGAAGTTCCCTATTTGCTGGCTATCCAGATGGACTCATATCGCAAGTTCCTGCAACAGGATGTTGCTGTAAAGGAACGTGCTGATCAAGGTTTGCAGGCTGCCTTCAACTCGATTTTCCCAATCGTCAGCTATTCGGGCAATGCCGCTCTGGAATATGTCAATTATCGTCTGGGTACGCCGGTTTTTGATGTCAAGGAGTGCCAGTTGCGTGGAACCACCTATGCAGCGCCACTGCGGGTCAAGCTGCGGCTGGTTATCTATGACAAGGAGTCCAAGTACAAGACAGTCAAGGATATCAAGGAGCAGGAGGTGTATCTGGGCGAGATCCCGCTAATGACCGATAACGGTACCTTTGTTATCAATGGAACCGAGCGCGTTATCGTTTCTCAGCTGCATCGCTCCCCCGGTGTGTTTTTTGAACATGACAAGGGCAAGACTCACTCTTCCGGCAAGCTGCTGTTCAGTGCCCGGGTGATTCCCTATCGCGGCTCCTGGCTGGATTTCGAGTTTGATCCCAAGGACATTTTGCACGTACGTATTGATCGCCGCCGCAAGTTGCCGGCTACCGTTCTGCTGCGTGCACTGGATTACAGTGTTGAAGAGATTCTGGACATGTTCTTTGAACATGAGGATTTCCAGATCGGCAAGGACGGATTCAGTCTGGAGCTGGTTCCGAAGCGGTTGCGTGGGGAGATGCTGGATTTTGATATCAGTATCGGTGACAAGGTGCTGGTTGAAGCCGGGCGCAGGGTCACTGCGCGCCATATCCGCGAACTGGAAAAGGCCGGGGTAAAAAACCTTGAGGTCCCCGCTGAATTTCTGATTGGCAAGGCGCTGGCAAAGAATATTGTTGATGAGCAGAGTGGCGAGATTATCGCCAACGCCAACGACGAGATTACCAGTGAACTTCTGGATCAGCTGGTCAAGGCTGGTGTCAAGAAGTTCCAGACCATCTATACCAACGATCTGGATAACGGACCCTACATTTCTGATACATTACGTGCCGATCAGAGCAATAACCGTCTGGAAGCGCTGGTTGAGATCTACCGGGTGATGCGTCCCGGCGAGCCACCGACCAAGGAGTCTGCAGAGAATCTGTTCCAGAATCTGTTTTTCACCGATGAGCGTTATGATCTCTCGCCGGTAGGCCGGATGAAGTTCAACCGCAGGGTTGGCCGCAAGGAGATTACCGGCCCAGGTACCTTGACCAACGAAGATATCATCGCCGTTATGAAAACCCTGATCGACATCCGCAACGGCAACGGTGTCATCGATGATATCGATCACCTGGGTAATCGCCGTATTCGTTCCGTGGGTGAGATGGCCGAGAACCAGTTCCGGGTCGGTCTGGTTCGGGTGGAAAGGGCGGTCAAGGAGCGTCTCAGTGTGGCCGAGTCCGAGGAGCTGGTACCGCAGTCACTGATCAACGCCAAGCCGGTCTCCGCGGCGGTGAAGGAGTTTTTCGGTTCCAGTCAGCTGTCACAGTTCATGGACCAGAACAATCCGCTCTCCGAGGTGACCCACAAGCGCCGTATCTCCGCTCTGGGGCCTGGTGGTCTGACCCGTGAACGTGCCGGATTCGAGGTGCGGGACGTGCATACCACTCACTATGGCCGTGTGTGTCCGATTGAAACCCCCGAGGGTCCCAATATCGGTTTGATCAATTCGCTGGCCGTTTATGCGCGCACCAACGAATACGGGTTTCTTGAAACGCCCTACCGGAAGGTTGTTGATGGCAAGGTGACGGATGAGATTGACTATCTGTCTGCTATCGATGAGAGCAACTATGTTATCGCCCAGGCTAACGCCAGTCTGGACGAGAACAGCCGGCTTACCGATGAGCTGGTAACCTGCCGGCACCAGAATGAGTTTACCATGACTACACCGGACAAGGTGCAGTACATGGATGTTTCGCCGAAACAGATCGTTTCGGTGGCGGCGTCGTTGATTCCGTTTCTGGAACATGATGATGCCAACCGCGCCTTGATGGGTTCCAACATGCAACGCCAGGCGGTACCGACACTGCGTGCCGACAAGCCGCTGGTGGGTACCGGCATGGAGCGGGAGGTGGCGATTGATTCCGGAGTCACGGTGGTTGCCCAGCGTGGTGGAGAGATCAATGCCGTCGATGCTGGCCGTATTGTGGTTCGCGTCAATGATGACGAGGCGGTGCCGGGCGAGCCGGGTGTGGATATCTATAACCTGACCAAATATACCCGTTCCAACCAGAATACCTGCATCAATCAACGTCCGTTGGTGAAACCGGGTGACAAGGTGGCCCGTGGTGATGTTTTGGCGGATGGTCCAAGTACCGACTTGGGTGAACTGGCGCTGGGCCAGAATCTGCTGGTGGCGTTCATGCCCTGGAACGGATACAACTTTGAGGACTCTATCCTGCTGTCCGAACGGCTGGTGCAGGAGGACAGGTTCACCTCTATTCATATCGAAGAGCTGACCTGTGTGGCCCGTGACACCAAACTGGGCTCGGAAGAGGTTACCAGTGATATTCCCAATGTGGGGGAAGGTGTGCTGTCCAAACTGGATGAGGCCGGTATCGTCTATGTGGGTGCCGAGGTCAAGCCGGGCGATATTCTGGTGGGCAAGGTCACACCGAAGAGCGAGACTCAGTTGATCCCGGAAGAGAAGCTGCTGCGCGCTATTTTTGGCGAGAAGGCATCGGATGTGAAGGACACCTCGCTGCGGGTTCCGGCCGGGATGAACGGCACGGTTATCGATGTGCAGGTATTTACCCGGGACGGTGTGGAGAAAGATGCGCGGGCCCAATCCATCGAGGAGGCTGAACTGGATCGTTTCCGTAAGGATTTGAAAGATCAGTTACGGATCGTGGAAGAGGATACCTACGTACGTGTGGAAAACATGCTGCAGGGGCAGGAAGCAGCGGGTGGCCCCAACAAGCTCAAGGCCGGGGACAAGATTACCCGGGAGTACCTTGCCGAGCTGCCTCACGACAAATGGTTTGAGATTCGCCTCAAGGATGATGAGTCCAATGACCAGCTGGAGCTGATTGCGGAACAGCTGCAACAGCTGCGCAAAGAGCTGGACGAGAAGTTTGAGGAGAAGAAATCCAAGCTTGCCCAGGGCGATGATCTTGCTCCGGGTGTGTTGAAGATGGTGAAGGTCTATCTGGCGGTCAAACGGCGTATTCAGCCGGGTGACAAGATGGCCGGACGCCATGGTAACAAGGGTGTTATCTCCACCATCGTCCCCGTTGAGGATATGCCCCATCTGGAAGATGGTACGCCGGTGGACATTGTTCTCAATCCGTTGGGTGTTCCCTCCCGGATGAACGTCGGACAGGTGCTCGAAACGCACCTGGGCTGGGCAGCCAAAGGGGTAGGTCTGAAGATCGGCAAGATGCTTGAAGAGCAGGCCAAGATCTCCGAACTGCGGGGTTTTCTGGACAAGGTGTATAACACCAGCGGCAAGAAGGAAGACCTGGACTCTTTTACCGATGATGAAGTAAAGGAGCTGGCCAACAACCTCAAGGGGGGTGTTCCCGTTGCTACTCCCGTATTTGATGGTGCCTCCGAGAGCGAGATCAAGGCAATGCTGAAACTGGCCGATTTGCCCGAGTCAGGGCAGACTACGCTGTACGACGGGCGCACCGGGGAGTCATTCGATCGACCGGTAACGGTCGGTTACATGTACATACTGAAGCTGAACCATCTGGTCGATGACAAGATGCATGCGCGCTCTACCGGCCCTTATAGTCTGGTAACCCAGCAGCCGCTGGGCGGCAAGGCGCAGTTTGGCGGGCAGCGTTTCGGTGAGATGGAGGTGTGGGCACTGGAGGCTTATGGCGCCGCCTATACCCTGCAGGAGATGCTCACCGTGAAGTCTGATGATGTGGCTGGACGCACCAAGATGTACAAAAATATCGTGGATGGTGATCACCACATGGAAGCCGGGATGCCGGAATCGTTCAATGTTCTGCTCAAGGAGATTCGTGCTTTGGGTATTGATATTGAACTGGAGCAAGTGGACTAACGACACCGTACCTGCCTGGTGCGGGAGCAGCGTTCGCACCGGGATGCATATATAGAGGGTAAGACTTTGAAAGACTTATTGAATCTTCTGAAACAGCAGAAACATGTCGACGATTTTGATGCGATCCGGATTGGATTGGCCTCACCCGACAAGATCCGTTCCTGGTCCTACGGCGAAGTCAAAAAGCCGGAAACCATCAACTACCGTACCTTCAAACCTGAACGGGACGGACTGTTTTGCGCCAAGATTTTTGGCCCGGTAAAAGATTTCGAGTGCCTGTGTGGCAAATACAAGCGCCTCAAACATCGGGGCGTAATCTGCGAAAAATGTGGCGTGGAGGTGACCCAGTCCAAGGTGCGGCGTGATCGCATGGCGCATATTGATCTGGCCAGCCCGGTAGCGCACATCTGGTTTCTGAAATCACTGCCATCACGCATGGGGCTGTTGCTGGACATGACCCTGCGTGATATCGAGCGCGTACTCTATTTTGAAGCCTTTGTGGTGATTGATCCCGGCATGACCCAGCTGGAGAAAGGGCAGTTGCTCAACGATGAGCAGTACCTGGATACGATTGAAGAGTTTGGTGACGAGTTTGATGCGCGCATGGGTGCCGAGGCGGTGCAGGAGCTGTTGCGGGCACTGGATCTCAAGGCAGAGGCGACCAAGCTGCGCGAGGATATCGCGGCAACCAACTCCGAGACGGCACTGAAAAAACTCTCCAAGCGGTTGAAGCTGGTGGAGGCGTTTATCGATTCCGGAAACAAGCCGGAGTGGATGGTGCTTAACATACTGCCGGTATTACCACCGGAGTTACGCCCGCTGGTTCCATTGGAGGGTGGTCGTTTCGCAACCTCTGACCTGAATGATCTCTATCGCCGGGTGATCAATCGTAACAATCGTCTGAAACGCCTGCTGGAACTCAGTGCTCCCGATATTATCGTGCGTAACGAAAAGCGCATGCTGCAGGAGTCGGTTGATGCGTTGCTGGACAATGGTCGCCGCGGCCGGGTGATTACCGGCTCCAACCGCCGCCCGCTCAAATCCCTGGCGGACATGATCAAGGGAAAACAGGGACGCTTCCGGCAAAATTTGCTGGGCAAGCGGGTCGATTACTCCGGCCGTTCCGTTATCGTGGTCGGACCAACCCTGAAGTTGCATCAATGTGGCCTGCCCAAGAAGATGGCGCTGGAACTGTTCAAGCCGTTTATCTTCAGCAAACTTGAGATGCGTGGCTTGGCGACTGCCATCAAAGCGGCCAAGAAGCTGGTTGAACGTGAAGGGCCAGAGGTGTGGGATGCGCTGGAACAGGTAATCAGGGAGCATCCGGTCATGCTGAACCGGGCACCCACGCTGCATCGGCTGGGGATCCAGACGTTTGAGCCGGTGTTGGTTGAAGGCAAGGCAATACAGCTTCATCCGCTGGTGTGCGCAGCATTCAATGCCGACTTTGATGGCGATCAGATGGCCGTGCATGTGCCGTTATCGCTGGAGGCCCAGCTGGAAGCACGCACGCTGATGCTCTCTTCCAATAACGTATTGTCACCTGCCAACGGCGAGCCGATTATCGTTCCATCACAGGACGTGGTGTTGGGGCTGTATTACATGACCCGGGAACAGGTTAATGTTCCGGGGGAGGGCAGTCTGTTTGCCGATCTTGATGAGTTGCAGCGCGCCTATGCCAACAAGATGGTTGATCTTCATGCCCGGATTCGGGTGAGGGTCAGGGAGGTTTCGGTTGATGACAATGGCAACGAGACCGAGCAGATAAGCATCAAGGATACGGTTGCCGGTCGTGCCCTGCTTTTTGATATTGTCCCCGATGGCCTCCCTTTTGACTTGGTCGATCGGGACATGACCAAGCGTGCTATCTCCAACTTGCTCAACAGCGCCTACCGGCGACTGGGGTTGAAGAATGCCGTTATCTTTGCCGATCGTCTGATGTATACCGGCTTCAAATACGCTACGATTGCGGGTGTTTCGTTCGGTATCAATGACATGGCCATCCCTGCCGAGAAAGAGAGCATCCTGTCGCGGGCGGAGCAGGAGGTCAAGGATATTGAAAACCAGTTCGATTCAGGACTGGTTACCAATGGTGAACGCTATAACAAGGTTGTTGATATCTGGTCTCACACCAATGACCAGGTTGCCAAGGTGATGATGGCCGGGCTGGGTACCGAAGTGGTAAAAGATGCCAAGGGCAAGAAGGTTGAGCAGAAATCAATGAACTCCATCTTCATGATGGCCGACTCCGGCGCTCGAGGCAGCGCGGCGCAGATTCGTCAGCTGGCCGGCATGCGTGGTCTGATGGCAAAGCCGGATGGTTCAATTATCGAAACCCCAATCACAGCGAACTTCCGTGAGGGTTTGAATGTTCTGCAGTACTTTATTTCTACCCATGGCGCACGTAAGGGTCTGGCAGATACCGCGCTTAAAACCGCCAACTCCGGTTATCTTACTCGCCGTCTGGTGGATGTTGCCCAGGATTTGGTTGTTACCGAACCGGATTGCGGGACTACCGAAGGGCTTGAAATGACCCCCCTCATCGAGGGTGGTGACGTGGTTGAACCGCTGCGTGAGCGGGTGTTGGGCCGGGTGGTTGCCAGGGATGTAACGGAAGCAGGAACTGACAAGGTGTTGATACCCGCGGGAACGCTGCTGGATGAACAGTGGGTGGAACGGCTGGAGGAGATGGGTGTGGACCACATAGTAGTTCGGTCAGCCATCAGTTGTGAGACACGTTATGGTGTCTGCTCTGCCTGTTACGGTCGCGACTTGGGTCGTGGCCATCTGGTAAATGCCGGAGAGGCGGTAGGCGTTATTGCCGCCCAGTCAATCGGTGAACCTGGAACTCAGCTTACCATGCGCACCTTCCATATCGGTGGTGCAGCATCCCGGGCCGCAGCGGTGAGTGACATTCAGGTCAAGACCAAGGGTACTGTGCGTCTGCACAACATCAAACTGGTCGAACATGCTTCTGGTAACAGCGTGGCCGTGTCCCGTTCCGGCGAGATCACCGTACTGGATGAGTCTCATCGCGAACGTGAACGCTATAAAGTCCCTTACGGTGCAGTGATTAGCGTGAAGGATGGTGATGCGGTGGAACCTGGCCAGATTCTGGCTAACTGGGATCCGCATACCCACCCGATTATTACCGAGGTGGCGGGTATGGTGCGCTTCGTTGACTTTGTCGAGGGGCTGACTGTCGATCGTCAGACTGATGAAATGACCGGCTTGACCAGCCTGGTTATCACCGATCCCAAGCACCGCGGGGTGGCAGCCAAGGATATGCGTCCTATGGTGAAACTGGTGGATGAAAAGGGGAATGATCTGTGTATCGCCGGGACAGACACCCCGGCTCACTACTTCCTGTTACCGGGCGCCATCGTTCAGCTGGAAGACGGGGCCAACGTGGGGGTAGGTGATGTTATCGCCAGAATCCCACAGGAGTCATCCAAGACCCGTGATATCACGGGTGGTTTGCCACGTGTTGCCGATCTGTTTGAGGCTCGCAAGCCCAAGGATCCTGCTATTCTGGCCGAGATCTCCGGAATTATCAGTTTCGGCAAGGAGACCAAGGGCAAGAAGCGACTGGTTATCACCCCGCCGGAAGGCGAGCCCTATGAAACGCTGATTCCCAAGTGGCGTCATATCATGGTGTTTGAGGGTGAGCATGTGGAGAAGGGTGAAACCATCGTTGATGGTGCTCCTGATCCCCATGATATCCTGCGTCTGCTGGGTGTTGTGGCGTTGGCTCGCTATATCACCAATGAGGTTCAGGAGGTCTATCGTCTCCAAGGCGTCAAGATTAACGACAAGCATATCGAGGTCATTGTCCGGCAGATGCTGCGCAAGGTGGAGATTACCTCTGCGGGTGACACCAGGTTCATCAAAGGCGAGCAGGTGGAGTATGCTCAACTGCTGGAAGAGAACGAGCGTGTTGCCAAAGAAGATAAGATTGGTGCAAGCTATGAGCCGATGTTGTTGGGTATTACCAAAGCATCACTGGCAACAGAGTCGTTCATTTCTGCCGCATCGTTCCAGGAAACAACCCGGGTGCTTACAGAGGCTGCTGTCAGCGGCAAGGTGGACAAGTTGCGCGGTTTGAAGGAAAACGTCATTGTAGGACGGCTGATCCCGGCGGGTACCGGTTTGGCTTATCATGAGGAACGCCGGCGCAAGCGCCAGGTGGAGAATGATGCTGTTGCAGCAATGGAAGAGTCGGTATTTGAGGCTGAACCACCAGCGGTTGAAGAAGCTGTAGCAGAGGATAGCCTGCCGCGAGAGTGACCTGAGTGTGGTCAAGTTTTATGCGATATTGGTCGTTCCCGGAGATTTGAGTATTTCCGGGAACGACCATTGCGGAGAGTGGAAGTTTTCTACATTGGTTGGGTGATACTGAAGGCGCCACGAATATCCCCGGCTTTATAGCCGCGAGCCTTATCATCAAGGTACAGTTTATCCAGGGCGGTGGCAATCTCCGCCTTAATGTTTGTGCCGTGACAGGCCAGGCAGGGTTTCTTTTTGACCGGGATCGCTTTCATGTAACGGAACTCCTTTTTCCCATCCTGTTCAACGATCGCAAAATACTCCATCTTTGCCGGACTCTCACCTGCTTGCTTGCGAGCCTCGAATTCTTCCAGTACCGATTTTTCCCAACTGTCCGGAGCGTTATCCGGGTTGCGCGGTTTGAGGCTTGTGCGTCCAACATCCCAACCATGTTTTGTGGACTGATGTTTGGCAATCGCCGGGGCTACTGTGTTGCAGACGGTAATGGCTTGTAAAGCACCTCCTTCCTTGATGGCCTTTTTCAGCTCGGTTTTCAAGGCCCCCCCAAACTCTTTGA
>JALSHD010000142.1 GCA_026982395.1 Chromatiales bacterium | reverse complement strand
ATCATGCCGGCGATTTGGCCGGCAACACGCAACTCTCCCGGATAGTCGGCAGCGGCTATATAGACGATGCCGCTGGTTTGGGCGCTATACATGAAATCCCTGTTGTTGAGCGTTGCGCTCGTGATCAGCGGTGTCCCGATGGTCTTGTTGAGCACCACATCGCCACCAGCCAATATGCCAGAGCCCAGAACAAGATTATTGTCTATAGCGATACCCTGCCCGGCCAGTATCGTCGTGGTCTGACCCGCCGCGGCTGCTGTGACATTGTAGAAAAGCTTGTCCCACCAGGCGCCGGTGCCGGCGCTGACGGTACCGCTGCCAGTAAAATTGACTGTGCTGGTATCATAGCTAAATGTGCCATTGGCGTGGTCCCAGTTGCCGCTGACTGTGAAGGTGTTGCTACCGGCGATCAAAGTGCCATTGATCTTCATGTGGGGGGTGGTTACGTTGCCAAAGGGAGTAAAGCTATGGCCACTTGCAACATACAGTTCAGAGTTGGCACCGGTTACTGTCGTGTCTGGCCATGATATCGAGTAGAGAATATCTGTGTCTGTATAAGATCCCTTTGCATTATACATATCACCCGTATCCAGCGGTGTGGTACCGTCATCATGGCGAGTAATGAGATGATCGGCATAGAGATCCAAACCAGAAATGGTGGAGGAAACATATACCGGATCCATCACCGTAACGGTAGTAGCATCAACAGTCCCATCATCGACATAGACCAGCAGTGGAATATAAGGATCACCCGCAGCGACGGAGGCAGTAATGGAGTAATATCCAGAGCCGTTGGTCACACTGGTTCCTGCACTGACACCATCTATCAGCAGGCGCACAGTCTGGTCGGCGGAAACCACCGGGGTGCTTCCTTCATCGCTGTAGAGGGTGCCGGAGATAGTGATATTTGTCGTCGATACAGCAGCCTTGTAGGTTGCTATAGCAGCAGACCATCCTACAGAAGAAGCCAAAGTTCCGTTTGCAACATAGCTGCCCACGGCAGAAACTACTCTGTATTCAGTAGAGATGGTATTGACCCACCAAGCGCTAATGCTTTCCCCTCCTAGATAGCTATATCCACTTCCCGGGGTAAATCCAACAGGATCTCCATATGTACCAATAGCACCAATAAGCAACTCGTTTGATTGAGTTGTATTTGGAGTGCTCCCTGATGATGGGTTGACACCGCTTCCTGAACTGCTGGCAGCTTGATCCAGAGGGTTAGCTGCCAAACCGGAAAACTCGTACGCAGTAGCCACCACATCAATGGCATTCACCGCTGCTCCAAAATTAATAGTGATTGTATCGACTGTGGAGAGCGCATTAGTATTATGCGCTGAACAAATAAAGGTTTGATGAGTAGTATTGCTATTTTCTGAAGCGTCAAGAGAATAGTTATTAGTACCACTGCTATCACTACAGGAGGGGGAAACAACGTCGCCCAAAGTCCCTATAACGAAAGTTATTATGATGCTATTGCCGGCAGTTACACCGCTTGATACCGGGAAAGTTACAGAGTATATATAACCACCTGGAGCATAGCTCGTAGATCCTACAGTTCCCTCATACACCACTGGGGCAGCAGTGAAGCTGATTATCGATAGAATCATGAATACCAGTAAACGCAGGAAAGAAAAAAAACCTGTTATTTTCATCGCCCCGCCCATTTCGCCAGCTCCCGCACCGTCTGCTGATCGAACTTCATCCGGAATCGGATGAACGGCCCCTGCATCGTGTAGCGGCTGCGGGAGAAGTCCTCGTCGTAGAAGCCGCGGAAGTTGTAGCCCATGCTCACCCAGATGTTATCGGCGAACAGATGCCCGACTGAAGCGCCTGCGCCGTAGTCGTGCTGGCCGGCATCGGGCACTCGCAGCAGGCTGCCGTGCAGGCCGATGTCCCAGTCAGGGGTGATGTCGTAGCGGCTCTCCAGCCCCAGCAGGTCGGCGTGGCCGCGGTAGTGGTCGCCGTCGATGGTTTCGATGAGGTATTTGGTGCCGTACTGGAGGCCCAGCTGCAGCCGCTCGGTGGCGCGGTAGTGGCTGTTGAGGTTGTTGATGATGCGCTGGCTGGTGCTGTCGAGGTCGCCGCGGTTGCGCTCGTTGATCAGCTCCATGCGGTTGAGCAGCAGCCAGCGGCGGTCGCCGGGACGCCAGGCCAGGGCCAGGTGCAGTTTTTCGTTGCGCTTCTGCTGGCCGGAGGCGGCGCTGCTCTGCTGCAGGCGCAGGGAGGCGAGCAGGCTCAGGTCGGTGCGCAGGGTGGTCTGGGCGGAGGTGGCGAGGGTCCAGCGATCCTCCTGATCGGAGTCGCGCTTCTCCATCCGCCCGTTCCACAGCCATTCGTCCGCCGCGTAGGTGAGGCCGAGGGAGGCGGCGCTGAAATCCTCCGCGGCGCCGTTGGCGAAGGGCACCCTGGGATTGAACGGTTCGGCCTGGCTGCCGCTGATCACCCGCGCCTGCTCCGCTCCGGCGTCGATGCTCCAGCGCTCGTTCAGTTTCCATTTCTGGCGCAGCCCCACGTTGGCGGTGGTGGCGGTGGCGCCGTCCTGGCGGGTCTGCTTGAGGGTGGTGAACGCCTCGGAGCCGCTCCAGGGGCTGGACTTCACACCCAGCCGGGTGTGGATGGCGTCGCGCAGGGCACCGTCGGTCCACTCCTGCTCGGCGAACAGGGTGGTGGCGGTGGCCACCAGATAGTCCACGCCGAGCCGGGTGCGATCCGGGAAGTCGATGCTCTGGGCGCTGCCCAGAGTGTGTTCGTTGTCGAGGCGCAGGTTGAGCCGCTTGCCCAGGGTGCGGTAGCCGATGCCGGTGAGGATCTGGTCGGAGGAGCGCTGCTCGCCATCCGCCTTCCTGTCGCGCACGGAGCGTGCGCCCAGCTTGAGGGTGGTGCTGTTTCTCTGCAGTTCGCTGCGCAGCTCGGCCAGGTCGCGCTCCGCTCCGCTGGCCAGGTTGCTGTCACGGTAGGCCTTGCCTTTCAGGGTGATCCCCTTGCCGGCGCGGTAGCTCCCTTCGGCCCCGACCTTGCGGCTGCCGCTCTCGCCGCGGTTGCGCTGGCCGAGTCCGAACCCTTCGTCGTTGTGGCGCAGCCAGGCGCGGGCGCCCCAGCGCTCGGCGCGGTGCTTGAACTCGGCCAGCCAGGCGGCGGAGTCGCTGCCGCCGCCATTGTTCTGCTTGCGGGTCTGGGCCAGCTCCAGGCGCAGACGGGTGTTTTCGGTGAAGCGGTGCTCCAGATCGACGCCGCTGAGCCGGGACTCGCCGCCGCTCACCCCCTCGTCCACATGGGTGATGCCGAGCGAGCTCTTTCTGCCCAGCTGCAGCTCCGCCCGGCCGCCCCAGGTGAGGGTGCTGTCATCGGGGTCCTGCGATTCGTAGCGGGCGATGATGAAGATATGGTTGAGGGCGGCGTCGACGCTGAACACCGGCTCGCGCAGGTTGAGGATGCCGCGCTGGTAGTCGATGTCGTAGTCCACGAAGCGGGTCAGGGTGCGCCGTTCGAGGATCCGTTCAGTGCGGAAGCGGTCCCGCACCTCGATGGTGATCTCCTCCGAGTTGCGCACGATGTCGCTGCGCGACAGCCGGTAGGGACCGCTGCTGCCCTGGCCGCGGATCTCGTCGCGCACCAGGGCCTGGCTGGATTCGCTGCCAAACAGCACGATGTCGTACTCCCGATCGTGGTAGCGCGCCTTGAAGCCGGTCAGGCTGCGGTTGTAGCGGGAGAGATCGCTGTCGTCGAGCCGGGTCTCGAAATCACCGAACAGGGCATAGAACTCGTCCCGCTCCAGCTTCAGGTAGAGCTTCTCGCGGCTGGCGGCCTCGTAACCCTGTCTGCCGGCGTCGCCGTAGATGGTGTAGTAGGCATCCGGCTCGATGGTACCGAACAGGCGGGATGCGGAGCCCCGCCTGGCGCTGTCGTAGGCCATGGTCAGCAGCCACTCGCCCTTGATGCGCCCCTTGGCGAAGAAGGCGACCCGCCCTTCACTGTAGAGATCCTCCCCCTGGCCGCTCTCGAGCGGCTCCCCCTTGCCCTGCAGGGTGTCGTAACCCACGGTCCCCTCGGCGATCCCCACCAGGATCCAGTCGCGCTGCCGGGGCCGCAGGTTGGCCTCGAACACCCCCTGCTCGCCACGCACGAAGGGCAGCTCGATGCGCACCTTGCCGGTCTCGGTGGTGGGCTGCAGGCGGATGCTCACCACGCCGTTCCTGCCGGCGCGGTAGTAGAGGCGCTGCGCGGGGGCGCCGGGCAGCACGGCGCGCTGGAGGTCGGCGCGCTGTTCCGCCCGGTAGGGGGCGCGGATGCGGTATTCGCCGAGGCTCCCCTCACGGATCGGGTAACCCTGCCGGTCGAACAGCCGGAGGGTGATCACCGGCGTGGTGACCCCGTCGGCGATCAGCACCGATTGCGCCAGCAGCAGCTCTCCGCGCACCGGCGGGCCGGAGAAGTGGATGTTGCGCGCCAGGCGGCCGGTTTCGCGCCCCTCGGCGTCGCGGATCACCGCCTCGAACCAGTTCTCTTCCGCCGCCAGATCCACCCCGCGCCAGCTGCTCACCGCCAGGGTGCCGCGCCGGTTCTTGCGGGTTCCCTCGAAGTTGACCTCCGGCACCGGCTCACCGTTGAGCGACAGCTCCACCCGTTCATGGAAGCCGTGCTTGATGGCGATGTCGACGCTGGGGATGGCGGGCAGCTCACCGTCGGCGGGCGACAGCCACTCCAGGCCGGGAGCGGCGCTCTCCAGCCACTCCTCGTCGAACAGCGGCCTCTGCTCCGCCGGCGGTGGTTCCGCGCCGCCGGAGGGGGTGAGCGCGGCGGTGATCCTCTCCAGCACGGAGGCGGTCTGCGGCTGCTCCAGCCGCATCGCCTCGATCACCTCGTCCGCCTGGATGTAGAGATCCACCCGGCGGTTGGCGGCGCGGCCGGCCGGGGTGTCGTTGCTGGCCACCGGGTTGTCCGGCCCCCGGCCGACGATGCTCACCGGCAGATCGCTCATCTGCAGCTTGTCGATGATGTAGCGCGCCACGCTGGCGGCCCGCTCCCGTGACAGGCGGTAGTTGTCGCCGAACCGCTTGCGTCCCGCGGCGCTGCGGATGGGCCGGTCGTCACTGTGCCCCACCACGGTGAGGCTGATGTTGTGCTTGTTCCTCATCCGTTCGATCAGGATGTCCAGCATCGCCCGATCATCTGCGCCCAGCTCGGTGCTGAGACTGTCGAAACCGAGCCGCAGGGAGAACTTGATCAGCTTGCGGGCGATCTCCACCGGCCGTGGCGGGGTGAGCCAGTGCTTGGCGATGGCGCTGCGCTGCCCCTTCTTCCGTTCGCTGTCGAACAGCAGCATCGCCCGGGTGCTCACCGCCCTGCCCGGTTGCAGATCGGCGATCCGTGCCCGGAAGGTGAAGGTTCGCCGCCACTGCGCCGGGGTGTCGGCCAGCCGCCAGGTGAGTGAGCCGTCACTCACCTCTGGCTCCCCGACACCGCTCCCCTCCGTGCTCCCCGGCAGGTATCCGGCCCCCTCCGGCAGCATCACCAGCAGGCGCAGATTACTGAGCGCCGCCGCCTCTCCGCCCAGCTCGATGCGGTACTGCACCACTCCGTCGCGGATCTCCCGGTCGCTGCTCAGCTGCAGCCTGACGCTGCCCTGCTCGCGCGGCTTGAGTCCCACATGGAAATCGGCCCGCCACAGCGCGCCGCCCTGCAGCTCGACGAAACGGGACCAGGGACGGCCGGCGAAGCGGGTATTGTTCTCCAGCGGCACCACCTCGTACTGCGCCGGCAGGGTGTCGAGATCCAGCTGCAGCACGCGGCTGCCCGGCGTCACCCCGGCGAAGTGGTACTGCCCCTGCTCGTCGGTGACGGCGTAGCTGCCGTCCTCCAGATAGAGGCGGATCCCGGCCAGCCCCTTGCCCTGCCATCCTTCGCTGCCGTCGTCGGGGGTCTCGACCACCACCCGCCCCATCAGGATGGCGCGGCTGCGCATCAGCTCCTCGGTGATGCGGGTGGTGACGCTGGACCGGTTGGAGACGATCGCCCCACCGTTGCCGCTGGCCCGGCTGTGGCTGCTCACCTTACCGGGGCGGGCGCTGCCCACGGTGGCGATATAGCTGATGCGGTGGCTGGCCCGGGCGGGCAGCTCGCCGAGGGAGAAGGTCAGCCGGCGGCCGTCATCCGAGATCTGCGGGTCGGCCAGCGGCGCGCCGTCCAGGCGGGCGGTACCGTGACGGTAGCGGAAGCCGGAGGGCAGCTGGTCGGTAAGCAGGGTGTCGTTGATGGCCTCGTCGACGGTGTTCTCCACCTCCACCCGGAACGGCAGCAGATCGCCGGGGGCGACCTGTTCCTTGGTGGCGCTGCGGCGCACGAACAGCAGCGTGTCCATGGGGTCGAGGGGTATGTCCAGATTCAGCGGCGGGCCGATCTGCAGGGTGAACGGCTCTCCCCGGGAGCCGACATCCAGCGTGAACGGCCCGTTGGGCAGCGCGCTCATCCGCTCGTCGGGCTGCTCCGAGGGCCAGCGGTAGCGGGCCTCCGGAGGGGGGACCACCACCAGCCGGTAGCTGCCGGGCGCCGCCAGCGGGAAGCGGTACTCGCCGGGTCCGAAGTCGTACTCGGTGCCGCCGCTGTCGGTCGCGCCGCTGCCGGTGACCAGGGTGGCCGGGTAGCTGCTGACGCCGTCGTCACCATAGACCGTGGCCGGCTGGCCGGTAGCGGCGTCGATCAGGTGGACGGTGTAGCCATCCAGCAGGATGCCGCTGCTACTGTCGAACAGCCGCCCGAACGGGTCCACCAGCGCCACCGTCTCGGTGAGGCTGGTGCGGTCGGTGTAGCTGGCCTGGAGCGGCTTGCCGGCGACGATGTTCAGCACCCCATCGCGGGGGGTGGCCGCACTCTTGGCCAGGGTGGCGTAGCCGCTGAACACGCCGCTATCCGGAGCGGTCTCCTGCAGGCGCAGGATCTCCTGCTCGCCGCTGTCGGGGATCATCAGCTCGATCTCCACATACTCCTGCACGGCGGCATCGCGGTTCTGATCCGCATCCGCCAGACGCAGGAACAGGATCTGGTTGTGCTGGAAGGCGTCGGCAGGGATCAGCGGCAGCGGGGCGTCGGTGACCAGCGCCCCGCCACCGGCCGGCACCGGCGGGGCGGGAATGGGCGCGTAGCTGTCGTCCGGCCGCCGCCAGGAGGTGGGGTTGACTGCCAGCGGCGCCACGCCGCTCGCCGGGGCGTACTGCAGCAGCTCCAGCTCCGCCGGGGTGCGCGCCTCGAGCTGCAGCGGCAGCGTTGCCGAAGCCAGGATGGCCCCGTTGGCCCGGTAGTCGATACGCAGCGGTGCGGCGCTGGCGGCGGCATCGACCGGCGGGATCAGTCGCAGCTGCAGCGAGGTCATCTGGTAGGGGGGGAGATCCGCCAGCGGATGGGTGTAGATGCCGGGGCTGGTCTCGGTGAGCCGTGCGGCGCCGACGGTGAGCATCGAACCGGGCGGGGCGGTGAGGATCAGGCTGGCGCCGGTCAGGGGGTTGTCTCCGGTGTTGCCGAGTTCGATGGTGAGGTTCAGCGGGTCGCCGGCGAACAGGGTGGCGCTGTCGGCGGTGACCTGCAGCCGGGCGCTGTCGGTGACGCCGAACCCCTCAACAATAAATATCTCGGTATTGGAGAAGCCAACCTTGCCACCAACGCCGGAAACCGTATAGTCAATTCGGGCGGTATTTGTAACTGGAGTGCCGGGGGGAGCGGCAAACAGACTGCCATTGGGTAGCAGAGTGGTCAGACAGATGGTCCAAAAAAAAGCGGCAACGCCGCCGGCCCGAAGGTCGGCGGCGCCGTGCCACAACTCCGTTAACCATCCCCCCCGCATATCATTACTGAATGGTGACTTGGAACTTCACTGTGGCTGATTGACCGGCGTTGAGCGTAATACCGTTCACCGTCACCGTATTGGCTGCAGTGGCGCCATAATCTCCCTGATCCGTATCGCTGGCATTGGTCAGGTTTGTGGCAACACCACCGTTGATATTGGGCGCGGTTACCTGGATGCCCTGGCCAGCAGCATAGCCGTCGGTCTTGAATGCAATGGTGGCGGCTTCAGCGGTCAGGTCATCGGAAACAACGACATTGTCCGCCGTCGTACCACCAGCCGCGTTATCGATCTGGATGGTGTACTCCACTACCGCCCCGGGGATCCGTTTCGGATTGGTGGTCCCGTTGAAGGGGTCGCTGATTACCGCCGAGCTCTTGGTGACGGTCAGCGCCGCAGTAAGCACCTCGTAGTCACTCTGGCTGGAGTGTTTGGCATCGCGGCTGGCATCGTTTGTTGCGTCGCTGCCCTGCCCGTCGGCGAACACGATATCGACGCTACCCGCGGTATCGGCAGCCGTCGTCTCGGTCAGCGCACTTCCGTCGGTCGCCCGCGCCTCGACGAGCAGGTGATAGGAGGCGATGTCTCCAGTGACCTGGACGGTCGGGATGTCGGCGACGATGAAGACCGTTGCACTCCCATCGGCCACCAGGTCGTCGATACTGGTTGCGGTGTCGGTTCCGGCGTCGTAGGTGCCGTTGCCGTTGCTATCCACATAGACGTTGACTCCGGTGGCATCGAAGTTGTCGGTGCCACCGAACGCGGCCGCGCCACCGTTCACCGCTATCGAACTCAGATTGAAATCCTGGGTGGCGTTACCGGTATTGGTAACAGTAAAGGTAAGAACCTGTGCAGTTGCCCCGGGCGTAACAATAACTGCCGCAGCATCGGTAGTTGCCACGGTCAGATCGATCTTGGTATCAACAACAAACGTGGCTGTGTTGCTATTGACCGCTGTCTGAGAAACACCGCCGACCTGGTAACCAACAGTCGCACTGTTACTGATAGTGGTTCCCGAAGCTGTACCTGCCGCCGAGGCTTCGGTGATTACGCCACCGGCCATCAGCAGGCCGGCCAGCACGATCAGCCCCCGGCTGATATTTATTGAATGTTTCACAATGATCCCCCCTGGTGATCACTCTCATTTCAACACAGCACGATAACTGACCGCACCGCTGGCACCGGGTGGAACCGGCGCATTGAATTTCCACTTGATATGGGTGTAATCAGCCGCAACCGCGGAACGCTTCCGGCCATTGTCGAGTTTTATGGTGAGTTCATCAGGCGCACCAAAATGCTTGCCTCCGTCAACAGAGAAGCTGATAGCAGTACCGCCACCTCTGGCGCTTCCGCTACGATAGCGGGTATGCTCCGCCACCGGCATACTGATGAAAACGTTCTCTGCAGGCTTTTCACTGCTGTTCAGATAATGGATGGTGTAGATCACCTCATCACCCGGCACAATTTTCGTGGCAGCGATACGCCGAGTCTCTTTTTTTCCTTTTTTATTGGTAACTACAATTTCCTGCTCCACCATGACTTTCAGCGTCATGCCTTTTCCGGCATTTGCCTGGGCGCCGCTGCAAAACAACACCAGCAGAACCGGAAACAGTGAGCAGCTCCATCGCTCTCTCCCTGATATTTTCATCTCCGTTGTCCTCTGTACCCTAAAAAAACACTAACAAATACACTGGCCATTTCAGCGGCCACATAGATAATATCGCCAGTTGCAGGAGTTTCTTTAGTTTATGATCAAAAGGTTACATCAGCCTGAGTGGTCACCGGCCACTCATCGGACAATAACGGCAAAAAAGCGCCAGGAAAGGAGAGGTATTGCTTTCGTTCAGATTTTTTTTTACTATGGAGAGGAATTGGTTGTGTATGCATCAATCGCCTGCTGTCCGGCAGAAAGATCGCGCATTTTTTTCAGAATATCCAGCTTGCCCGCTTCCGCCATGGCAATGATTTTTTTATCCAGCAACATCACCTGACGAATGATCTCCTCTATCTGCGGCGCCTCCTGCTCGGTACTCTGTTGCTGAAAAAAATCCTCCATCAGTGCACGCCGGGCCAGCTCTTTTTCCATCATGCTCTCCCACTCTCTCTGTTTGGCATCCTGCAGGATCCCTTCCGTCAGGACGAGCAGTTGTCGCAGCTGACTCCGGCGCAAGGAGTTCATTTTTTTCTATCGTACCGATGCAGAAATGATAGTGGTATCACCTGTGCCCATGGCCTGAACAGCGGGGTCATCTGCAATGGCATCCCAGGCTGATTTTATACTTTTGAGCAAACGGCTTGTTTCATCCAGCTTTGCCAAACTGTTATCTTTGTTCGCTTCCAGCAAAGTGATACTCATATATTCGTACAACGAATCAAGATTGGCCGCCAGCTCGCCACCCGCATCCTGGTCAAGGCTCATGCGCAGCCCTTCCAGAATATCGATGGCCCAGCTGATAGACTTGCCTTTTTCCGCAATCTCATTACGCTCCATATGCCCTTTTGCGATAGCGATTTTTTCCAGTGCGCCCTCCATCAGCATCTGGATCAGGCGGTGAGGAGAGGCAGCGGCAGCATCGGCCTGCCGGCTCGAGCTGGTATATTGCTGAATGGCGGATTTGTTGTTCATAACTTCGTTTATCGGTTGGTTGGGAAGAAGCTTTAATCCGGTTTTTGCTGTTTATTCTGGTTCAGCCAACAAAACAGGATAAGCAAATTCACCTCATCAATAATAGGGATCACTGCCGCTCCGCGCAGCCTTTAAGCACGAAGAGCCAGAAAAAACGCTTCTATTCAGGCATCTTCCGAATGAAACAGTTACTGACCACCCAAACTTCTGGCTCCCGGTAGCGCCGCCAGTTGCTGAGCCAGAAAACTTCCCGTGCTGTTGAGCGAGGCGATCAAACCATCCAGACGGCTGAACTGTGCGGTATAGCGTGCCCGCACCGACTCCATACGCAACTCAAGCGCATCTCGCTGTTCACCCAGGTCTTCCAGACGGTTATCCAGACCATCTGTTCTGGAGGAGAGAATCCCGTCGCTGCCCATCTGCACGTTGATGTAGTCATCCAGCCGGCTGGCGTAGTCGCTGATCAGATTGCCCACATTATCAAAATCACTCTTGAGTGCATTTTCCAGTTTTGCCGTGTCCAGCTTGAGAAGACCGGTCTCGGGGTCAGAAGCAAATCCCAGCTCCATCAGTGTAGAGAAATCGCCACCGTTACTGCTGGTGCTGCCGATAATGCTGCGCACACGCATATCCATCCCGAATACGGCGGAGTCGGACAACAACGGACCACTTCCTCCCGCCTCTCCTCCATATTTGGTCAAATCACGAATAGTGCCAATCAACTCATTGTAGGTATCCGCGAACGACTGGATTTTCGCTTTGGCGGCATCAATATCCTTGTCCACATCCAGCGTAGTCACACCGGTGGAAACCAGCTCCACCGTCAAGCCGCTGACGGTAGTCGTCAAAGTATTGGATGAGCTGGTAATGGCAATACCGTCGATAGTGAACTCTGCATCTGTCGCCTGTGAAATTTCAGCGGCATTGCTGGGGCCTGCTGAAGTTGGATCAAAAGCAAAGGCCGACAGGCCGGCATTGTCCGTACCGTTGCCGTCAGAATCACCTGAAGTGGTAATTCTTATGGTGTTGGTGGTACCGGTATCATCTGCCGTAATACTGAGAATGTCATTAGTACCGTCATTGATCACGGAAGCGCTGATACCAATATTGGCATCGTTGATGGCATCCCGGATCCCCTGTACCGTGTTGTTGCTGGCATCAATAACAAGTGTCGCGGTTTGGCTGGCAGTAAAACTGTTCCCACCGCTGTCATACTGGCCAATCTCCAAGGTAATGGTGCCGGTCTGCCCAGTGTAGTTGCCGCCACCTGCCGTCAGCTTGTGAGCCTGGGCAATGTTGGTAACATCGAGAGAATAGGAGGCCGCAGAAGCACCATTACTGGCGGTTACCGTTGCAATATTTTCATCACTGGAGGCCGCCGTTCTGTCTTTGAACGTGCTGGCATTTTTCAGATCATCCAGCGCATCACTGAAAGAAGACATGGATCCTTTCAGGCGGCCAAAGGCAGACAACAGGGTTTTTATTTCACTTTCTCGCTTGTTTATACGGTTCTCGGCCGGGCTGCGTTCAGCCGACACCAGCTGGTTTACCAGTGACTTTATATCCAGGCCGGAACCGGCGCCTGATAGTGTTATTGCCATGGGTCTGTTTCTCTCTGGTTCAGATGTAACTCAACACAACCACGAAGCTCACGAAGAGCACGAAAGTTGGCTATTGGGATGCGATGCGTTTAATTCCGTTTTTCAACAACCTGGTATGAAATTGATAAACAGTCCTGTTGCTGAATTTGCGAACTTCACAAAAACGCCGGGGTGAATCCACACCCGTCAACTCAACTGTATTGACAACTGATGAAATTCCATCTTCGCATTCTTCGTGGTGAACAGTCTCCTTCAAGCTACGCCTCGGCATCAAACAGAAGGCTGCGCGTCTCCTCAAATGCCCTGGCAATAGCAATAAACTCTTCTGACGGGATCTGTCTGACCACTTCATCGGTCTGGGGATTAATCACCTTCACTACTGTAAGATTGAGATCCTGCTCAACACTGAACTGCAAACTGCGCTGCAAATTCTTCGCCCGTCTGTTCATATCATCGACAGCTGCGGCCAACTCCTTTAGTTGTTGTTTTTGATCTATCTCTTGCGCGGGTTTCTGTTGCATGAAATCCGGCTCAAGTGATACATTCTGCTCCGTCTTGTGGTTTGTCTGTAACACACCGTACGCATCCATTGAACGGTTTAGCTGGACTGCCATATCGGTGGGTGGAGCCATCGAAATCACCTCTCATAAATGAAAAAAACCGCCCGGACACTACCGCATCCGGGCGGTTTCAACTACTTACCTGCTATCTTTTTACTGAAGCAGACT
>JALSHD010000141.1 GCA_026982395.1 Chromatiales bacterium | reverse complement strand
AGTAAACAGCTGCAAACGGACCACTCACGGTGAAGTCCAAATCCACATCACCCGTATCCTTGAGAACGATTGACTGGCGGCGCAGACCAGCCAATACGCCCAGCCCGATATCACTCTCATATCCCAGGCTGACGGTCGTATCCGTCACCCTGTTGTCGTTGACAGAGAGCAGCGAAGCTTCCAGACCCGCGAAAAATCCGGTAAACGGCAGTTCAAATACCGCATTGCCGTACAGCAAGGGGATAGTGGCAGTGAAACTCTCCTTGGTTGAAACGGGTTGTCTGCTGACCCAGGCACTACCATCGATAACCTTGATATTAATACCGAGATCCAGATTTACCCAGTTATCCAGAATTTCGTAATAGAGGATGGCATCAATCTGATCCAGGGTCAGATCCGAATCAACGCCAGGCAGGCCAGCCGTTACGTCGCCAAAACTCGCATTCAACGTACCATTCTCTCCCTCCAATTCCAGAGATGTCTTTATCAGCTTGATGTTGGGCAAGAGGGGGACAGGGTGCTCAACTGCCGCCCAGAGTACGTTCTCTCTTGAATCTCCCAGATTGAGATCATCACTAAAATCATTGGCACCTGAATCCATATAATTGATAACGCCACCGGGTTTCGGATTCCAGTAGGCGGCACCGATCTCAAAGCCGATAAAATCGGCCGTGGCAGTATACGGCAACAGAGAAAATACAATTGCAGGCAGTAATTTTTTCATTTTGGTTCCTTTGGAAAACAGTTTGACCACGAGAATAGAACAAATAACGTATCAATTCCACATCACATTTCAGAACGCGACAAAAAATCCAGCAGGATTCCGGCGAATATAACCAGCCCGAACCAGTTGTTATTAAGAAAGGCCTGAAAACAGTGATCTGGATTACGGTCCTTGATCAACTCCTGTTGATACAGCGCCAGTCCAATTGCCACGGTCACTCCCATATAGTAGAGCGCCCCCATGGGAATAAGTGCCCCCGCAAGAAACAGGGCCAGAAATACCATTGACTGGATGATGCCGATAATAATGACATCCACATCACCAAACAGGATGGCAGTGGACTTGACCCCGATCTTCAAATCATCCTCACGATCAACCATGGCGTACATGGTATCGTAAGCCGTGGTCCACAGCACATTGGCAATAAACAGCAGCCAGGCGATGCGATTCACCTCACCGGTCTGGGCAGCAAAAGCCATGGGTATTGCCATGCTGAAAGCCATACCCAGAACCACCTGGGGAAGATGAGTATAGCGTTTGGCAAAAGGGTAGAGTGCGGCAAGGGCGACGGCCACAAACGACAACAGGATAGTCTGCCAGTTGAGCAGCAGCACCAACCCAAAAGCGACAAGACATAGAAAAACAAACAGCTTCAGCGCTTCGCCGGGAGAAACCCGGCCTGCTGCAACAGGACGGTTGCGAGTGCGTCGCACATAGGGATCGATATTGCGATCAGCATAGTCATTGATCACACAACCGGCGGAGCGCATCACGATCACACCCAGTACGAACACAGCCAGCACCAGCGGATCCGGTTTGCCTTCAGCCGCGATTACCAGCGCCCACATGGTTGGCCAAAGCAATAACAGAATGCCGATAGGACGATCCAGGCGCATCAGCAGCGCATACTGATGCAAACGTTCTTTTATAGCGGCAACAGGGAGCGACATCTATCTCTTTTTCCAGGGGCATTCGCCAACCGTTGGCAGAAAAAGTTCACTGACCAGCAAGGGGCGGTTTGACAGGCGAAATATCGAGCGGCGGCCCCATATGGTTCCAGGGATATCCGCCAGTTCTGCCGATGCTATCTGGTGAAGCTTCATCTGCGGCTCCAGCCGGGTTACCTGAACTTCACTGCGCCGCATGGAGGGATCAGCAAACAGTACCGCACCCAATGGACGATTACCCAGATGGATAAACCGCCGCTGCGGTCCAATCAATGTAGAGCGGGGAATGACCGTCCGCGCATAGACCCAGGGAACACCGTTACAAAGCAGCTGTACCTGCCGCACCATCGCATAGCGTTTTGCCCTGATGCCGAGCTGCCTTCCCTCATCAGGCAGGGGGGTGTCCCAACCCTGACTCAACAGACGCACCTGGAAATTCCCGTCACTGGCCTGTTGCAACAGGCGTGTCAGTGAGCCTGGTGCAAGCAGCCAGCGGCGCATTTCACACGGAGCATCCCCCGGACGCAACTGATGAGAGGAGCGCCATTTTGCAATATGTGTTATCAGCATAAAAAGTATTGTTGGATGTAATCGCAAACTAAAGCTCGAGACACTTGAAGGAGTTCTGGAATCTGCTCCAGACGAGCAAGGATAACCTAAACTCCTCCATACTGGCTACGCTCTCCTATCCAGCGCTCCACCAGCGGTGTTACCTGCTGTGGATCCTCCTCCAGTAGCAGCTCTGCAGCTCTTGCCACCTCGGGCAGCATCTCCCGATCCCGCTGCAGATCGGCAATACGAAACTGCAACATACCGGTCTGCCGGGTGCCAAGAACATCACCCGGGCCTCGCAGTTCCAGATCTTTCTGCGCGATGACAAACCCGTCTCCGCTTTCACGCAAAACTGCCAGGCGTTGATGCGCAGCCTCACTCAGCGAACCATGATACATCAAAACACAACTGCTCTCCCGGCTGCCGCGCCCTACCCGGCCCCTCAACTGATGCAGCTGGGCCAGACCCAACCGTTCAGGGTTTTCTATAATCATCAAACTGGCATTGGGCACATCTACACCCACCTCGATGACCGTCGTGGCCACCAACAGATCAATCTCCCCCGCCTTGAAGGCACTCATCACCGGTGCCCGTTGTTGGGGTTTCATGCGTCCATGCACCAGTCCGATGGAGAGCCCGGAGAGGGTTTCGCTCAGCATTGCTGCTGTATCTTCAGCCGCCTGCGCTGCCAGCGCTTCAGACTCCTCAACAAGGGTGCAGACCCAGTAAGCCTGGCGCCCCTCCCGGCAGGCTGCACCGACACGCTCGATGACCTCGTCCCGGCGGCTGTCCGGCACCGCCACCGTGGACACGGGGGTACGCCCCGGCGGAAGTTCATCAATAACCGACACATCCAGATCCGCATACGCCGTCATGGCCAGGGTACGGGGGATGGGTGTTGCGGTCATGATCAGTTGATGAGGGTAGCCCCCGTCACTGCCCCCCTTCTCACGCAGGGCAAGGCGCTGATGTACACCGAAGCGGTGCTGCTCGTCGATGATTACCAGACCCAGCCTGTCAAACATCACCTGCTCCTGAAACAGGGCATGAGTTCCCACCACAAGATGAGCCCGGCCACTGGACAGCGCCGCAAGCATCTCCTTTCTCTCTGCGGCCTTGAGCTGACCCGACAGCCAGGCCACCTCCAGCCCCAACGGCGTCAGCCAGTGGCGGAAATTGATAAAATGCTGCTCTGCCAACAGCTCAGTTGGCGCCATTATTGCCGCTTGAAAACCGGCCTCCACCGCTTGCAGTGCAGCCAGAACAGCAACAATGGTTTTACCGGAACCGACATCACCCTGAACCAGCCGCTGCATCGGGAAGGCATGCGCCAGATCCTGCCGGATCTCTTTCCAGACCCGTTGCTGGGCAGCGGTAATGGAAAATGGCAGTTGTTCCAGAAACTGTCCAGTCAGCCGGGCGGTACCCTTCAATTGCGGGGCAGGCTGGTGCTGCATGACACTGCGCAGCTTGCGCAGTGTCAAATGATGTGCCAGCAGCTCTTCAAAAGCCAGGCGTTGCTGTGCCGGATGGCATCGCTCGGCAAGCATATCAAGCGCCGCATCTTTTGGAGGCCTATGGACATAGGCAAGCGCTTCATCCAACGCAGGCAGGCCGAACCGCTCACGGAGTTCTGGTGGCAGCCTTTCGGTTATCGCACCGTTTTTAAGGTATTCAAGCGCCTGCTCTACAAGAGAACGCAGAGTTAACTGATGCACCCCCTCGGTAACGCGATAAACCGGGGTCAAGTGTTGCTCGGCGGGTGCCGCTTTCCCCTGCTCCAGCAGACGATACTCGGGATGAATCATCTCCAGGCTATTTACCCCTTCGCGCACCTCACCAAAACAACACAACTTCGCCCCCCTGGCCAGAGAGGCTTTCTGGGCGGCCCCAAAATGAAAAAAGCGCAGTACT
Source organism: Chromatiales bacterium (assembly GCA_026982395.1). Taxonomy (GTDB): domain Bacteria; phylum Pseudomonadota; class Gammaproteobacteria; order Thiohalospirales; family Thiohalospiraceae; genus DRMK01. The sequence goes on along the minus strand of JALSHD010000141.1, from coordinate 8,917 downwards.
AGCGTACCGGTTCCATCACTGATGGATGACAACAGCATACGGCGTCGGCCAAACTTGACTTCGGTATGCCGAACCTCCCCATGAACGGAAACTGCCATGCCAGGCAGCAGCTCCCCGATTGCAACCAGCCGGGTGCGATCCTGATAACGCACCGGCAGATGAAACAGCAGGTCCTGAACCGTTAAAATATCAAGGCGGGCAAGACGCTCCGCCATTTTTGCACCAACCCCTTTCAGCGTTGTAACCGGAATGGAATCCGCTTGCGGGGCAGATATGTCGCTGGATCCCATCACACAGTCAACGCCTCAGGCAAGCTCCATCACCGCATCCATCTCTACCGCAGCCCCTTTTGGAAGGGCCGCAACACCAATGGCGGCACGGGCCGGATAAGGTTGACTGAAATAGCGGGCCATCACCTCGTTGACCAGCGGGAAATGGGATAGATCGGTCAGGTAGATATTCAGCTTCACGATATCGTCCAGACTACCACCTGCCGCCTCTGTTACCGCCTGGAGGTTCTCGAATACCCGGATAATCTGAGCAGTCATGTCTCCGTCGACCAGTTCCATCGTCTCCGGCACCAGAGGAATCTGACCCGACAGATAGACAGTTTTACCAACCTTGACCGCTTGCGAATAGGTTCCGATAGCTGCGGGTGCCTGCTCAGTAAAAATCACTTCCCGTTCCATTCAATTCCCCTTGTCAACTCTGTTTTCGTACGATGCGCACTACATTTTCAATACGACGGATGCGGCGCATAATGGCGGCCAGATGACGCCGATCATGCACGGTAATGGTAAACAGCAGCGCACTGTGCCTGCCATCCCGTTCTTCCATATCCACATTTTCGATATTGGCATCCAGCGCCGAGATGGCTGCCGCTACCGTAGCCAGAACACCCCGTTGATTGGCCACATCCATGCGCAGTTCAACCGGGAAATCCCCCTCAATTTCTTCCGCCCACTGAACATCAATCCATTTATCAGGATCATTCCTGAATTCATTGAGATTGTTACAGTTTTCCGTATGGATTACAATTCCGCGCCCGGCGCTGATAAAGCCCAGGATGGTATCACCCGGGATGGGGTGACAGCATTTTGCGTAGGTCACAACCATCCCCTCGGTGCCCCTGATGGCAAGCGGAATAGAGCTGAACGGCGGTGCCAGTTGCTCTCCTTCGGCCAGTTTTTCAGCCAGTGAACGGGCCACAATGGGGGCCATGCGTTTGCCCAATCCTACCTCCGCCAGCAGCTCATCCAGAGAAGCAAGATTCAGCTCCTCCAGCAATTGAGTCAATCGGGGTGCCGGAAGTTTGCTGCAAGAAAGGGAGTAGTGAACCAGGCTCTTGTCCAGCAACCGTTTGCCAAGCGCCACTGCTTCATCATGGTGAAGACCTTTCAGGTAGGCCCGGATTGTGGACCGTGCCTTGCCGGTAACAACATAATCCAGCCATGCCGGATTGGGCAAGGCACCGGGCGCGGTGATAATCTCCACTGTCTGCCCGTTGAGCAAACGGGTATTGAGCGGCATCAAACGGTAATCGATTTTGGCGGCCACGCAGCCGTTTCCAACATCGGTATGAACTGCATAGGCGTAATCTACCGCTGTCGCACCCCGGGGCAGCACCAGAATCTCCCCTTTGGGAGAGAACACATAGACCTCATCCGGGAACAGGTCAACTTTGACATGCTCCAGGAACTCCATGGAGTTGCCCGCATTTTGTTGCAGCTCGAGCAGTTCACGCAGCCACTCACGGGCATGGTGCTGGGCTACCGAGCTGTCGCTGCCGCTCTTGTACAACCAGTGGGAGGCAACCCCCGCTTCAGCAACCTTGTGCATATCTGCCGTACGGATCTGTATCTCGATAGGAACACCGTAAGGACTGAACAGTACGGTATGTAACGACTGGTAACCGTTGGCCTTCGGGATGGCGATATAGTCCTTGAAGCGCCCCGGTACGGGTTTATAGAGGCTGTGAACGATACCCAGCATGCGATAGCAGGTATCAACCGTATCCACCACAATCCGAAAGGCATAAACATCAAACACCTCACGGAAAGGCAGCCGTTTCTGCTGCATTTTCTGGTAGATGCTGTAAAGATGTTTCTCCCGCCCCATCACTTCACCCTCTACACCCTCCTGGCGGATCCGTTCGGCAATAGTGGATTCAATTTTTTGTACAATCTCCTTGCGATTGCCCCGGGCCCTGCGCATTTCGCGGGATAACACTCGATAACGGTTGGGATGCATGGCGGCAAAACCATGATCCTGCAACTCCACCCGCATGGAGTTCATCCCCAGCCGGTTGGCGATGGGTGCATAGATCTCCAGTGTTTCACGAGCAATACGGCGACGCTTGTCCGGACGCAACGCCCCCAGGGTACGCATATTGTGCAGGCGATCGGCAAGCTTGATCAGGATGACCCGGATATCCCGCACCATGGCGAGCATCATTTTGCGAAAGTTTTCAGCCTGGGCTTCCGCCTTGCTTTCAAACTGGACCTGGGTCAGTTTGCTGACCCCGTCCACCAGCTCGGCAACCTCTTCGCCGAACTCGTCAACAAGATGCTGTTTTGCTGTGGGAGTATCTTCTATGACATCATGCAGAATAGCCGCAACGATGCTCTGGTAGTCCAGCCGCATACCGGCCAGTATTTTCGCTACCGCAAGGGGATGGTGGATATAGGGTTCGCCAGACAGCCGCTGCTGGCCGGTATGTGCCGCAGCGGCAAATTCGTAGGCACGATAGACCTCTTCTATCTGTTCTGGCTCCAGATAGTTCTGGAGCAGACGGAGTAACTTGGCAACATCTGACGCCGGGCCGTTTTTCCGCCCGGCAAGTTTCAGCAGAGTGAGAGTCGCCCGGTTACTCGGCCGGGACCGGCTGTTCTTCGGTAACAGGCTGCTCCACAGCTTTTTCATCAAGTACCTCGTTGGTGGTCAGGCCTGCAGCAATCTCCCGTAACGCCACTACGGTGGGTTTGTCATTCTCCCACGGTACCTTGGGTTCCTGGCCCAACGCAATCTGCCGTGCCCGTTTGGCCGCTACCAGCACCAGTTGAAAACGATTATCGACATGTTCAAGACAATCTTCTACAGTTACACGCGCCATATCCAGGAAACTCCCAATTATTTCAGATCAAACAGCCAGCAATTCTACTGGAACAACCAATCCCGTTCCACCTCATTTTATTTTTGAGCAACGAGGCGCGTTAGCAGTTCACTCAATTTCACCCGCTGTACCTCGACTCGCAACCGCCTGGCCCGAATGATGGCTCGCAGTTCCGTCAGCGCAAGTTCAAATTCATCATTGACGACCAGGTAATCAAATTCATTGTAGTGAGACATCTCGCTGACCGCATCACGCATGCGGCGGTCAATGGTCTCCTGGCTATCCTGCCCGCGACTACGCAGCCGCTGCTCCAGAATCTCACGCGATGGAGGAATGATAAAAATACCCACCGCCTCCGGCAGTGCCTGACGAACCTGGCGTGCGCCCTGCCAATCAATCTCCAGAATGACGTCAACACCCTGCTGCAGCCGCTCCAGGATATTGGCCCTGGCTGTCCCGTAATGATTTCCGAATACCTCGGCATGCTCCAGAAACTCGCCGCTGGCGATCATGCGCTGGAATGTTTGCAGATCGACAAAGTGGTAGTTTACTCCATCCCGCTCCCCCGGCCGGCATGGCCGGGTAGTATAGGATACTGAGACCTCGATTCCCTCAACGCTTTCCAGCAGGGCCTTTACCAGGCTGGTTTTTCCTGCTCCCGATGGTGCCGCAATAATATAGAGTGTACCGATCATTCTATGTTCTGCACCTGTTCCCGCATCTGCTCTATCAATACCTTTAACTCGACAGCAGCCCGTGTGGTCTCCGCGTCGGCCGACTTGGAAGCAAGGGTATTCGCCTCTCTGTTCAGCTCCTGCATCAGAAAATCCAGCCGTCTGCCTACTGGCTTGTCCTGCTCCAGTACATGCCTTACCTCTTTCACATGGGCGTTCAGCCGATCCAGCTCTTCAGTCACGTCAATTTTTTGTGCAAACAGAACTATCTCCTGTTCCAAACGTGCCGGTTCCAGCTCTTCCTTTACTCCAGCCAGCCGCTCTTCCAGCCGCTCCCGCCACTGCGCTGCCACTTCAGGCAGATGCTGCTGCAGCTCCGTTACTACTTTTTCTATCACCTCGCAGCGCTGTTCAATAAGCGTTTTGAGCTGCTCCCCCTCCCTGCCCCGCATTGCAGTAAACTCATCCAGAACCTGTTCCAGCAACGCCAGCACCTGCTTTTTCAACGGTTCTGTTTCAAGTTCAGGGGGCTGAAGCACGTCAGGCCAGCGCAGTATATCCATTGAATTGACCGCAGAGGGATTGTATAGCATGGCATCGATGGTACGGCTGGCTTGCGCCACCTGGCGTGCCAACTCCTCGTTGATAACCAGCCCGGTCTGTGCCGTGGAGGGATGCCAGTTCAGACGGCACTCAATCTTGCCACGCCCCAACCGCGCTCCGATCTGTTCCCGAATGGCCATTTCCAGAAAACGGAGTTCATCCGGAAGGCGAATGCTCATCTCCAGATAACGGTGATTGACCGAACGCAGCTCCATATCCAGCGAACCCGCTTTACCATGCCGCTCTGCCCGGGCAAAGGCTGTCATGCTTCGAATCATTGAAATGTGGTAACCACCCTGTTGTTGTCTGTGTTTAACCACTCAGCGAGTAGCCAACATGTTGCGTCGTCGAAATAGTCTAACCGAATCAATCCAATTGCGGCTATAATTATCCGCCATTTATAACAGCAGGACATCTAACATGCGCGTAGACGGACGCAACCCGGAGCAGATACGCCCGGTTAAAATCACCACAGGTTATACCAAACACGCCGAGGGCTCCGTACTGGTTGAGTTTGGCGACACCCGGGTTATCTGCACCGCGAGTGTGGATGAGCAGGTACCGCGGTTTCGCAAGGGTTCAGGGCGTGGTTGGGTAACAGCAGAGTACGGTATGTTACCGCGCTCTACCGGCAGCCGCATGCGGCGGGAAGCCGCCCAGGGGCGGCAGGGCGGGCGCACCATGGAGATCCAGCGCCTCATCGGCCGCTCCCTGCGTGCAGTGGTCGATCTTGCTGCACTGGGGGAGCGAACCATCACTGTTGATTGCGATGTTATTCAGGCAGACGGCGGTACCCGTACCGCCTCCATTACCGGTGCCTATGTCGCGCTGGTGACGGCAACCCGGCATCTGCTGGACAAAAAGGCTATCAAAAAGAATCCCATTCACGGCCATGTTGCCTCTATTTCGGTTGGTATCGTCGATGGGCAGGCTGTGGCCGATCTGGATTATGCGGAAGACTCGACCGCCGAGACAGATATGAATGTGGTAATGAACGATGCTGGTGCATTTATCGAAATTCAGGGGACTGCCGAAGGCCATGCCTTTCGCCGCGATGAACTGGACGCGATGCTGGATCTGGCCCAGCCAGCCATTGCACAGCTGATTGAAAAACAGTGTGAGGCGCTGGACAGATAATATGCAACGTATCGTGCTGGCCACCGGGAACCCGGCCAAGGTTCGTGAACTGGGACAACTGCTGAAGGGGCTCGAAATGGAGATCCTGCCACAGGCTGAGTTCGCTGTACCGGACATCGAGGAGACCGGCCTGAGTTTTGTGGAAAATGCCCTGCTGAAGGCACGTAACGCAGCCCTGCATACCGCGCTTCCCGCTATCGCTGATGATTCCGGTCTGGAGGTTGATACGTTACAGGGTGCACCCGGAATTTACTCCTCCCGGTATGGTGGTTCAGAGGCCACTGACCGGGATAATATCGAGAAGCTGTTGCACGCACTGAAGGAGGTCCCTGAGCAGCAACGTACAGCGCGCTTTCGCTGCCTGCTGGTCTACATGCGGCATGCCGCAGATCCCTGTCCTGTCATCTGTCAGGGAACCTGGGAGGGATATATCCTGCGAGAGCCACGGGGAGAAAATGGTTTCGGGTATGATCCGGTATTCTATATCCCTGCCCTGGAATGCAGCAGCGCACAACTGGAACCGGAGGTAAAAAACCGGATCAGCCATCGTGGCAAGGCCCTGCTCCAGCTAAAAAAGGAGTTATCCCTGATGTAACAAATATCTTGTGTAGCGGCTCGAATTGCTTCTGAAACGGGTCAGACCAAGGCGGAAAATGTGAGTTTATGCCGAAAAAGATGTTCAAATGCCGGGTAGTACATGGATCTACGGACCCAGCCAAGGGTAAATGACCATTTTCCAACGCAGAGATGACCCGTTTCAGGAGCAAGCCGGGTAGTTACTCCCTGATCAGGTAACACCCATGTCAAAACCACTCTTGTCAGAGCATCAACCCCGCTTCACCGCATCCCCTCCTCTGAGCCTCTATATCCATATTCCCTGGTGTATCCGGAAATGTCCTTACTGTGATTTCAACTCCCATGAAACAGATGACAACCTGCCACCCGAATCTGCCTATGTGGAAGCCCTGATCGCTGATCTGGAAAATGATCTTCCCCTGATCTGGGGGCGTACCGTCACTACCCTGTTTATCGGCGGAGGCACTCCCAGTCTGTTTTCCGCCCAAAGCATTGAAAATCTATTGTCACAACTGCGAGCCAGACTTCGTTTCGGATCCGATACTGAAATCACTCTGGAAGCCAACCCCGGCGCCATCGATGCGGAGCGATTCAAGGAGTACCACGCGGCTGGAATCAACCGTCTCTCTATCGGCATTCAGAGCTTCGATGATGGCTTGCTCCGGAAACTGGGTCGGATCCACACCGGTCAACAAGCGCTACTTGCGGTAGAGCTGGCCCGTACAGCCGGATTTGAAAATATCAACCTGGATCTGATGTTTGCCCTTCCGGAGCAGACCGCCGGAATGGCTGAGCATGATCTGCGAACGGCCATCGAGCTGCAGCCGGAGCACATCTCCTACTATCAACTTACAATCGAGCCAAATACCCCATTTTATCATCATCCTCCAACCCCTTGCGATGATGAACTGATATGGAAAATGCAAGAGGAGGCCAAACAGCTGCTTGCCGGTCACGGCTACGCGCAATATGAGGTTTCAGCGTACGCCAGACAACAACGGCGCTGCCGGCACAATCTCAACTACTGGCAATATGGGGACTATCTGGGTATTGGTGCCGGGGCGCACAGCAAACTGATCAATCCACACACTCGATCCATCACCCGGCTGACAAAAGTTCGTCATCCTCGGCAATATCTTGCCAGCGCCGGTTCTCCCCGATGTATCCAGACCCGGAACCCGCTGCAAACAGAGGAGATAGCTCTGGAGTTCATGATGAATGCACTGCGCCTTACGGAGGGATTTGAATCCAGGCTGTTCACTACCCATACGGGGCTGCCGCTGGCCTTTCTGCAAACAGCGCTGGAAACGGCGGTGGGAAAAGGACTAATCAACAGAGATGCGCTCCATATCCGGCCCACCGATCTGGGTAAGCGCTACCTGAACAATCTGCTGGAGTTGTTCCTTCCAACACAGAAAAAGCCGCTGTAAGGCGGCCTTTTCCGGAAACGAAAAATCAGATCATACTTCCATAACTTGCTCATCAACCGACCGGTTATGAGATTTGACACTACCACGCTGTTTTTGGGAGATGTTTTGCAGCTGTCGCCGCGCTGCATCAAATGCATCACGAATTGCCACATACAGATCCTCGTGCGGTTCCCGCTTAACCACAACCTCGGAACCCGGTACCGTAATATCTATACACGCATTGTACATCACACCTTTATGTTGGTGACGATGAGGCGCTTCCACCACCACACGGCAACTCATTATTCCATCATAGAATCGTTCCAGCTTCAGTGCCTTTTCTCTCACTGCAGCTTCAATAGCCTCAGTAAGCTCAATATTTCTGGCGGTAATTTGCAATGGTAACTTCATCTGTATAGAACCCCCTTGATCTGCTGTTCCAGGTAATTAAATAAAAAAACAGGACCCTTCCGCTACCCCCTTTTTCCCAGACTCAGATCTAATAATAGACCATTACCCGGATTGTTAAAGTTTCATGAACTGCCAATACAGATATTTGGCGCAGCTACCTACCGGTTATCAATGTGCACGGCCAACACATCACAGGGAGCCGCATGAAGCACAGCATTTGCCGTGGAACCCAGCAACCGCTCCAGCCCATGACGGCCATGGCTGCCAATAACAATCAAATCAACATCTTGCTCCTTGGCGTACTCAATGATAGTCCACTTCACCGAACCAACCTCTACTAACCAGCTCACATCCTTCATGCCCTCCTTGTCAACCAGTTGCTTGAGCGAATCCTGAGCAGATTTCAACATCTGCTGTTCAAAATCCACCGGCAACGATGGCATGCCTTCATAAGGTGGTGCCATAACCACCGGTTCAATAACATGAATCACGCTTAGCTGAGCCCCAGTACATTTCCCTAGCTCCCGGGCTCGCCTGCAAACCTCTTCCACTCCAGGCATAAAATCAACTGCAAGCAGGATGTGTTGGTAAGCGCTCATCTTTGATTACTCCGATACGTCAGACAAGAGATAACAGTAACAACACGAATAATACAACAAGACCAATAGGAACCAGCAGGTTCTTCCAGTCACCGGCCGTCGCCTTCGGAGCATTCTTGAGAGTATGCTTCAGTCCCGGAAAGAACCAGACCAGAATAACCACCACCAGCAACCCCAGCAGCACCTGTTCCCACACAGCCATCGTCTCCATATACCTACCTTATTCCGTTATCAAGACAATCTCAACCTTCATTACGATTTTAGAACCCTGGATACTGCCAGCACTCCATCAAATCGAGTAGGAGGCGGGGTCACCCCCGCCGTCCTCTCACACCACCGGACGTGCGGTTCCGCATCCGGCGGTTCATGAGACACTCTGGAGTCGTCGCACGGTAT
>JALSHD010000140.1 GCA_026982395.1 Chromatiales bacterium | reverse complement strand
CCAGCCAAGGGTCTAATGGTTCATAGTGACCGCGGTAGCCAATATGCCTCAGACCTATACCAGAAGACCGTAAAGGAGCATGGGTTCATTTGTAGTATGAGCCGGAAAGGTAATTGTTGGGATAATGTCCCATCAGAAAGTTTTTTCCACACGCTGAAGACAGAGTTGACCCATCATCGGCGTTACCAGATGAGGGAAGAGGCCAAGCAGGAGATTTTCGAGTATATCGAGGTGTTCTATAACCGCCAGAGAAGCCACTCAACTATCGGCTATCAGACGCTATTGGGCTATGAAAAAGAGTACTGGAAAGTTGCGTGATCTTTTGTCCGGAAAAGTCTTGCTATATCACATTTTTCGTGCACTATTATACCCTCTGATGAACCTGTTTCATATATATTTCAACGGGTTATGCTTTTTGAGGAGGCTCTATTTATTGCCGGCATTGTTGTCGGCGCATGGAATGCACCACGCCTGGTTATCGGTAGTTTTTTGATGTGATACGGAACAATTATTTTCTTTTTATCAGATAAAACGGATAAGTTTTGTTGACATTGAATTGCAACTGGTGGGGGCTGGGGATCAGGGTGCTGGCGGTGGCGGAGAGTGTGAATGGTCCCTGGGGGTTGGTGGCTCCGTATAGTTGGTAGTTTCCCGAGGGGAGGGTGGGGGAGTAAATGGTCAGCTGGTTGCCGTTGCTGGTGGTGTGGAATCCTCCAAAGGGTTTTGCCAGTGGTTCACCGATGAAGATTCCCTGCCCGGGCATGGCGACGCTTTTCCAGTAGCTTTCTATCAGTGATTCGCCGCTCAGGTAGCGGGCAATGGCGATCTCCGGTACGGGAAATTTGGCCGGGAAGTTACAGGGTTCGACTACTGCGCCATAGCTTCCTGTTGCCCCGGCTTCCAGCCAGCGCAGGGCGCTCATCTGTCCGCTTCCGGTGAGTACGCCACCCGCTGAGGTGAGGTGGTCGGCAATGGCTCCGGGCAGGTAGCGGTTGGTTGCGATTTGGGGAACCCTGGCCAGGCCGGTAAAGTAGAACAGGATGTCTTTCTTGCCGGTCAGGTAGTCTTTTTTCAGTAGTCTAAGTTTGACCTGGGGAGAGATTCTTTCCTGAAACTGGCGTTCGGCATTGATCCTTACCGTGCGGTTTTTATCGGATGTCTGCAGCAGATAGGCTGTCCCTGCGGGGAAGGTTGTATCTGAAGCCACGCCCCGATCGATCAACGCTCTGGCGGAGCGAAAATCTGTTGCCGCGATACTCATGGTTGGCCGGATGCCATAATCGTTGTAGGGTCTTTTGCTGCTGGAGTTGAAGTAGGGGGAGGTGCGGGTCAGTTTGCATCCTTGTGCGCAATATTCCCGGTTGAATCCTGCGGCGAATGCGGTGGTGATTGACATGCAGCCGACCCGGTAGGGGGCAACCCAGGTCAGTGCATAGGCCTGTATGGATTCCGGTGTCTGTGTGTCCACGGCGGCTTTCAGGGTTTTGAACTCCTCTTCTGGCATGACACCTCTTCCCGGTTTGAAGGTGATGTAGATCATATTCTGTTCCGGAATGGCGCGCTGCTTCTGGTAGTAGGCGCCGATGCGGATGCTCAGCGGATCTTCCCTGTTCACGATGACCGCCAGTTCGGCGGGACCGATTGCTGCCGTGCGATTCAGCAGGACAGGCTGCCCCGAAGGTGCGTTGGTCGCAGCTGGGATCGGTGGGGAGAGGAGGGTGAGGATAACGGCTATGAAAAGGGTTTTCTGCATGCTGAATGAATGTTCTGGTGGTGTTTTTGGCAAGAATAACACATATCTTTTTTATTGGTTTTCATTTAAATTAATCATCAGTATAATCCGGCAAAAATCATACAAAAGGAGGTGCCATGTTCAAAATCAGGGCTGAACAAATGAAACATTTTCAGGAAGATCGTGAAGTTAACTATAGTATTCCGGATTTATGCAAATACCTCAGACAATATTGTAATTATAGTCCTGTTAACCAGCTATCGGAAAAAGAGCTTGTGGAACAAGTCAAACAGTCTGTCGGTATAGCACGTTCTTACGGACTGCAGTCCCAAAGAGACGTATACGGTTTTGTCACTTTGGAATTGACGCATTGTCCTGGTTTTCATCGACACAAAAAAGTACAGGCATTGTTGCAAGGAACGGAGGGTCATCCAAAAATGCGTATGTATTGGCTGGCCCGGCAATTACCCGCCTCTGTTTGGATGGAGGTGAGCTAATGCAATCACCTTGCATCTCTCAACTATCACCTGCCCTCGTAGCCGCATCACAATTATTGAGTCATGATTCAGAACTCTGTAATGATGACTTCAATAGCGTTATTCAACGTTGCGCCCCGCATCCAGATGATGTGACACCAGAAGTGCTGGATGCCATGAAACACGAAATTGATGATAAGGTCTTATGCGAGGTCATGTGCTGTTGCTCAAACAACCCGAGTATCGGGAGTGAGGCTGGAACCAACCAAAGACAGGGGTGTGTCTCCGCCACATTGCAAGCGGCAGATGGAATACTCAATCATCAAAGCCGTTACAAGCCTGAAATTTCCTACAACATGGACACCCATCCACCCAGTCCGTTCATGCATCGTGATGAGATGGGGCAAGATACCACGCAAAAATCAGATCGCTGGCAAACGCGGGCGCGGCAGGAAATTCCAGATTATCAACCCAATGAAGGTATGGTACGCCGTCCGGACATTATTATCGTCAAAGACCCATCCAAACCGCCGTATCAAGAAAATATTGACCGGATAGTGGAAATGAAGTTTAAAGGGGACAGATGGGGGGACGGTCAAGAAAGAGCTTATGAGGCAATAGCCGGTGATGACAACAAACTGAAATTGATGGAGGAAGGGAAACATTGTACTTGCTCAGACGATAACGGCGAGCTAGAACCGGTACCACAGCCCGTAGCCATACCTGAAGAAGAACCATCAGTTGATTGGTGGGCGGTCGCCGAAACGGTCGGCATGGCTGCTGTTACCGCAGTAGCCGCTGTGGCAACCGTTGCGCTGGTTGCCGTTCCTTTTGATGGCCCGGCAGGTGAAGTTGCCGCAGCAGCGGGTACTGCGGGTGCAGCAGCAAGAACAGCCGCCGCCTTTGGCCGAATATTCAGGGCTGCTCCACATTAACCTGATTTGCTAACAACAGGAGCGTATTTGATGGAAATTCCATTACAAGGTTTTACACCAAAAGATTTGGATAAAATCAAGATAAAAGATAAAGATAACCATATTGTGGCCCAGATTGGCATGATGGTCACGTTATATCTGGAAAATGCCTATGAAAAACAGTGTCGTCTTGCAGTAGGACAATGTATTGAAGAGTATATGGCATTGGTCAGACCGCATCTAAAACGCTATGGCGGTGAAAAGCTGGGGGTTAGAAAATTCAGCCAAACCCCGATTCAACCGCTGGCTGAAATGATCGAGCCACTGAATGAACGCCAGTTTTTCGAAATCATCATAACGGGCTCAGAAACAGATGAAGAATCCAGTCCCTATAACGTAAAAACTTTACTTGAAGGAAAACGAAGTTATAAAGAAATAGGTTATTTGTCAGCCACCTTTCCGTTGGCCTTTCTTGAGGAGCAGCCCGGAGGATTTTTCCAGCAGTTTGTCCATGACTGGTGTAAACGCCTGTCACCTTATCATGGCTATGGCGGGCTGGGGCTGATTCGTAGTGTATACACTGGTGCAGCAAGAAGAGCGGAACCTCTTGTCTATCCCCTCATTAGACGTTTTCCCGGGCTGGAAATTGATATGCCTCACTCTCACTCTTTATATTGTGTTGAAGGTATCAAAGGCATTAATTGGTTAACCATGCTTTCAGATCACTTTTTGCAAAAACTGGGTGGTAAGGCGGCGTTACGGGCGCAACTGGATGATGATTTTATTTTTTATGATTATCCGGGGGGCGTGATGATACAGGCAGGGCCATTTCCACAAATTGGCGATATGGAGCAGGGTAATATTCCCAAACAATACCAAAAGCTTTATCGTCTGGTTAAATCCGTACAAACAGATAAGCTAAAGCATATCATAGTTGAAGTACCTGAAGGTGTTAATGCAAAAGAATTTACAAAGTGGTGGCTGCATCGTTTTGAGTAGGCAACTTTCAGTTTAAAGAAAAAAGCCAACTGGAGCGTATTTGATGGAAATTCCATTACAAGGTTTTACACCAAAAGATTTGGATAAAATCAAGATAAAAGATAAAGATAACCATATTGTGGCCCAGATTGGCATGATGGTCACGTTATATCTGGAAAATGCCTATGAAAAACAGTGTCGTCTTGCAGTAGCACAATGTATTGAAGAGTATATGGCATTGGTCAGGCCGCATCTAAAACGCTATGGCGGTGAAAAGCTGGGGGTTAGAAAATTCAGCCAAACCCCGATTCAACCACTGGCTGAGATGATTGAACCTTTGGATGAATATGATTTTTTCGAAATCATCATAACGGGCTCAGAAACAGATGAAGAATCCAGTCCCTATAATGTAGAAACTGTACTCGGAGAAAAACGAAGTTATAAACAAATAGGTTATCTGTCAGCCACCTTTCCGTTGGCCTTTCTTGAGGAGCAGCCCGGAGGATTTTTCCAGCAGTTTGTCCATGACTGGTGTAAACGCCTGTCACCTTATCATGGCTATGGCGGGCTGGGGCTGATTCGAAGTGTCTACACTGGCGCAGCAAGAAGAGCGGAACCTCTGCTTTATCCCCTTATTAAACGTTTTCCCGGACTGGAAATTGATATGCCTCACTTTCATTCTTCTGATTGTGTTGAAGGCATCAAAGGCATTAACTGGTTAACCATATTATCAGATACCTTTTTGCAAAAACTGGGTGGCAAGGCGGCGTTACGGGCGCAACTGGATGATGATTTTATTTTTTATGATTATCCAGGGGGCGTGATGATACAGGCAGGGCCATTTCCACAAATTGGCGATATGGAACAGGGTAATATTCCCAAGCAGTATCAAACACTTTATCGTCTGGTTAAATCCGTGCAAACAGATAAACTAAAGTATATCGTAGTTGAAGTACCTGAAGGTGTTAATGCAAAAGAATTTACAAAGTGGTGGCTGCATCGTTTTGAGTAGGAAAATACCGGTTAGGCTGCTGGAGATGTAAGTTATAGGTTCTTCGCAGTTAAAAAGGTTAACCAGCGCATCAAATTGACTCGCAAAAAGCACCGTGAATTTTTGGCGGTTGTGACGGTTGTAAATATTCAAGGGGTGATAGTATTCGTGTTGAATGGTTTTTCTGGATGAAAACAAGAGGTGTTTTATGAGCAAGACGATTGTCCGGCTGTTTCTGTTGGTTGCTGTTGTTGTATTTCTTCCTGCCGTCAGTGAGGCGGGGGTCAAAACCGAGCAGGAAGCACTCTCTGCGCTGTGTAAAAAACTGATGTACAAAAGCTGTAATCCGGAGCGGGATCAGCAGCTGAAAGAATACTTTGGTGATGCGGATATTTCCGCACTGGAAAAAAGGTTACAGGAGCAGTCCGGGCAGGCACCGGCCTTCGCCGCTTTGCCGAAGGACAAGATGGGGCTGGTTGATTGGGGGGCTGCTGTTTCCGCGAATATTATTCATCCCAGAGGTTCGCTCACCGGGGAGGAGAGTGAGTATGAAAAGTATTATGAAAATATCATTGTGTTGAAAACCAAGATTGATGTCATTCCCGATGTGGTTTTTCCTCATGGTGTTCACACCTACTGGCTCAGCTGTGAAAGCTGTCATCCCGCTCCGTTCAAGAAAGTGAAGGGGGGAACCAACTTCAACATGGGGGATATTATTGATGGAAAATACTGTGGCAAGTGCCACGGGAAAGTGGCTTTCGCGCCGCAATCTTTCAAAAACTGCAGCCGTTGCCACGCACTGAGAAAGACCTCGGATGTTCCTCCGTGGGGGGCGTTTTAGCAGATTGTCAAGCTGGCCGGGAACTTCTGTTTATGCTGAACAATCAGCTGAAGCTTTCAGGAGGATGGCGGGGAGTGCAGACGGGACTTCCGCACTTTTCGTCCCAGGTGTTGATAATGGCGCAGAACAGTTCGGCGGTGCGCTGTGCATCGTAAATTGCGGAGTGCGCCTGCTCTTCATCCCAGTTGATATTGGCTGCCTGCATGGCGCGTGCCAGTACCGTCTGGCCATAGGCGAGCCCGGCCAGGGTGGCGGTGTCAAAACTGCTGAATGAGTGGAACGGGTTGCGTTTGATGCCGGTGCGCTCTACTGCGGCGTTGACAAAACCGAGATCAAAAAATGCGTTGTGCCCGACCAGGATGGCGCGGGTGCAGCCGGTTTCTTTTACTACATTGCGAATGGGTTTGAATACATGTCCCAGTGCGTCGCACTCCAGCCGTGCCGCGCGTAACGGGTGGTAGGGATCGACGCCGATGAAATCCAGCGCGCTCTGTTCCAGGTTGGCACCGGGGAAGGGCTGCACATGGGTTGAGTGGGTGGTATCAGGGTGAAGTTTGCCTTGTTCATCCATGCGGATGATGACGGCGGCGATCTCCAGCAGGGCGTCGGTTCTGGGGTTGAACCCGGCCGTTTCCACATCGACCACCACAGGCAGAAAACCGCGGAAGCGTGTGGCAATGCCGCTTTTTTCTGTTGAATTAGACATCGGAGAGCCGCCAGGTAATCTGACCACCGGCACGTAGCGGAACCACTGCGCTCCCTGTGCCCAATGCGTATTGCCGGGGGACGTTCCAGGGCTTTTTCACCAGCGTGATGGTTTCCGTGTTACGGAGGAGGCCGTAGAAATCTGCGCCGAAGCCGCTGGCGAACTCCGCCAGTTTGTCCAGTGCCCCCGCCTGTTCAAACAGCTCGGCATAAAGTTCGATAGCGGCATGGGCGGTATAGATTCCGGCGCAACCGCAGGCTGACTCCTTGGCGTGGCGCGAATGGGGTGCGCTGTCGGTGCCCAGGAAAAAGCGTGGTGAGCCGGAGGTGGCGGCTGCTACCAGCGCGTTCCGGTGGCTCTCGCGTTTCAGAACCGGCAGACAGTAGTGGTGCGGGTGGATGCCTCCCACCAGCATGGCGTTGCGGTTCATGGTCAGGTGATGGGCGGTGATGGTCGCGGCGATATTTCCACTGGCTTCCCGTACATAATCAACGGCTTCCCGGGTGGTGATGTGTTCGAATACCACCTTCAGCTCCGGCAGCCGTTGGCGCAGGGGGGCCAAAACCCGCTCGATGAATATCCGCTCCCGGTCGAATACATCCACCTGCGGATCGGTGACTTCACCGTGAACCAGCAGGGGAAGATTCTGATCGGCCATGGTTTCCAGTACTGCCCAGGTGTTGGTGATATCGCGCACTCCGGCATCGGAGTGGGTCGTGGCGCCGGCCGGATAGAGTTTTACCCCGTGAACATGACCGCTCTGTCTGGCACGGACGATCTCGTCAGGGGTGGTGCTCTCCGTAAGGTAGAGCGTCATCAGGGGATTGAACCCGCTTCCCTGTGGCAGTGCCGCCAGAATACGCTCCCGGTAGGCCAGCGCCTGCCGGGTTGTGGTTACCGGCGGATTCAGATTGGGCATGATGATAGCGCGGGCGAACCGCTGTGCCGTATGTGGCAATACAGCGGCCATCGTTGTGCCATCGCGCAGGTGCAGGTGCCAATCATCAGGGTGGGGTAGGGTCAGTTGCTGCATTTGAATGAGCGAAATAATGAGTATATTTAGTTATATTCTAAAGGATTTTGGATTTTTTTTCACATAAGTCCATGTTCGGCGAAGGAGTAGGCCTCCCCATCGCCGATGACAATGTGGTCAAGCACCCGGATATCCACCAGTGACAGTGCCTCGGTCAGCTTCCGGGTCAGGGAGCGATCGGCGGCGCTGGGTTCGGCCACTCCGGAGGGGTGGTTGTGGGCAAGAATCAGTGCGGCAGCGTTGTGGGCAAGGGCCCGCTTGACCACTTCGCGAGGATGAACCGAAGCACCGTTGATGGTGCCGCGAAACAGCTCTTCGTAGGTAATGACGCGATGGCGATTGTCCAGGAACAGGGCGGCAAAAACCTCGTGGGGGTAGTGGCGCAGGCGGGTCATCAGGTAGCGCAGGGTGTGCTGTGGTGAGGTCAGGGCGTCCTCCCGTTCCAGCCGGGCTTCCAGATAGCGCCGTCCGATCTCCAGTACGGCCTGGAACTGCACATATTTTGCTGTGCCCATCCCCTTGATTTTGCAGAAATCACGCTGACTGGCTTCCAGCAGCGGGCGCAGTCCACCAAAGCTGTTAAGCATCTCCCGCGCCAGATCCACAGCGGATTTTCCGGTTACGCCGGTGCGTAGCAGAATGGCCAGCAGCTCGGCGTCAGACAGTGCCGTGCAGCCACGTTGCAGCAGTTTCTCTCTGGGGCGTTCGGCAGAGGGCCAGTGATTGATGGGCATGGGCCTTTCCTGTTATTCAACCAGGCTGCATATTTCCCCAAAAACAGGCTGCTGCCTACCTGTTAAGTAGAAGTTTATTATTTTTTTTACTGTTTTTAGAGGCGCCCTAAAGTAAAAATGGTGGAGCCGAGGAGGATCGAACTCCCGACCTTCGCATTGCGAACGCGACGCTCTCCCAGCTGAGCTACGGCCCCTGAAAAAGTGGTAAAGGATAATTCTAGTGTTGAACTGTGAAAATAATCAAGCCGTGAGAATCAGGCTCTGGCCAGGGGGGTGGAGCGTCCCTGCCGGGAGGAGACTCCCTGGGAGCTGTATAGCTCAAGTGGTTGCGTGCCGTTGGTCAGAATGGCAAGTGTCTGCTGAACGCAGCGATCATTCAGTTCCAGGATGCGACCGTTGACCAGGTTCTGGTCGCGGCACTGCTCGATCAGTGTATGTAGTTGTTCCCACAAGGGAAGCAGCTCCCTGGAGAGGGAAGGGCTGCATTTCACGATGCACTGTGAAACGCCCGACTCGTCATTGGAAAAACCGTACTGCCGCAGCAGAGTGGAACGTCTCTGTTGCAACTCGGCAGCCTCTTGCAGGGCGTCCTGCTTCGCTTTTACTGCCTGTTCCAGCGCATCTATCTGCCGGTTTTCGAGGGCCGTCTGCTCATCTTCGAGGCTCTCTTTCAGCCTGGACAGGCAGAGCTTTTCCATCGACAGGATATCGGCCAGCTCCCGTTGACAATCACCGGGTAGCGACATGAGCTGCCTCCTTCCTTGCGGTTTTCATCATCGGTTATTTACCCCAGGCCTGTTCCATATCGAGCATTTTTTCGGCGATGCGTTCCGGGTTGATCTCATAGGTTCCTTCCACAATCGCCTGCTTGATCTCGGCTACCCGCTGGCTGTCCACCACCGGCATGGTAGCAACTGTATTCTCCAGGCTGCGCATGCGTGCAGCGGTATCGGTAAGGCTCACAGTGTCCTGGCCTGCGGTCGAACCGGTGCTCTGTTGATCACGGTTGGGTTCTCCGCGGCCGACCCTGACCTGAGAGGCTTCTTCTACAGCCTTCAGGGGGGAGGTTGGCAAGTTTTTGATATCTATATTCATTGTTTCATTCTCCTGCTCTTTCACAGGGATTATCGGCCTGCCAGAACAAAGCTTTAGCAGATGGCCGCGAGATTACCTGAACTGTGACCGGGTTCTCACTTTTACCACGCCGGGTTCGGTAACGACCGCCTCAATGACCTTCTTCGAGGCAATATTCCGTACCCTGATCAGGTCGCCCCGGGCGCCATCTGCCAATGCCTTGCCAACGGCGCGAATCTCAATTCCATCGGATTCGGCGATGATGGCAACCTGTTCTCCCCGTCGAACCAGCCGGGGTGCCTCCAGCAGTTGGGGGGTGATGATAGTGTCGGTGCCGATGCGGCGTTTCACTACCATGCCGACAGGTTGCTTGCTATCAATTATATACCCCATCTTCAGCGCTGACAGATCACGTTCAACCATTTTTATATCCGCTGCGGTGAGCACATCCCCTCTGGCCAGCGGCCGGGTAGTCATGGCGACCGGCTGGAAAACCTGGACATGGACAGGGACATAGACAGTCCACGGAGAAGTCCCGCTGCATCGTACGCCGATAGTGGTGTTACCCAGAATGCGGGTGCCGGGGGGCTGGAAAGCGGTAATCTGCTCACTGCACCGGGAAAGCCGCAGCCGGGCGCCGAGACGTCCCACTTTTATCCGTGCCGGTGTGCTGTAGTGGCTGGTCTGCCCGCTGACAAAAGCGGTGACCGCCGCACGAATCGAGTCCAGGGATTGGGTTTGTGCGGCCAGACTGAGGGCCGGCAGCAGCAGAAGCCAGACAACCCAAAGCAGGCCGGGGTAACCGGTGTTCTCAATCTTGTTAAGTTTTTTTGTCATATGCTCGATATATCTTAGCACTAGTCCACCATTCAGGTGATATCGTCGGATAATCTGACAACTAAAGACTTCAGATAGTGCCGCGGGTGCCCTGGAGTCATTTCAATACGGAGAGCAGGGCGTTGGCCAATACAGCAATCAGTTCTGAAGCATACAGCCAGTTCCAGCACTTTCTGGAGCAGGCTGCCGGTATCGTACTGGGCGGGAACAAACAATATCTGGTGGATAGCCGACTGAGCCATATTATGGCAGACGAGGGAATTGCCAGCCTCGATGAGCTGGTGGCCAAAGTGCAGGGGTTGGGAGCGCCGGGGCTTCGCGAACGTGTTATCGACGCCATGACCACCAATGAGACGCTCTGGTTTCGCGACAACAAACCCTATCAACTGCTTGAGCAGGTTATCCTGCCCGAATTTGCCAGACGTCCGCTGAGGATCTGGTCGGCCGCCTGTTCTTCCGGGCAGGAGCCTTACTCCATCAATTTCACTATCGAGGAGTACCGGGAAAAAAATCCGGCCGCGGCTCCCTCACGCACGGAAATTATCGCAACCGACCTCTCTTCCTCCATGCTGAAAAGTGCCAGGGCGGCGGAGTATGATGCCATGAGCATTGCGCGCGGATTGACTGAACAACACAAGCAGAAATTTTTCACCCACAGGGATCAGCACTGGATTGTAAAGCCGGAGTATCGGCGGACGGTAAGTTTCCGCAAACTGAATCTGCAGGATAGCTACAGTCCGCTGGGTAAATTTGACATTATTTTCTGCCGCAATGTTCTGATCTATTTCTCGACGGAATTGAAGCGGGATATCCTTGACCGCATGGCTGATGCGTTAAATCCCGGAGGGTATCTGATTCTGGGAAGCTCTGAATCGGTGAATGGTTACAGTGATAAATACAAGACCGAGCGTCATCCGCAGGGCGTGGTTTTTCGTCCACTGGATGGGGGAAAGGAGCAGGACAGGGATATGTAGACGCCAATCTCCACGAAGCGTACGAAAATGGATCTTGGACAAGATCATCCGTTATGTAATCGGAATAGTTACCCACACTGCGAAAACGGTGCCGGATAGTCGATTCAATTATATTTGTTCAGTATCGCTGGAGACTCTGTCGTCAGAGTTGGGGCGGGCTGACGGCAAGAGAACAATCTGCATCGAAATCGGCCTCACCGGTATTCCTTCCGCTTGTCTGGTACTGAGTATGGTGTTCCACTCCTTTTAGTCGATAGGGTTGACAGTCCATTTTTTTTGTGGTTTTCTTAAAAATGCGAGGTTGAGGACTTGACTATCGCGTTTGAGGTTGGTGGATTCCAACGCTTGCTGACTATTGGAGATAAAACATGAAAAGTATAACGCTTAAGACGAAATTTGCGCGCCGTTTTCCCGATCCCGTATATTCTCAAGCAAAACGGTATGTGTTGTTTTTAGCGGTGACAGATGTTCCCCCAGATATTCCTAGAGAACCAAACCCTCGTGAGCAAAATATTGATCGCGGTATCTGGAAAGATATCCGCTTGCATTTGCTTAATAAAGAAGGAATAGCAAATACTTTTCACCTTAAGAACAAGGGCATCACTATTGTTGCGGACGGGTTAGAAAAAGCGGGAGAAGATGTTTACAGACTAATCCTCGACGATACGCAGGGAATTGTCGACGGCGGGCATACTTACCAGCTGATCCAAGACTCACTTGAGGATATCAGGAGGCATAATGAAGAGGAGGAGGAGCCCATTCAGCAGTTCGTTAAGATAGAAGTGCTGACTGGGTTGGAGCCTAACTCTATTGTTGAGGTTGCTGGTGGCCTTAACACTGCGGTACAGGTACAGAAAATGAGCCTGCACAACCTCGACAGCGGATTTGATTGGATCAAAGAAGAATTGAAAGAAAAGCCATATTTTTCTCAGCTTGCGTTCCGGGAAAATGAAAAAGCATCTTATGATGCGCGCGATATTGTTGCCATCATGGAATTGTTCAACATAAAAGTGTTTCCAGATGGTGAAATATCACATCCTGTACGTGCATATATGTCAAAAGCTGCTGTACTTGATAATTTCATTGAACACCCCGAACACTACAAGGCACTTAAACCCATTCTTCAGGACATCCTTGTACTCCATGATACTATCAGGATGGACGCTATGAATCTTTATAACGCCCTCGGTGGAAAACGTGCAGGTAATCTGGCGTTCGTCGAGGCGCGCAAAAGAGGAAAATACCAGTTTCCATTTCTTATGAATAGTGTTGGAGAAGCGCCGGAAGCGGAAAAACGACTGAGCGTAGCTGCGCTCTTTCCTATGTTAGCGGCATTTCGGAGCATCGTTCATATTGATGACAATGGGACGGTGATGTGGAAAACTGGTAGCTTTGATAAAGTTCTTGAGCTTTGGAAACAAGTTGGTGGGAATTTAATGCTTGCCACTCAGGATACTAATGAGGATGTAGGGCGAAAAGCTAATGCTATTGGGCGCAACAAGAACCACTGGAGAACACTGTACGGCATTGTTCAGACAGCTTATCTTCGGGGAAAATACGCCTGATTTTAATGTAAAGTGGCCTCGCTATGCGAGGCCCTTTATTTTATCCAAACGGCATTTTTTGAAGCGGTTTTTTTTACAGTTGGGCTGAATGGCGGGTGCTTTTTGAAGCATAGCTGTTTCGTTCCAATCATCCCCGCAACATCTCCAGCAGTTCCTGCACCGCCTGGAACCGCTGCTCCCGATCCGGCAGGTTTTGGGTGATGCGCAGCTTGTCCTGTCCATCCAGCTTGTAGCGCTGCGGCTGTTGCTGGATCAGCTGGATGATTTTCATCGGGTCCACGTTGGGCTGCTGGTCGAAAATGATCCGTCCGCCCTGATCCCCTATATCGATCTTGCGAATGCCCAGCGGGGTTGCCTCGAGTTTGAGTTCGGTGATCTGGAACAGGTTCTTCGCCGGGTCGGGG
>JALSHD010000139.1 GCA_026982395.1 Chromatiales bacterium | reverse complement strand
TACGGCAACAGAAAGCCGCTGCTGCATCTTCTCCGTCACTCGCTAACGCTCCTAACTGCGAATATGCAGACGGCGTTGCCTATCGGGGACTAACCGCCTTCGCTTCGCTCTCCATGGCGGTCAGCGGGGGTACTGCATCTTATCGCCGGACGGCTGGAGGATCTGAGCAGCTGGCTGGGTGAACTGGAAACTTCATCACGGGACTTTCATTGAGCGGTTCTGTACAAGCTCAACCAGTTACCGTACCAGACCAGCCGCATCTTGTGAGCAACTATTACGTTCATGCCTCCTTGTCCTGGTGCACGCCATGCAACACAGAGACACGGAAAACACAGAGATACCAGCTGGATCCTGGAAGGAGTACCAGGAAGCCTGTCGGACTTGGGATGAATCTACTGCGGCGGCGGGAAATGGGGCCATTTTCCCGATCGCCTCGCTACGACAACCCAAGTCCGGCAGGCTCCTAGCGATTTTGATAACGATTCAGATCAAACAGCCCGGACAATACCGGTTTATTTCGTGCATGTTCCTCCTGAAACCAGTCGGCCAGCTTCCAGAATTCGGGATTGGTTCGCCTCACACCATACCGATCAATAAATTTCTTGTAATCCTCGCGACTACGGATGGCGGCACACAGTTCAGTAAAGTTTTTTATCTCCGACAGCTTCACGGAAAAAAACAGATTGGGATAGGAGCCCTCCAGCCAGTTCACTACGGTCATGGAATCCCGCTCGATATCCGCACGGTCCCGCTCGCGTTCATCGGCAAGAAATGAAGTCACATTCTTGTAGGCCTTGTTGCGGATCAGCGTATAGGCGAAGTGCTGTCCCGGCTCCTCCATCTCTATGCGCACAAAGGCAACATCCGGAAAGGCATGCAGGTTTTCGCCGCGCAGACGGGCAATTTTTTCCATGGCCTGTTCTGCCTGTTTCTGCGCCATTTCCGATGCCGGTTTTCTGCAACTGTCGCGGCCGCAGAGATTCCGTGCTTCCGCCTGTCGGGTAACGCCGGCAAGACGCTCCTTGATATGCTGATAAAGCTCTTTCTGCGGATCGTCGGTCTGGTAATCGGTTACCGACTCGGTACTCAACCACGCCTGCGGAGCAGAGAACAGTTTTTCGATACTGCTGCGCTGGCCGACATACCAGGAGTCCCGTATCTCCTTGCGCCGGTTGACCGGCAGAAAGGCGAGAAAGTAGTCCTCCCCCTCCATGCGCAGAAAGCCCATATAGATTCGAGTGCTTATCTGATGACCCACATTGCCGTACACATTGAAACCGGCCACCAGTAGATAGTGGATGCGTTCGAACAGCGGGTAGTCGATAACCCAGGCGGTTTCCGGATTATCTCCCACCAATCCATAGGCAACCGAGCCGCTGTCGAAGTGGCGAAAGACGGTCAGCGCGGCGTTGGGGTTGTGGCCATCCCCATCCCAGATATAGTTCATGGCATGATCCAGCTTGTGGGTGCCGATGGTCTTGAACCAGGCCTGTTTGTTCTCCATATAGCGGCGCTGGCCGCGCCAGTATTCGGTCCAGATGCGCAGCAGATCCAGATTGCTGCCTCCATCGGCAGGAACCTGCAGTTCATTGGCCATTTTTCCGATAAATTGTGCATTATTGGTAATCACCGGCTGATTGGGATCGAAGAACATCACCCAGAACTGATCCTCGATCACATCCAGCGCAATCTGCCCGCGGCAGACCGGCCCCTTGATAAATCCCTGGATAAAGAAGTAGGCATCGTCGAGCAGAAAACGGTAGCGTGATATGGCGGGAATCGCGGCAAACGTCTTGAATGGATTGGAGGCGATCTCCGGCTGCCAGGAGGGCAGCTCACCAACCTCGTAGTCGGGGTCGAGAAACAGCTCCCGGTAGCGCTCCATGCGCTGCACAGAAAAATGGTAAACGATGTGGTTCTTGGCGACGATACTGGGATGGTATCTCTGCAGACGATAGTAGAACAGCGCACGACCTGGATCATCATAGGGACGCACGGTGGGGATCTCGTCCACTGCCTGTCCCGGTGGTGTGCGGGAGCGCACCAGCCGGTAGAACTCCCGTGGTGGTGATCCGGCAAAATGGATGTGGGCGTGAAACAGGTGTTCATAAAGATAGCGGCTCATCAACTGCTGCTTGCGGGATGAGCGGTTCAGAAAACGTTCCCACTGTTCGACCTGGGGCATCACGGCGGCGGAAGGGCCGGGCGGCGGTGGCGCCGGAGCCCCCCGGGCCAGCCAGGAGACAAGGGTGCGGTACTCCCGTTCCGAAAGATTGGGCATGGCATAAGGCATGCCCCACAGCGGATGCTCCTCTGCATAGTCATCCATGGTATCAAGGCTGGCGCAGGTCTGTTCGCGATAGAGCCCCAGGGTGAAGCTGTCCGGCAGTTGAACCTCTTGGGGTTGCGGGTGCTGCTGTTTCAGCCGCAACAGACGATACATTACCGAATCTTTCAGATTGTTTTCCGGAGTCTGCTGTTGCTCGTTGAGCACCGCATGAAATCCGCGGGAGCGCCACTCTGCGGTGCTTTTGGCATCCACGAACAGGCGGGTTGGCTGCATGGGTGTAATACGTCGCGAGTTGTAGACCAGCTCTTCACTGGCACCCCGCCGCAGCCCTTCGATGGAGGAGAGTTTCAACTGACAGGGAGCATCGTAGCAGCCGTGGCAGATCACACAGCGCCGTTCCAGAACAGGCTTCACCTGGTGCTCATAGCTCACCGGTTCGGTCACCATGAACGACAGCGCATCCGGCTCGACAATCTCTGTATCGCTATCCGAAAAGAACGATGTATGGAACAAGAAAACCAGCAACAGGACAATAGAAAAAAGCGGCAGAACCCATTTTGCGGCAGATCTTTTTTGCATGAATATTCCAGTCAGAAAAACTACTCGGCAAGTCGTTGCAAATTCACAAAGGGCGAACTCCGGAATCCCCCCTCTCCCGGGGAGGAGAGGGGATTGATGCAACTATCGGGTTCCCGGGGATATATGACCATTTTCCAAACACAGAGATGGTTCGTTTCAGGAGCAAGCCGGGCGGTTACCGGTCAGGATGACCACTTCCAGTCGCGAATCTCTGGCATATCCTCTCCGTGCTGAACGATATACTCCTTGTGCTCGATCAGTTTGTCACGCATTTTCTGTTTCAGCCAGGCCGCGTTGGCCCCCAGCGTTGGCACCCGGTCGATCACATCTTCTACCAGATGGAAGCGATCCATGTCATTCAGCACCACCATGTCGAAGGGGGTTGTGGTGGTCCCCTCCTCCTTGTAGCCCCGGACGTGCAGATCATGATGACACAGCCGCCGATAGGTCAGGCGGTGGATCAGCCACGGATAGCCGTGATAGGCGAATATGACCGGGGTGTCGCCGGGAAACAGGCTGTCGAAATCCTTGTCCGGCAGACCGTGCGGGTGTTCGCTCTGCGGCTGCAGGGTCATCAGATCCACCACGTTGATCACCCGGACCTTCAGTTCGGGAAGATGCTGGCGCAGCAGATCCACCGCCGCCAGGGTCTCCAGGGTCGGCACGTCGCCGGCGCAGGCCATCACTACATCCGGACGGCCGCCCTGATCGTTGCTGGCCCACTCCCAGATGCCGATCCCGGCGCTGCAGTGTTTGATCGCCGCATCCATGGTGAGCCACTGGAGCTGCGGCTGCTTGCCGGCGACGATGACGTTGACGAAATTTCTGGAGCGCAGGCACTTGTCGGTCACACAGAGCAGAGTGTTGGCATCGGGCGGCAGATAGACGCGGATGATATCCGCCTTCTTGTTCACCACATGGTCGATGAAGCCGGGGTCCTGGTGGGAGAATCCGTTGTGGTCCTGGCGCCATACGTGCGAGGTGAGCAGGTAGTTGAGGGAGGCGATGGGCCGCCGCCAGGGGATCTCCCTGCTGGTCACCTTGAGCCACTTGGCGTGCTGGTTGAACATGGAGTCGACAATATGGATAAAGGCCTCGTAGCAGGAGAACAGACCGTGCCGGCCGGTCAGCAGGTAACCCTCCAGCCAGCCCTGGCAGGTGTGTTCACTGAGAATCTCCATGACACGGCCGTCCGGTGCAAGCGACTCGTCCTCCGGCAGCATCTCCGCCTCCCAGGCCCGGTTAGTGACCTCGAACAGTGCGCCAAGCCGGTTGGAGGCGGTCTCATCGGGGCCGAATACGCGAAAGTTTTTCCGCTCCATATTGAGCTTCATCACATCACGCAGCAGCTCGCCCATGACGCGCGTAGCCTCACCCGTGGTATGCCCGGCCCGGGGCACCTCCAGCGCGTAATCGCGGAAATCGGGCATGATCAGATCCTTGAGCAGCAGCCCGCCATTGGCATGGGGATTGGCCCCCATGCGCCGTTCACCTTCGGGCGCCAGAGCCGCAAGCCCCGTGCACGGCGTGCCGTTGTCATCGAACAGCTCTTCCGGTCTGTAACTCTTCATCCACTGCTCGAGCAGAGCAAGATGGCCGGGGCGGGTTGCAAGGTTGCCAAACGGCACCTGATGGGAGCGCCAGTACCCCTCGGTCTTCTTGCCATCCACCTGTTTCGGCCCGGTCCACCCCTTGGGTGAACGCAGCACCAGCATCGGCCAGCGTGGCCGGGCCCTGTTGCCATGCTCCCTGGCCTGCTGCTGGATTCCCCTGATCTCCATGAAGATACTGTCCAGCGCCGCCGCCATCTTCTGGTGCATTGGCCCGGGATCGGCCCCCTCGACAAAGTGGGGTTTGTAACCGTAACCGATCAGAAGCTTCTCCAGCTCGTCGCTGCTGATCCGGGCAAGCACGGTGGGGTTGGCGATCTTGTAGCCGTTGAGATGCAGGATCGGCAGCACCGCGCCATCGGTTGCCGGATTGAGGAACTTGTTGGAGTGCCAGGCGGTGGCCAGCGGCCCGGTCTCCGCCTCGCCGTCGCCAATCACGCAGGCGGCGATCAGATCGGGATTGTCGAACACCGCACCGTAGGCGTGGGAGAGCACGTAACCCAGCTCGCCTCCTTCGTGGATCGAGCCCGGCGTTTCCGGCGCCACATGGCTGGGGATCCCGCCGGGAAACGAGAACTGCCGGAACAGTTTTCTCATCCCCTCGGCGTCGCGGCCGATATTGGGGTAGAACTCGCTGTAGGTTCCCTCGAGCCAGATATTGGCAACCAGGCCAGGCCCGCCATGACCGGGGCCGGTAAGATAGATGACATTCAGATCATCACGCCTGATCACGCGGTTCAGATGGGCGTAGATGAAATTCAGCCCCGGCGTGGTACCCCAGTGGCCCAGCAGTCTCGGCTTGACATGCTCGAGAGTCAGCGGCTGTTTCAACAGGGGGTTGTCCAGCAGATAGATCTGTCCCACCGAAAGATAGTTGGCGGCACGCCACCAGGCGTCGATGCGCTGCAGCTCCTGTTCCGAAAGCGGGTTGCTCTCTGATATTGAACTCATGTTGGTATCACTCCTGATTTTTCCTTTCGGTATTCATCAAATGCGGCACACACTCAGCCGCTCGACACTGTCCGTAACGCTTCCTGCACCATCACATGGGCCTCATCCACCGGGATCACCCACACTTCACTTCTGCCCGAAGCTGCGCTGATACAGATCTCCTTTCCGATACCTTTTTTATTGCGGCCCGGATCCAGCTCCACACCCAGCCACTCCATACCCCGAAGAACCTTCTCCCGTATCTGCGTACTGTTCTCCCCCACGCCGCCGCCAAACAGGATGGCATCGACACCCCCCAGCACCGCCAGATAGGCACCGACATATTTGCGAATCCGGTAGCAGTAGAGCTCAACCGCCAGACGGGCATCGTGAGTATCCATGTTCAACACGACCCGCATGTCACCACTTTCGCCGGACAGACCGAGCAGTCCACTTTGCCGGTTCAACAGCTGTTCGATTTTTTCCGTGTTCAGCCCCGCCTCCCGCTGCAGGAAGGTCACCACACCGGGATCGAGATCGCCTGCGCGGGTCGCCATCACCAGACCCTCCAGCGGAGAGAACCCCATGGAGGTATCCACCGGAACTCCCCGATCGATAGCGGTAATGGAACACCCCGAGCCAAGCTGCAGCGAGATCACCCGCCCGCCATCCCCGACCTCCGGCCGGATCTCCCGCCAGCGCTGCCACATGGCCCGGTGAGCAATGCCGTGAAACCCGTAGCGGCGGATGCCATGGCGCCGGCACAGCCCGCGCGGCAACGCATAACCGGCCGCCACTTCCGGCAGGGATCGGTAGAACGCAGTATCGAATACCGCCACCTGGGCTGCCCGTTCCCCCAACAGGCGGCGGGCAATCCGGATCCAGGCCAGGGCGGGAGGATTGTGCAGCGGCGCCAGCGGAATCAGCCGCTCAATCTCGCCCTCGACCGCGGTATCAATCAGGCAGGGAGTGGTAAAACGGGTGCCACCGTGGACCACCCGGTGCACGGCCATGGTGATTTCGTTAACATCGGTTGAATCCACAAACTGTTTCAACAGCATTGGGGCAGGCTCATCGATACCGCCATGGTGCTGCTCATCCAGACACACCAGCCCTTCAGCGGTTGGCCTGAACAGTGCCAGACGCAAGGAGGAGCTGCCGGCGTTGATGACCAGAACGGTCATGCAGCCGGATCCTGGTCCACTTTTCCGAGATACCGCTCCGGTTGCTCCTCGAAACGGTGCAAACAGCGGCTCGAACAGAACACCACTTTTTTCTCCCTGTATTCAGTCGTGAACAGGGCGGTCCACTCATCCACCCGCATACCGCAGACGGGATCAATCACCCAGGAGTGCTGCTCCGATTTGCGATCCCGCAGTGCGCCATCCTCCAGCCACAGAACCCGGTCGGCGATCTCTTCGACTCTGGGATCATGTGTCACCATCAATACTGCACAGCCATCATCACGGGCGATGTCGTGCAGGATCATCATCACCTCCTGGCCCTTGTGGGAGTCGAGATTACCGGTAGGCTCGTCGGCAAGAATAATCAGCGGTTGATTGATCAGGGCTCTGGCGATGGCCACGCGCTGCTTTTCGCCGCCGGAAAGGGTATTGGGCAGGGCATCGCGCCGGCTGGCGAGGCCCAGCTTTTCCAGCAGCTCCTCCACTCTTCCTTTCGCGCCCTGCTGCCCGCCAGCAGCGAGCCGGGCCGGAAAGAGAATGTTCTCTTCAACGGTCAACGCCTCGAGCAGGTTGAATGCCTGAAAGACAAACCCGATCTTGCGCGCCCGCAGCGCTGCAAGCGCCGCCGCCTTCATGGAGCTGATACCGGTGCCATCGATGACGATCTCCCCCGAAGTGGGGGTCAACAAGGCGCCAAGCATCGACAGCAGCGTGGTTTTTCCCGAACCGGATGGCCCCATGATGAGCACCAGCTCGCCCCGCTCGATGTCGAGAGTCACATCACTGACTGCGCGCACTTCAGAGATACCGCTGCCAAAATGTTTGCTGAGGTTTTCTGCCTGCAGTATGGTGTTTGGTGTCATTCTGTTACCTCCGGATCAGCTGCGAAATACAGCCATGGGATCCACCCTGACCACGGTGCGCGCAGCGCCAAGGGATGCCAGAACGGCCACCGGCAGGCAGAGCACGGAAATGGCAAGAAACTGATACAGGCGCACGGACAGGTTGATCTGCGGCACTACCGATGGCAACCACGCCAGCAGCGTGAACGAAATCAGCAGCGCGAACAGCAGCCCCAGCACGGTTATCAGAAGGCTCTGACACAGCGCAGCAAGATAGATCTGGCCATTACCGAATCCGAGCGCCTTGGCGACCGCCAACTCCTGCCTTTTTCTTGTGATCAACGAATAGGCGGTAAAGGCGACAATCAGGGTCGCCAGTATCGCACCGATCATGGTCATCATGCGCACAATCTCGGCACCCATCTGTATCCCCAGCTGCTGGTCACTGTTGATAAATGTCTCGCTGGTGAGGGCATTGACCTTGTCAATCTCCTCCTTGATACGCCCGGCCAGCATCTGACCGTCAATTCCCGGCTTGGCATAGACCATGATATAGCTGAACTGGTCACTGGCCTTGAGAAGATCGCCCAGATCATCCCGGGAGACAAACACCACCGCACTGGCCATGGAGAAAGTCTCCCTGGTCAAACCCGTGACCCTCAAGGGCCGGTCGATCAGCGTGATTCGGTCACCGATCCGCACCCCGGTGAGCTTTGAAATAACCTCCGGAATCACCGCTTCACCGGGACCAGGCAGGGTCTTGCCCTGCGCCATCGCCCAGGGACCGGCACGGCTGTATTCGGGTGAAACTCCAATCACATAGGAAAACCAGTCCCGGCCGCCGATCCTCACCGCGCCATTGAAGTAGAGGATCGCTGCGACCGCCTCCACCCCTGGGATCTGTGCAATCCTTTCAGCCTTCCAGTCCCACAGCATGGAGCTGGACATGTGCATGTTGGATACCCCTTTCTGCATCACCCAGACATCCGCCTCCATCTGCTTCTGATAGACAACCATCTGTTCGGACTCCCCCTCGAACACCGCACTGAAAAAAATCACCAGGATGAACGAGACCGCCACCGCCAGGGCGCTGACCAGGAGGCGCATCGGTTCGGAAAACAGGGTTTTCAGACTCCAGAAGATCATCTGAACACCACCGCAGGATCAAGTTTTGCGATGAAACGATACGGCAGATAGGCGCCAATCACCCCCAGCAGCAACGCCGCAACAAAGGTGCGCAGCAGCGGAGTGGTCTCCATCACCGGAACCAGATAGAGCGGCACCCGGCTCTCTATGAACCAGGAGCCCAGCTGTGCCAGCACCAGCGCCAGGGGAAAGGAGAACAGAACCATCACCAGTGACTCTGCCACCATCTGCCTTACCAGAAAGAGGTTGGGAAATCCCAGTGCCTTCATTACTCCGAAATTGCGCAGCCGCGCATGTGCCGCGGCAAACATGATCATGCCGACCACCAGCAGGGCAACGATATATCCGGCACCGATCAATACGCCCATCACAGGCCCGAACAGGGTCCGTCCCAGCTCCCGGTCATTTTCAGCCAGCTGCTCCGGAGTGAACACATCACCCTCTGGTTCCGCTGATTCCAGGGCGGCTGCAATCAGGTCCCTATCTGCACCCGGCTGCAGCTCGACCAGCAGATAACTCAACAGAGGCAGGTTGCTGATGTCCCCGACCAGATCGGAGTCGAAAAAGAAGTCGAGCATGTCATCGTAGGTAATAAAGGAAAAGGCGGTAAACAACGCTGATGCCTGTCTGGCGATTCCCGATATGCGGAACTCGAAATCGGCCACCACAAAGGGATCACCGATATTCAGGTCGTACAGCACCGCCAGCGACTCATCGATTACAATCTCCCGTGGTTGCTCCACAGCCCTGCCCGCCCTGAGTTGTGATGGCCCGCCACCGGTATCATAAACAACAAAGAAGATCGGACTTTTACGGTACCCGGGTTTCTCGTAGATCACCGGGATCATGGTGATGGGATGCGCCTCCACGACACCCTCCACATCCTCTATACGCTGCCGGCTCAATTGCGGCAACAATGAACGTCCCGCGACAAAGTTGGATACTCCGGACTGAGTGACAATCAGATCAGCGCCACGGTTGAGCGCCACACTTTTCAGCTGCACAAGCAGGCCGGACTGGAATCCCTCCAGCAACAGAATCACCGCCAGCGCACTGGCAATCGCACTGCCGGTCAGGAGCGTGCGCAGCGGCTCATGGGTCATCTGGCGGTAGATCAGTCTAAACATGACGCTCCCCCACCCCGCGCCAGGTAAAGTGCTCGTACACCCCGGACCAGTACATCCCGAAAGCGATGGCAAACAGCAGCTCCTCGATCGGCATGAAGCCGAGGGCTATCCCGGAGAGTGCATCGAGATTCCAGACCCGCTCGATGTAGCCCGGCGCACTCCACTCCAGGCCGGCAAGAAAAATGGCGTAGTAGATCAGAAACAGCAGACCGCCAATCCAGCTCTTGCGTTTCAGATCCGGCCGACAGAGAACCGCAGCGACCGCACCGAGAAACAGCGCCAGGATCGCCGGGTAGATCGGATTCCAGGGAAAAAGCAGCAGAGCAGGAAAACTGATGAACGGTACCGCCAGCGCCACGCGATGAAAGCGGTGTAGCGGCTGATGGCGGCTCTCCCCGGCCAGGGGCTCGATGGGACGCCCGGTCAGCAGATTGTAGAAAACAGCAGCTATCCCGCCGATACCGAAACAGAAGATCAGGCTCTCGATATCGAAACCGGTGTTCTCCGCCAGGTCGAACAGACTGGGTGGCAGCCAGTACTCCGGAACAAACAGCGGCTCGGAAAGACCAAACGGCATGGTGAACAAACTGGCCCATAACATCGCCCGCCGATGCTGCGCAAACAGGAGATAGATAATCGCCCAAGGCACCAGAAAAGCACTCGACCAGAGCAGCCAGACATATTGATCCGAATTCATGTTTTCCCTTGCTGGTCTCCAAACCCCGGTGCAACACCTGGCTTTCGTGAGCTACTGCTTACAAGTAAACTATAGATGAAAAAACAGGCCCGTACAGCTTGAAGATCACAGAAGATCAACTGCTACTGAACAGTACCCGGGAGTGACTCTTGAATACTGAAAAACCCCTCTCCCACAAAGTTTCCGGGTTTACCCCCATGGATCTCCAGTTAGAATATCATTAAAATCTTATGGTTAGGCTATCGCAATGATTTATTTGCTATTTCAATCCTGCTGGTACTGCATTTGGCAGGAAAAATTATTTTTCCTCTACTGTAAACCCGCAGATAGCCCGGGCCGATAAGAGAGGCATCACGGGACATTGTCCCAGATACCACGGAGTCATCAATGACATTCAAAAAAACAGCTTTCGCCTTGGGCATTGGCATTGCGCTCACCTCTCTCAACGGTTGTATCACGGGTGGAAACAACGATACAGAAACCGAAACTCTTTCCGGCACTCTGTTCAAGGGTCCAATTGACAACGCCGCCGTTCGCGTCACCGATGCAAACGGGGCCATCCTTGCCAGCGGCAATAGCCGTGACGGTGTGTTTCAGATGGATATTTCCTCTCTGGGTGACGGGGCTGTTTATATCGAAAGCCTGGGGGGCACATACACTGACGAGGCCACCGGCGAAACTGTTACTCCCGACTCCAGCACCGGCCTGATGACGGTATTCAGCGCTGCAGAACTGAACACTGTTCTCAAAAACAGGCAGTACATAGCCATGACGCCTGAAACCACTCTGCTTGCCAATATGGTTAAAAAAGAGCTGGCAAACGGTAAAGATGTCGCTACGGCAATAAAAGATGCCAGCAACCTGATCAAGACCCAGCTGCTCGACGGCACCACCCCTGTTCCCGCCAGCTCCGCGGATGAGGTTCTGCGTATCGGCAATCTTGTCTCCACACTGCCAGCCAACCAGAGTGAGGCGCTGGCACGCAACCGGGCTATCAGCTTCTCCTACGAAGCAAAAAACATGAATCTTGCACCGGGACAGGTTTTTGAATTGATGGAAAAAAGAGCTCTGGATCTGGAAGATGGCCAGCTCGACGGTCTCCAGAACGACACTCCGCTGCAGATCTTGGACAAGAATGGCACAGCGATCAACCTCGAGCAGAGAGATCAGAAAAGCAGCTATGGCCAGGCCCGCTCGGAGCTGCTGAACAACACGCTGGGCCGCTTCATGGACGGTAACCTGAGTAGTGATGAACGCAATGAGTTGGAGCGGATGGGCGTGGACATGGATCGCCTCGACCAGATGCAGCAACGGAACAGCGATGCAGCAAGCGAGACAGCGGCCCATCTGGCCGCTACCAACCTGCCCGCTTTCAAACACCTGCCGGTGCTGGTGGATGAGGACGGCAACCCCAATGACAACCGGGGAACCTATACACTCAGAGCAGAAAAAAATGTGCAGGTGCCAATCGATACTCCCGATGGCAGCTGGACCACACCGATGCTACGCTACAATGGCTCTGTACTCCCGCCGGTCATCCGCGCCAAACGGGGTGATGTAATGACCTTCCCGGTGACCAATAATCTGGATGATATAACCACCGTACACTGGCACGGTTTCAAGATTCCTGGAGACCAGGATGGCGGCCCCGACTTTCCCATTGCAGTGGGAGAATCGCGAACCTACAGCTTTACTATCAACCAGCCTGCGGCACCACTCTGGTTCCATCCGCATCCCCATGAGAAAACCGGGGAACAGGTCTATCACGGTCTGGCCGGGGTGTTTCTGGTTGACGACGAGATCAGCCGCCAACTGGAGGCTGACAAACAGTTGCCAGCGGGCAACTATGATATCCCCCTGCTGATCCAGGATCGCCGCTTTGGTGCAGACAACAACGGCATACGCGAACTGGCCTATAAAACCCGTGGCGAAGACATGCAGGGAAATCTGGGGAGTATTATCCTGGTCAACGGTGTACAGCTGCCGAAACTCGATGTTGAGAGCCGCAAATACCGCTTTCGGATATACAACACCTCCAACGCCCGGAATATGGACATCGCTCTGAGCAATGATGCAACCTTTCATGTAGTGGGAACCGATGGCGGATTGCTGCCTGAACCTGTTGAGACAGACCATATCCTGCTGGGAGCAGCCGAGCGGGCCGAGATTGTCATTGACTTCAGCAACTACCAGGTGGACGACAAGGTCATGCTGATCAGCCGCGCCTTCAACGGCAGCCTGATGATGGGCGGAATGGGCAATATGGGTGACATGAACGGCATGACACAGAGCTCCAGTAACATGAGCTCCGGTGGCATGGGTTCCGACGGCATGGGCTCCGGTGGCATGGGCCCCGGCGGTATGGGTTCCGGAGGCATGGGTTCCGACGGCATGGGTTCCGACGGCATGGGTTCCGACGGCATGGGTTCCGACGGTATGGACTCCGACAGGATGGGCTCCGGTGGCATGGGCTCCGACAGGATGGGCTCCGGCGGTATGGGCGGGATGTCTGGCATGATGGCTAACGGGCAGCGCTTCGACATCATACGCTTCGACATAACCACTGCCGTCACAGATGACGTCACTCTCTACACCCGTCTGCCTGACAACGCAGAGATCCACTCCCGCCTGACCGCAGAGGATGCCAGCCAAACTCGCGAGTTTGTAATGAGCATGGGTATGGGTAACATGAGCGGTGGCATGGGAAGCGGGATGCAGTTCCTTATCAACGGCAAGTCATTTGACATGAACCGGGTCGATGAAACGGTTGCCGCCAACGCAACCGAGATCTGGGCCATCAGCAACACCTCACCCATGGCGCATCCCTTCCACGCCCACGCCATTCAGTGGCAGATACTGGATCGCAACGG
>JALSHD010000138.1 GCA_026982395.1 Chromatiales bacterium | reverse complement strand
CCCACCATCACGCCGAAGGCGACGAACAGGATCCCGAAGGCCAGATAGACCAGCGCCATGCCGATCGACGGCACGCCGTAGCGGTCGATCATGGCGATGGCGGAGGCCACCACCACGAAGATCCCGAACAGCTGCTCCCACATGCTCAGTCTCCCCTGCGCCAGCCGAATGAAACCAGAAAGAACAGCGCCGCCACCAGCACCACCGCCGGCCCTGCCGGAAGATCCCACTGCAGGGAAGCCAGCAGCCCGCCGCTCACGGCGAGACAGCCGATGAGGCTGGCAATCAGCGCCATCTGTTCCGGCGTGCGCGCGAAGTGCCGTGCGGTAGCAGCGGGGATGATCAGCAGGGAGGTGATCAGCAGAATACCCACCACCTTCATGGAGACGGCGATGAACAGCGCCAGCAGCAACATGAAACCGAGCCGGGCGGGAACCACCGCCACCCCCTCTACCCGCGCCAGCTCTTCGTGTACCGTGTCCGCCAGCAACGGCCGCCAGATCAGCGCCAGTCCGGCCAGCACCAGCAGGCCGGTGGCAAGGATCCATACGATATCTCCCCTGGTCACGGAGAGAATATCACCGAACAGATAGCCCAGCAGGTCCATGCGCAACCCCTCCATGAAGGCCAGCACCACCAGTCCCAGTGCCAGCGCGCCGTGGGACATGATCCCCAGCAGAGTGTCGCTGGCCAGCCGCTGCTGGCGCTGCATCATTACCAGCAGCAGCGCCAGCAACAGGCAGACCACCACAATGGCCACGGTCACATTGGCATCGAACAGGAAACCCAGCGCCACCCCCAGCAACGCCGAATGGGCCAGAGTGTCGCCGAAGTAGGCCAAGCGCCGCCACACCACGAAGGCACCCAGCGGCCCGGCGGCGACGGCGACCCCGATCCCCGCCAGCAGGGCGCGCAGCACGAAATCATCCACGCCCGGGTCCTCCCCTCTCCTGCTCCTCCGCCGGAACGACGTGTCCGTGAATATCGTGATGATGATTGTGACGGTGGGTATAGAGCGCCAGCCCGGGGGAAGCGCCGAACAGC
Source organism: Chromatiales bacterium (assembly GCA_026982395.1). Taxonomy (GTDB): domain Bacteria; phylum Pseudomonadota; class Gammaproteobacteria; order Thiohalospirales; family Thiohalospiraceae; genus DRMK01. The sequence continues at coordinate 12,644 of JALSHD010000138.1, read as the reverse complement.
GCCAGATAGGCCGGGTCGCTGCTCACATCCTGCGGATGGCCGGAGCAGCAGACATGCCGGTTGAGACAGACCACCCGATCAGTAGTGGCCATCACCAGATGGAGGTCGTGCGACACCATCAGGATCCCGCAGTCGAGCCGGTCGCGGATGCGGCTGATGAGCCGGTAGAGATCCAGCTGGCCGGTGATGTCCACCCCCTGTACCGGCTCATCCAGGATCAGCAGATCCGGGTCCCGCAACAGCGCCCGCGCCAGCAGAATACGTTGCAACTCGCCACCGGAGGTGTTCTGGATCGGCGCCTCCAGCAACGCTGCGGCACCCACCTCCTGCAACACCCCCTGCAGGCGCGTCTCGCTGCAGGGTCTGCCCAGAGTCAGAAAGCGGCGCACGGTCAGCGGCAGCACCGGGTCGATGAGCAGACGCTGCGGCATGTAACCGATACGCACTCCGGGGCGCAGGTAGACCGAACCATGATCCGGCTTCATCAGGCCGAGCAGCACCCTCACCAGGGTGGACTTGCCCGCCCCATTGGGACCGATCAGGGTGACGATCTCGCCGCGATGAACCGCGAGATCCACCTGGTCGAGCACCCGCCGCCCCCGCAGGGTCAGCTGCACATCGCGGGTTTCTGCAAGCAGTTCATTCGATTTTTTCATTAGCCCTGCCGGATGTTACAAAATGTAATAAAATAGCTTGTTTAGTCAAAGCATCACAAGCATGTTACAGTTTATTTTCCGGCTGATTTCCCTGTTCGCGGTTTCAGTATCAATGATACAGGCGGCTCAACCCCCGCGCGTAGTGGTCAGCATCGCCCCGCTGCACTCGCTGGTCGCCGGGGTGATGGAGGGGGTCGCCGCCCCGAAGCTGCTGGTGCGCGGCAACGCCTCGATCCACGCCTACACCCTGCGCCCTTCCCAGGTGCGTGCGTTGCACCATGCCCGGGTGGTGTTCCGCATCGGCAGCGAACTGGAGGGTTTTCTCGACAAGCCGCTGGCCGCGCTGGATGAGAAGCAGGTCCGCATCGTCGATCTCATCGACTGGCCGGGCATGGCTCTGCTGAACACGCGCAGCGGCGGCCTGTGGGAGCACCACAACGGCCATCACGGCAACAGCGGCTACACCGATAACCACATCTGGCTGGATCCGCGGAATGCGAAAATTATTGTGTCTGCAGTGGTCGAGGTGCTCAGCGAAACCGATCCGGAACGTGCCAGCCGCTACCGCGCCAACGGTAAAAAGATACTGACAAAGCTCGATGAACTGGATCGAGAGCTGGGCACTACCCTCGCCCCGGTCAAAACGGTTCCCTACTTGGTGTTTCACGATGCCTACCACTATTTCGAGGCCCGTTACGGACTCAATGCCGCTGGTGCGGTTGTCACCAGTCCCGAACAGATGCCGGGCGCACGCCGCCTGCGCGAAGTCAGAAAATATATCCGTTCGACAGCCGCCCGCTGCCTGTTCCGGGAGCCCCAGTTCAGCCCCGCCTGGCTGAAACTCATCAGCGAAGGCACAGAGTTGAAGATCGGTACGCTGGATCCTCTGGGGGCCGAACTCGATCCGGGCCCCGACCTCTATTTCACCCTGATGCGCCGGCTGGCGGCATCGTTGACCGACTGTTTGAGAAACCCTGCATGAGCACAGAAATCACCGACCAGGTACAGCGCCGCCGCGCCTTCGCCATCATCTCCCACCCCGACGCGGGCAAGACCACGCTCACCGAAAAGCTACTGCTCTACGGCGGCGCCATCCAGCTCGCCGGCACGGTCAAGGGGCGCAAGGCGGCCCGCCACGCCACCTCGGACTGGATGGAGATGGAGAAACAGCGCGGCATCTCGGTCACCTCCTCGGTGATGCAGTTCCCCTACCGGGAGTGCATCCTCAACCTGCTGGACACCCCCGGCCACGAGGACTTCTCCGAGGATACCTACCGCACCCTGACCGCGGTGGACACCGCGCTGATGGTGATCGACGTGGCCAAGGGGGTGGAGGCGCGCACCATCAAGCTGATGGAGGTGTGCCGCCTGCGCGACACCCCCATCATCACCTTCATCAACAAGCTGGATCGCGAGGGCCGCCCGGCGCTGGATCTGCTGGACGAGGTGGAGACGGTGCTCGACATCCCCTGCGCCCCCATCACCTGGCCCATCGGCATGGGAAAGGCGTTCAAGGGGATATTCAACCTCCACACCAACCGCATCCACCTGTTCAGCCCCACCCACGGCGGCAGGATCCAGCAGGGAGAGGTCATCGACGGCCTGGACAACCCGCGCCTCGACGAGCTGTTCGGCTCCCTGGCCGACGAACTGCGCGAAGAGGTGGAGCTGGTCCAGGGCGCCAGCAACCCCTTCGATCTGGAAGCGTTCCGCGCCGGCGAACAGACCCCGGTATTCTTCGGCTCCGCCATCAACAACTTCGGCGTGGAGGATCTGCTCGACGCCCTGGTAGAGTACGCCCTGCCACCGCAGCCGCGCGCCACCCTCACCCGCACCGTGCAGGCGGACGAGGAGAAATTCTCCGGTTTCGTGTTCAAGGTGCAGGCCAACATGGACCCCCAGCACCGCGATCGCATCGCCTTCCTGCGGGTCTGCTCCGGCAGATACAGCAAGGGGATGAGGATGCACCACGTGCGCATCGGCAAGGATCTGCGCAACGCCTCCGCCACCACCTTCCTGGCCCGCGAGCGCGGCCATGTGGAGGAGGCCTGGGCCGGCGACATCATCGGCCTGCCCAACCACGGCACCATCCAGATCGGCGACACCTTCACCGAAGGGGAGAAACTGAAGTTCACCGGCATCCCCAACTTCGCCCCCGAGCTGTTCCGCCGCGCCCAGCTCAAGGACCCGCTGCGCATGAAGGCGCTGCAGAATGGGCTGATCCAGCTCAGCGAAGAGGGCGCCACCCAGCTGTTCCGGCCGCTGAAGAACAACGACCTGATCCTCGGCGCCGTAGGCATCCTGCAGTTCGACGTAGTGGCCGAGCGGCTGAAGAGCGAGTACAAGGTGGAGTGCCTGTTCGAACCGGTCAACGTCGCCACCGCTCGCTGGGTGACCTGCGACGACGAACGCAAGCTGGAGGAGTTCCGCAGCAAGGCGGCGGAAAACCTGGCCCTGGACGGCGCCGGCAACCTCACCTACATCGCCCCCACCCGGGTCAACCTCGACCTGACCATGGAGCGCTGGCCGGAGATCCGGTTCCACGCCACGCGGGAGCACTGAGTACTATCCGGCAACAGATGAAACCGGTCATCCAGGAAGAGAAAACCGGCTGCGCCATCGCAGCTGCCGCTGCCCTCGCCGGCATCTCCTACCGGCTGGCCAGAAAAGTAGCCAACGGCATGGGCATCTTTGCAGAAGACCCGGCGCTGTGGTCGGACACCAGGCCCATCCGCAGACTGCTGAACCGGCTGGGAATCTCCACCCACCCCGGGGAGACCCCTTTCACCGGCTGGGACACCCTGCCCGACCGCACCCTGCTCGCCATCAAATGGCATCTGGAAAACGGCAAGCCTCACTGGCACTGGGTTGTTTTCGTGCGCAAAGATACCCATAACAGTTATGTACTGGATTCGAAAAAGGGATTGACCAGCAACGTCCGAACCGACTTCGGCCGGATGAAACCGAAGTGGTATATCGAGATCTTCCGCTGAAAACGGCCGGAGAAAACCGCAATGGAACCAACCGAAAACCACGGCCTCATGCTCCGCACCATCGGCGCAACTCTCTTGCTGACGACATCCCTTCTCGTCACCGCCTGTTCCCCATCGAACAGCTACCGGGTGACAATAGAAAACCGCAACAGCCAACCGGTGGATGAGTTTCTTCTCAAGGTCGCAGAAGAAACGATTTCACTGGGCGAACTGCAACCCGCCGAGAGGAGAGAAAGGGAGCTGAAGATCAACCGGAACAGCACCATCGGCTACCAGTTCAAAACCGGCGACCAGTGCTACTCGGGAGTGCTGGAAGAGAGGGCGCCGGCCGGAGCAAGCGGCAACAAAACCCTCCTCATCGGGGAGCAAGGAGCGGTCACCATCATCGACGAGATCCGCCACACCGAGAACAAAAAAGCGGCAGGCGAACCTGAGAAGCAGGAGTGGGCCCTGCCCTGCATGATCCCGGGATAACTATTAACCCTGCGAACTGATTTGGGGGTGTCCTGTTATCACCCTTTATTATCGAAAGAATGACAGTTCTGAGGCTGTGGTTTCCTGCAGAAAGGATGTCTATACTTTTCTTATAGGGGTATCGCATTCTTTCAGGGAGCCGTTGTCATGGATATGTTTCTTCGTGGAGTCAAAACCCGTTCGGCTTTTTCTTTTATTCCCCGGTCATTCTTTCTCCTTCTTGCAGGTTGTGGGCTTGCCGCCTGCGGTGGCGGTGGCAGCTCTCCCACAGCTTCTCCGGGCGTTGCCTCGGTGGCCGCGAAAACCTCCACTATCCCGGCCGGTGACACTACTTGCGCCTATGGTGGCATTTTGGTCGAAACCGGCATCGACGAAAACGGCAACGGGGTGCTGGATGCCAGCGAGGTGGATGCCACTGAAAAGGTCTGCAACGGTGCTGATGGTAGTGACGGCCTCAACGCCCTCATCAACTTGACCACTGAGCCCGTGGGCGTGAACTGCAGCAATGGCGGTCTGCGCATTGATGTGGGCATCGACACCAACAGCAACGACGACCTGGATCCGGCGGAAATCACACAGACGGGATTCGTCTGCAACAGCACCGATGGCAGCATTGGCTGGCAGGTAGCGACGTTGCTGGAGAACCAACCCGGGGGTGCAGATATGCCCCAGGTATCAATGGATTCCGGGGGCAACGCTGTGGCTGTGTGGCAGCAATACGATGGCGGGCGCCTCAATATCCGGGCTAACCGCTATGTGGTGGGTATCGGCTGGGGTTCGGCAGAGCTGATCGAGACCAATAATGCCGGCGATGCAATGGGGTCCCAGGTATCAGCGGATGGCCGTGGAAACGCCGTGGCCGTGTGGCACCAATGGGATGGCACGCGCTACAATATCTGGACTAACCGCTATGCGGTGGGTACCGGCTGGGGTAGGGCTGAGCTGATTGACACCAATGCAATAGGGCCCCAGGTATCAATGGATACCAGTGGCAACGCCGTGGCGGTGTGGTATCAACACGATGGTGCTCGCTACAATATCCGGGCTAGCCGCTATGTGGTGGGTAGCGGCTGGAGTAGGGCGGAGCTGATCGAGACCGATAACGCCGGGGGTGCAGCCGAGCCCCAGGTGTCAGTGGATGCCAGTGGCAACGCCGTGGCGGTGTGGTATCAACACGATGGCACGCGCACCAATATCTGGGCTAACCGCTATGTGGTGGATAGCGGCTGGGGTAGGACTGAGTTGATCGAGACTGATAATGCCGGGGATGCAGCCAGCCCCCAGGTGTCAGTGGATGCCAGTGGCAATGCCGTGGCTGTGTGGACGCAGCACGATGGCACGCGCACCAATATCTGGGCTAACCGCTATGTGGTGGGTATCGGCTGGGGTAAGGCGGAGCTGATCGAGACCGATAATGCCGGCGATGCAATGCGGCCCCAGGTATCAATGGATGCCAGTGGCAACGCCGTGGCGGTGTGGTCACAAGACGATGGCACGCGCTTCAATATCCGGGCTAACCGCTATGTGGTAGGTATCGGATGGGGTTCCGGAGAGCTGATCGAGACCGATAATGCGGGGAATGCAACCAGGCCCCAGGTATCAGTGGATGCCGGTGGCAACGCCGTGGCTGTGTGGGAGCAAGCCGATGGCACACGCCTCAATATCTGGGCTAACCGCTATGTGGTGGGTATCGGCTGGGGTTCGGGAGAGCTGATCGAGACCGAAACCGGAGATGCTGTCCTGCCCCAGATATCAATGGATGCCAATGGCAACGGCGTAGCTGTGTGGCAACAAAACGATGGCACACGCTTCAATATCTGGTCCAATCGCCGAGAGGCACCGTAGCCGTTGTGCAAAACCAACTCAGCTATTCTATCGGGATAATTCGGCAAGGAAATAACCATGGGTGTGAGGGGCGAGAGTGAAATTGAGTTTCAGCCGGTCGGTGGCCGAATCGCCCCATACTCTCCTGCATCAGCAGGTAGAGGGGGTGGCGATCGCCATCTTCGAAGGTGATTTTCTGACCATGCGATGACGCTGTGGCAGCGGGAGTAAACCCAGCATGACTCCAGGATAGCACCAACTCCGGAGCAAACGCCCTGCCCCTGCCCGTCCAGACAGAGCAACAAATCCAACCCTATTTGCTATAAAGCCTGCGTGCGCCAAGCCGATACTAACCCAGCGAACCAATGTAACCAAGTGCAATCATATCCAGCGCCTGCGAGAAACCTATGATAGATATTGGCTATCGCCACAATCGGATCAATCAATTTGACGCATAACCATCGCTGTACCACACTGACCACTCCCACTCATAGCCGAGGACGAGGCAAGACAATGACCGATAAACTGACTACCGCCAATGGCTGTCCTGTTGCCGACAACCAGAACGTATTGACCGCAGGACCGCGCGGCCCAATGTTGCTGCAAGAAGTCTGGTTTCTGGAAAAGCTGGCACACTTCGATCGCGAAGTGATCCCGGAACGGAGAATGCACGCCAAGGGTTCCGGAGCCTATGGCACATTCACCGTCACCCACGATATCACCCGCTATACCAGGGCGAAAATCTTTTCCGAAGTGGGCAAGAAAACCGACCTGTTCCTTCGTTTCTCCACCGTGGCAGGAGAACGCGGTGCCGCCGATGCCGAGCGGGACATTCGAGGCTTCGCTGTCAAATTTTATACTGAAGAGGGAAACTGGGACCTGGTGGGTAACAACACTCCCGTATTTTTCCTGCGTGATCCGCTGAAGTTTCCAGATCTGAACCATGCAGTAAAACGCGATCCCAGAACCAACCTGCGCTGTCCGAACAACAACTGGGATTTCTGGACACTGCTGCCCGAGGCGCTGCACCAGATAACCATCCTGATGAGCGACCGGGGGCTGCCCCGCTCCTACCGCCACATGCACGGCTTCGGCAGCCACACATTCAGCTTCATCAACGCCGACAACGAACGGTTCTGGGTGAAGTTCCACTTCAAAAGCCAGCAGGGGATCGCCAACCTGACCGACCAGGAATCCGCCGAACTCATCGGCCAGGATCGGGAAAGCTCACAACGGGATCTCTACGAAAGCATCGAAAAGGGCGACTTCCCTCGCTGGAATCTAAAGGTTCAGATCATGCCGGAAGAGGAGGCCAAAACCTACCACATCAACCCGTTCGATCTGACCAAGGTGTGGCCCCACGGAGACTACCCTTTGATCGACGTCGGGATGCTGGAGCTGAACCGCAACCCCGAAAACTATTTTGCCGAAGTGGAGCAGGCGGCATTCAACCCGGCCAGCATCGTTCCCGGCATCGGCTTCTCCCCGGATAAAATGCTGCAAGGACGGCTATTCTCCTACGGCGACGCCCAACGCTACCGGCTGGGTGTCAACCACGGCCAGATCCCGGTCAACTCCCCCCGCTGCCCGGTCCACGGCTACCACCGCGACGGGGCAATGCGCGTCGATGGAAACTACGGCAGCACCAAGGGGTACGAGCCAAACAGCCACAACATCTGGCAACAGCAACCCGAAGCCAAGGAACCTCCCCTGGAACTACAGGGAGCCGCGGATCACTGGGACCACCGTGAGGATGACGACTACTACTCACAACCAGGTGCACTGTTCCGCCTGATGAGCCCGCAGCAACAAACGGTACTATTCGAAAACACCGCTCGTTCCATCGGCGGTGCCTCCATCGAAATCCAGAAACGCCACATCGCCCACTGCCTGAAAGCCGACCCGGCCTACGGCAAGGGGGTTGCGGATGCGCTGGGTATTCCGCTGGAAGAGGTCGAATAAATGCTTATGGCAAAAACAACGAAACTGTCATATTGACCTTCTTTCGATGAGAAAGGGCCGGTTCATTCGGCCCTTTTTTTTGGGCTTGCCGGGCACGGATGTACTCTTGCAGATACGGGGGTATTGAGCAAAATACCGGAATACAGGACACCCATAAATCATCCCGCTCAAGCTTGGCCGTCAGCCGGCAAAGGCAAGCTGGATACGGCATAAGGATCTATCAAAGGGCTGTCACCATCATCGACGGGATCCGTTACCCCGAGAACAAAAAAGCGGCAGGCAAACCGGAGAAACAGGAGAGAGCCCCGCCCTGCATGATCCCGGGATAGCTCTTCAATTCCTCGTCCCACAAAATCCCTAAAGCGAACAAACGCTGCTTCATCCCCACAACCAAATCCGCTTCGCCCAGACGCCGTTCTTTTGTTCTCCCCCCAAAGCTCCGCACATTATGGCTCAATAGAAAACAAACTACCATCGGATGATAGTGCCCCCGACTGGTTTCAACCCCGTTCAAAAAATCCAGCCACATTCAACCGTAGGGGCGCCTGATTATGTCGTGCCATTTGTCGGCGGTGAGCTTGGCCAGTTCCCGGGCGTCGAGGATCAGGAACTCGGTTCTGGCCGCAAGGGTGGTAGCCTTTCTCTGGAATGGGTGGCAGGTTTCGTCTGGAATACGCAGTATTCCATGGAAATCGATACTATACACCACTATCGCGCACATGCACCATATGGTATTATTGGCCATATGGAGGCGGAATTACTCTTCAGAGACAAGTACGTCTACCGGGACGGCGCTATCCGTGAAATGGTAATCTGGCGACTACCGGCTCCCGACGCGGAGCGACCCCACGGATTGAAATACCGGCTATATTACGGCCAGTCCGGCCACTGCCTGGTTCGCTACGACAATGAGCGCGGCAAAGGGGATCACCGCCATTACGGAGAAACTGGAGGACAAGAGCGCGAAGAGGATTATGCCTGGACCTCCGTACAACAACTCATCGCCGACTTCAAGGCTGACATCGAACGACTGCGAGGTGAACAACATGACTAAACAGCATATCCATATTGGCACAGAGAGCCCTGACAAAGGGTTTGATCGCTTCGTGGATGCCTGGCAGCGGGCAGAACGTGGCGAGAAAATCAATACAGAGGTCCACCTGAATTTTGAGGACCTCTCCATGCTTCTGGCAGTGATTACCCCACGGCGTCTGGAAGTACTGAGAACGCTCCGGCAACAGGGGCCGATGAGTGTGCGGGCGCTTGCGACCACATTGGCGCGTGACTACAAGAATGTCCATGCCGATACTCGCGCGCTGGAGGAAGCAGGTTTGTTGGAGCGGACGGAATCCGGCACCTTGCAGGCCCCTTGGGATGTCATCGACGCACATTTGAGCCTGGTGGCGTAATGGCTCGCATCGCCCGGTAGTCATGACTATTACGAGCACAGAGGCCTCAGCCGCCCCTGGAAAAACCGGTAACGGTCAGATTACGTCTGAACTGCTACACCTCAAAGGTCCCTTCTTCCCCAAAATCAATTACTCTGATCCTGAGCGATCCTCTGTCCCCTTTGAACGGCACACATTCGGGGGCACTTGGCATGTAAATGCCGGATTGCAAGACCTGACCCCACCCTCCCGGCTGAAGGCGTTGGTAATAAAGCGCAGGCGGTCGATCCCCTCCAGGCTCTTTTTCCAGCGTTTGGGCTTGTTGCCGTACATATTGGCGATAAAGTCCATGTAGGCATCCCCCCGCAGAACAGCCTCCAGCTCGCCGGCACAGCTACGGGCCGTCTCAAGATCCCACTGCGGCGGCAACCCGGCGTGAACCATCGCCGTATCGAGCTTCTTGTCGTAGTGCATGATCGGCCGGTGACGCAGCCAATCGATCAGCTCGTCACCATCTTTCGCCTTCAGGATCGGCTTGAGAGTATCTTTGGCCAGTTTCTTACCGTGACCGTAGGCTACCGCCAGCAGATGCAGGTCGTGGTTGCCCAGCACCGTCACCGCACTGCGCCCCAACCCTTTGACAAAACGCAGCGTCTCCAGCGACTTGGGGCCGCGATTGACCAGATCGCCAGTAAACCAGAGCTGATCGCGCCCGGCATCAAAACCGATCTGATCCAGCAGCGCCTGAAGCTCATCGAAACAGCCCTGAATATCACCGATGGCATAGATCGCCATTTACCACTCCTTACACTCTACCGGGAACCGGGGAGGCCGGATTTTAAAAAGATTCTCAGCCACGATGGCCAGGGAACATCCCTGACGAGGGAACAGCAACGGATCGCTCACACACCACCGCCGCCCGCAGTCGGCAAAGTGGGCAAACCCAACTCTTCGAGGAATTGATTGTGCTTGCCGGCGGCACGATCGATCGCCTCTTGCAGCGCCATCAATTCCTCGTGTACCGCTCCCATATCGACCGGCTCCTCCGGCTTTGCGGTGCTGACGTAGCGGGAGATATTCAGATTGAAATCGTTCTTTTCGATCTCCTCCATCGACACACTGCGAGCGTAGCGTTCTTCTTCCTTGCGGTATTGGTAGGTGTCGATGATCTTTTCAATATGCTCAGGCAGCAGCTTGTTCTGGCGCTTGCCTTTCTCGAAATGCTCGCTGGCGTTGATGAACAGCACATCGTCGGGCTTCTTGCATTTTTTCAGCACCAGAATGCACACCGGGATACCGGTGGAGAAGAACAGATTGGCAGGCAGGCCGATGATGGTGTCGATATTGCCGTCGGTGAGCAGCTTCTTGCGGATCTTCGCCTCCGCGCCGCCGCGAAACAGCACGCCGTGGGGCAGGATGATCGCCATGGTGCCCTCCCTGGCGAGGAAGTGAAAACCGTGCAGCAGGAAGGCGAAGTCGGCGGCGGACTTGGGCGCCAGGCCGTAGCTCTTGAAGCGGAAGTCCTCGGCCAGGGTTTCAGCGGGCTGCCACCGATAACTGAACGGCGGATTGGCAACCACGGCATCGAATTCGAGTTTTTTCGCCGGGTTCATTTCGTTGAGAATGTCCCAGTCGTTCTCCAGCGAATCGCCGTGGTGGATCGCAAATTCCGCATCTTTCACCCCGTGCAGCAGCATGTTCATGCGCGCCAGGTTGTAGGTAGTGATGTTTTTCTCCTGACCGTAGATCTTGCCGATGCCGTGGGGGCCCATCTTTTTGCGTACATTGAGCAGCAGCGAACCGGAGCCACAGGCAAAATCCAGCACGCGGCTCAGTTTTTTGCGCTGGCCGGTCTTCGGCTCCTGGCTGTCCAGCACCACGATGCCGGAGAGGATGCTGGAGATCTGCTGCGGGGTGTAGAACTCCCCGGCCTTCTTGCCGGAACCGGCGGCAAACTGACCGATCAGGTATTCATAGGCATCGCCGAGGATGTCGCTGTCGGTAGAGAATCTGGCAATGCCTTCGGCAATCTTCTGGATGATGGTGCAGAGCTTCTTGTTGCGCTCGGCGTATTTCCTGCCGAGTTTTTCCGAGTCCAGATTGATCTCCGAAAACAGCCCCTGGAAAGTGGTATCGAAAGAGTGGTTTTCAATGTACTTGAAACCCTGTTGCAGGGTATGCAGCAGCTCATCGTCCTGGGTGCGCGCCTGCTCGGCGATGCTGCTCCACAGGTATTGCGGCTCGATCACATAGTGCACCTTGCGGCGCATCTGTTTCTCGAAGGCCTCCACATCGTCGGGGTTCTGTTCGTACCACACCGCCAGCGGCGGGCGGCGCGGAGAACTGCCGTTGCCATAGTCACCCGGCGTCTCGGCCACTTTCGCCAGCGGCGTATCTTCCCGTGACACTTCCCCGTTCGGGAAGGCCACCACATTCTGCGCGTCCACCTGCGGGTAATCCCGGCCCAGCTCCTTTTTGGCGGCTGCCTCGTAGTTATCCGACAGATAACGCAAAAACAGGAACGACAGCATATAGTCGCGAAAATCATCAGCGTTCATCGCGCCGCGCAGCTGGTCGGCGATGTCCCACAGGGTCTTGCCGAGTTGGTTGAGTTCTTCCTGGGTCATGGTTGATCCTGATTTGAAGCGTGTGGCCGCTCCTCAACGATTTTACCGTCCTTGATATACACAACCACGGCGCCGGTTTTTCTGGCAATTTCCCGAACCCGTCTGGCGGCTCGCTTTAGTGCTACCTCCGACGCGGCAATATCCGGATCTCGTCTCTTCCCATGTTGTGACTGGCTCATGAATTTTCACCCTCTTCAATAACGATTGGCGTTTCACCGGAATTATCGTACAACACCCACTCATCCACCAAAGGGCGATATAACTGCTTGAAGTTTCTCCAACCCTTTTCAAAGCGCCGGCGGATTACCGGCTCAGGGATGTCATGCCCTCCCGCCAGGACGCGGCCTTGTACACGGGCAATTGCCAGTTCCGGCGTTTGCAGACGCAAGAAAAACAGCTTTACATGGTATCCATTCGCCTGCCATTGCGGTATTAGGCGTGCATAATGCCTGCCGCCTAGCGTCGTCTCAAAGGCAAAGCTCTCTCCCTTTCCTGACAGGCGATAAATCTCGTCCAGCATCAGCCGCCCCGCTCTGAATGCGGCACTATCGGGGGCAAATGGCGCCAGCCCGGCAGCGATCAGATCCGCATTGATGAAAGTGCCTCTCAACAATTATCAGCCAGTCGTACCGGCGCATGCCACAGGCAGAGGTTCAGCAGGCGGGCTGGCAGCTCCGGCTCCCAGAATCGCCGGTTGAAGCGGTAGCAGAATTCATCGAG